>DASSAD010000223.1:0-6473 GCA_035685725.1 Amycolatopsis sp. | reverse complement strand
GTGGCCAAATGGGTTAGTGAAGTGCACAATGTGCCATAGCCGTGTCACGAGTCGAGACAGCCGATGCTCGCGAGGTCGTAGGGGAAGACGCCCCTCGTCGAGTAGCGGAGGTCAGCAGTGAGCACCCGTGGCAACACCCGTGGCGTGGTGTACGTCCACTCGTCGCCGTCTGCGGTTTGCCCGCACGTCGAGTGGGCTATTTCGGGCACCCTGGGTACCCGAGTCGATCTGCAGTGGACGGCGCAGCCCGCCGCGCCCGGACAGCTCCGGGCGGAGTGCAGCTGGAGCGCGCCCGCCGGGACCGGTGGCAAGCTCGCCGCCGGGCTCAAGGCGTGGCCCATGCTGCGCTTCGAGGTCACCGAAGACCCGAGCCCCGGCGTGGACGGTGAGCGGTACTGCCACGTGCCCGGCCTCGGCCTGTGGCACGGACGTACCAGCGCCAACGGCGACATCGTGGTCGGCGAGGACCAGCTGCGTGCCCTGGTGCGGCAGGCGCGCGCCGGGGAACAGCTCGCGCACCGGCTCGACGAGCTCCTCGCCGCGAACTGGGACGAGGCGCTCGAGCCGTTCCGGCACGCTGGCGACGGCGCCCCGGTCACCTGGTTGCACCGCGTCGGCTGAGCGGGGTGAACTCCGTGTTCTCGCCGCGGGCGAGGGTGCGCGCGGGAGAAGACTCAAGCCGCGGCGCCTGTTTTCGCATGGCTGCGGCCACCCCGTCGAAGGCGTGACACTACTCTTCGTATATGTCCGCAGTGCCAGCCGCCCCGACATCGCACTTTCGCTGGTTCATCCCCATCCTGATCACCGTGGTGCTGCTGATGGGGGGCGGCGGACTGCTCGCCCGGGCGCTCTACCGGCAGGCGCCCGGCCTGCCCGCGCCGGTCCTGGCGACGCCGGGGGCCACCAAGCGTCCGCTCGATGAGCAACCGGGCTCGCACACCGTCGAGCTGACCCCGGACGCCGCCGCGCACCCGCAGCAGAAGGATGTCCGCGTCCTTCTGCAGAGCTACTTCGACGCGATCAACGAGAAGAACTACGACGGCTGGAAGAACAGCGTCACCCGCGATCTGGGCGCCACGAAGACGCATGCCGAGTGGCTGCACGACTTCCGGACGACGGAGGACGGCAGCATCCTCGTCTACCGCATCGACGAGCAGCCCGATCAGAGTCTGCGGGTGTTCCTGGGCTTCACCAGCACCCAGGATCCGTCCGCCGCGCCGCAGGCGTTGCAGGTGTCGTGCCTGCGCTGGAACCTGGTGCTGCCGCTCACCTCGGAGGGCGGCCACTGGAAGGTCTCCGGCCCCAACACTCCCGAATACGCCGAATGCTGAACGGCCGGAACGCCCTCCTCCAAGCGGAGAAGGGCGTTCCGGTGCGGCTGTGCAGGCCTGCTGTCCGCCGGTGAAGGCGGAGGTGCCTCAGTCGACGGTGAACAACAGGGCCACGTTGTGGCCGCCGAAGCCGAACGAGTTGGAGATCGCCGCGTTCAGCTCGGCCTTGCGCGGCTCCCCGGCCACCACGTCCAGCTCGACCTTCGGGTCGAGGTGCTCGAGGTTCAGCGTCGCCGGTACGACGCCGTGGTACAGCGCCAGGATGGTGGCGATGCTTTCGACGGCGCCCGCGCCTCCGACGAGATGACCGAGTGCGCCCTTGGGCGCCGTCACCACCGCGTGGCCGCCGACCGCCCGCCGGATCGCGTTGGCCTCGCCCACGTCGCCGACCACCGTGGAGGTGGCGTGGGCGTTCACGTGGCCCACGTCGGAGGGAGCCAACCCGGCCATGGAGATCGCGTGCGTCATCGCGGCGATCTGGCCGATGCCCTCCGGGTGATTGCCCGTGATGTGGTAGGCGTCGGAGGTCAGGCCGCAGCCGGCGAGCCGCCCGTAGATCTTCGCGCCGCGGGCCCGCGCCCGGTCGGCGCGTTCCAGGATGACCACCCCGGCCCCTTCGCCGAGCACGAAGCCGTCGCGATCGGCGTCGAACGGGCGGGAAGCGCGAGACGGGTCGTCGTTGCGCGTCGACACCGTCCTGGCCTGGGCGAAACCGGCGACGGTGACCGGGTGGATGCACGCCTCGGCGCCACCCGCCACGACCACGTCGGCCCGGCCGGCCTGGATCATCTGGTAGCCGGTGGCGATGCCTTCGGCACCCGAGGCACAGGCCGACGCCGGCGAATGCACGCCGGCACGGGCCCTCAGGTCGATGCCCACGTGCGCGGCCGGTCCGTTGGGCATCAGCATCGGCACGGTCAGCGGCGACACCTTGCGGATGCCGTGCTCTTCCAGCAGGTCGTCCTGGTTCAGCAGGGTCACCGGGCCGCCGATCCCGGTGCCGATGGACACGCCGAGCCGTTCCGGCTCGACGTCGGTGTGTTCGTCGGTCGGCTCGGCGAAGCCGGCGTCCGCCCAGGCCTGCCGCGCCGCGAGCAGGGCGATCTGCTCGCAGCGGTCCAGCCGGCGTGCCTGTACCCGCGGAATCCGCTCCGTCGGTTCCTCGGCGAGATTCGCGGCGATCTTCACCGGCAGATCGAATTTATCGGGCCAGTCGGCCTCGATACGGCGGATACCGCTGCGGCCGGCGAGCAGGCCGTCCCAGGTGGACGCGACGTCTGGGCCGAGCGGCGTGGTCGCGCCCAGCCCGGTGATCACGACGTCGATGGTGCTCATAGGGATTCTCCCGGGGTCACGCAGAGAAGATTCGCTGGTCAGGCTCTTTCGAGCGTCAGGCGGCGTTGGCCGCGACGTAGTCGACGGCGTCGCCCACGGTCTTGAGGTTGGCGAGCTCGTCGTCCGGGATCTTGACGCCGAACTTGTCCTCGGCCTGCACGGCGATCTCCACCATGGACAGGGAGTCGATGTCGAGATCGTCCACGAAGGACTTCTCCGAGCTCACGTCGTCCTGCGCGACACCCGCGACCTCTTCCACGATCTCGGCGAGGCCGGCGAGGATCTCTTCTTTGTCCGCCACTGTTCTGGTCCCTTTCTCATTTCCTGGGTCTTCCCCGGCGGGCGGCGCCCGCCGGGGTAAGTGGTATCACGGGCAGATGATGACCTGACCGGCATACGACAGTCCGGCGCCGAAACCGACCATCAGCACGACATCGCCGCTCTTCGCGGTGCCCGCCTTGCGCATGTGGTCCAGTGCCAGCGGAATGGACGCGGAGGACGTGTTGCCCGAGTACTTGATGTCGTCGGCCACGACCATGTCCTCCCGCGCGCCGCGGGCGCGCAGCTTCTTGGCGATCGCGTCCACGATGCGCAGGTTGGCCTGGTGCGGGATCAGGACGTCCACATCGGACGGTTCCACACCGGCGAGTTCCAGCGCCCGCAGCGCGATCGGCGCGATCCGGGTGGTCGCCCACCGGAACACCGACTGGCCTTCCTGCGACAGGTAGCGGTGGTCGCGCATGTAGATCGTGTCGACCAGATCGCCCGCGCTGCCCCAGGCGACCGGGCCGATGCCCGGCTCGTCGGCCCCGCCGACCACCGCGGCACCGGCGCCGTCGGCGAAGATGATCGCGTTCGCCCGGTCGGTGGGCTCCACCCAGTCGGTCAGCTTCTCGGCGCCGATCACCAGTACCTTGCCCGAGGAGCCGGCCCGGACCAGGTCCGAGGCCACGCCGAGGCCGTAACAGAACCCCGCACAGGCGGCGTTGAGGTCGAACGCCCCGGCGCCCACGACACCGATCCGGTCGGCCACCTGAGCGGCCGCGTTGGGGATCGGCGCGGGCATCGTGCAGTTCGGCACGATCACGGTGTCCACTTCGGAGGGTGTGATGCCGGCGTCGGCCAGCGCATTCCGGCCGGCCGTGACGGCCATGTCCACCAGGAGCTCGTCCTTTTCGGCGAACCGGCGCTCGATGATCCCCACCCGGTCCCGGATCCACTGGTCGTTGGTGTCCATGATCGTCGACAGATCGTCGTTGGTCACCACCCGCTCGGGCTGGGTGCTGCCGATGCCCAGTACGCGGGTCGCGGCGGGGCCCTGCTTGAGCCGCAGCGTCACTCGCCCTCCTTCTCGGACAGTGTTGCGATTTGCTGGGTGAGGCCGGCCACCTCGGCCGGGGTCTTCAGTGCGGAGGTCGTGGTGACGACACCCTTGAGCTGGCGCTTGACCAGCCCGGTGAGGGCGCCGGCGGGGGGCAGCTCGACGGTGGCGCGGACCCCGAGGGAGACCAGGCCGTCCATCGTCAGGTCCCAGCGCACCGGCCGGGTCACCTGCGCCACGAGCCGGTCGAGGTACTCGGCCCCGCTGGTGATCACCGCGCCGTCGGCGTTGGACAACAGCGGGCGGGTCGGGTCACCGGGCACGATGGCCGCGGCGTGCTCCCGCAGCGCGGCCTCGGCCGGGGCCATGTAGGCGGTGTGGAAGGCGCCGGCGACCTTGAGCTGCCGGATCTTGGTACCGGCCAGTGGTTCGGCGACGATCCGGGCGATCTTGTCGGCGGCGCCGGAGGCCACGATCTGGCCGGCGCCGTTGCGGTTCGCCGCGGCCAGACCCTGCTCGTCCAGCCAGGCCACGACCTCGTCCGGGTCGCCGAGCATCACGGCGGCCATGCTGCTCGGTTCGGCGGCGCAGGCCTTGGCCATTTCCGCACCGCGCACCGCGGCCAGCGCGACCGCGTCGTCGTCGGAGAGCACACCCGCGATGGCCGCGGCGGCCAGTTCGCCCACCGAGTGGCCCGCGACCGGCGCGTCGGCCGGGACCCCCTCGATTTCCCGGAAGGCCAGCAGCGACAGCGCGACGATCAGCGGCTGCGCGATCGCGGTGTCCTGGATGGTCTCGGCGTCGGCCTCGGTGCCGAGGTGGATCAGGTCGAGCCCGCAGCGGTCGGACCAGCGCCGGACTTTCTCGCGGGCGCCGTCGAGTTCGAGCCACGGCGTGAACATGCCGGGCGCTTGGGAGCCCTGTCCGGGCGCGAGCAGTGCCGTCACGGTGTCCAGGGAACACGGCGCGTGCCCATGGTCGGCATGCCGCCGGTCACCAAGTCCGCGCGGCGATGTTGTGGAGCGTCTACAAAGTTGACCTTCCGGCGAGCGCGCCCGAGGCTGTTGTCTTGTCGAGATCGGGCAGAATCCGGTGACCTCGATCACGCCGCCGCCCTACCGCGGGAACCACTGAGCGTGGCTGGATCACCACAGGCCGCGTGCTCGGGCGAGCCGCCCGACGGTCAATGCCACCCTCAGTACGAGTGCGTCGCGGGGGTTGGCCGCGTTGCGCCCGGTCAGCTCAGTGGCCCGCCGCAGCCGGTACCGCACCGTGTTCGGATGCACGAACAGGGTTTTCGCGCAGGTCTCCAGCACGCCGCCCGATTCGAGGTAGGCGTCGACGGTGTGCAGCAGCGTGGGTCCCGCGGCCTCCAGCGGCGCCGCGATCTCCTCGATCAGCAGCCGCTCCGCCTCGGGATCACCGGAGAGGGCGCGTTCCGGCAGCAGATCGCCCGAGCGGACCGGGCGGGGCGCGCCGGGCCAGCCGACCACCGCGCGCAGCCCGGAAAGCGCTTCCGCAGCGCTGCGGTGCGCTTCGGCGAGGCTCGTCACGGTCGGCCCGGCCACCACGGGCCCGTCGCCGAAGGCGATCGCCAGCTTGCCGAGCACCTCGGCGTCCCGCAGCGTGCCGTCGGTGGCACCGCCGGCCACCACGACCAGGCGGGAGCCCTGCACGCTGAGCAGGATCGGGCGGCCGAGCCGCGCGGCGAGCCGGCGCACCTCGAACACCACGGTCGGCGGATCGTCCGAGGACGGCGGCCCGACCAGCACCGTGGCCTTCGCGCCCGGATCCCAGCCCAGCGCGGCGGCGCGGGAGAGCACGGACTCCTCGGCGTCGCCCCGGACGATCCCGTCCACCACCAGTGCCTCCAGGCGGGCGTCCCAGGCGCCCCGGGCCTCGGCCGCGGCCGCATAGGAATTCGCCGTGGCGAAGGCGATTTCCCGGCCGTAGCGCAGGATTCCCTCGATCAGCGCGGCCTGCTCGGCCTCGTTCGCCGCGAACTCGGGCAGTTGCTCCTCGAACACCTCGATGGCCAGCCGGACCAGGCCGACCGCCTGGCGCAGCCCGATCCAGCGCGACAGCTCCTGGGGCGCGCTGCGGAAGGCCTCGGTGGTGAGCTTGAGCGCCTCCTGGGAGTCGCGCAGCCAGTCGACGAACCCCGCGGCGCCGGTCTGCGTGATCATCAGCACGCTGGCCCGCTGATCGGCCGGCAACCGGCTGAACCACGGCAGGCGCTGCTCCATCGCGACGACGCTCGCGGAGGCCAGGCGTCCGGAGGCGCGCTCCAGGCGGCGCAACGTCTTCGCGGACAGTCCGTGGTGCTTCGGTGCGGGCCGGCTGTTCGTCTGGGTCATGATGGGGTCGATGGTATGCCGCGGCGTGCCGCCCGCCGCCGGTATCGCCCACGGCTCGCGGGCGGCGGCCGGGTTCGGCGTGCGGGGGACCCCGGAAAACTGTGAGGCCGTCCGGCGGCGCGCGAGCGC
>DASSAD010000222.1:0-9624 GCA_035685725.1 Amycolatopsis sp. | reverse complement strand
ACCACCAGTGCGGGGTCCACAGTGGACTTCCCGTTGAGTGCCCTGGACACGGTGGCGGTGGACACGCCCGCTCGCCGGGCCACGTCGTTGATGGTCGCCACCAGGTCCTCCCGTGGGTCACGCGCTCGCGCCACCGCGGCGCGATCGCCGAGGCTGGCCGTGTTTTCGCTGGTGAGGCAGCCTGCTGCCACGATAGACCGGGGAGGTCGCGGGCGTGGGTGTGCCGTCTTCACCTGCGGGCGGTACTCCGCATTGACACCGCCCTTCGTGCAGAATAGCGTCCTGGGAAATCGATTACTCACTCCCGGGAGGCATCGTGGCCCGCATCGGTGTGATCAGCATTTCGGACGGGCGCGACCATGTGCACGCGCGTAACGCCCGGTTCATTCAGTCCAAACAGGATGCGTTGGTGCGGTCACTGAGTGCCGCGGGCCACGACGTGGTGACCGGGCGGGAACCGGTGGCCCGTAACGATCTCGCGACCGCGGTGGCCCGGGAGGTCGCCGCGGCCGGTGTCGACATCACGATCTTCTATTACGCCGTGTGGAGTTTCCCGCACTTCACCATGCTGGCCGCGGATGCCACGCGCGGCCCGCTGATCCTGGTGGCCAGCACCGATCCGACCGAGCCCGGGCTGGTCGGCATGCTCGCGGCCGGCGGGGCGCTGGACCAGATCGGCCGTGCGCACACCCGGCTGTGGGGCGCGCCCGACGACGCGGAGCTGATCGCCGGGGCGGGCGCGCACGCACGGGCGGCCGCCGCCGTGGCTTCGCTGCGTGGATCCACGTTCGGCCGATTCGGCGGGCGGCCGATGGGCATGAACACCGCCGTGGCCAACACCGATCAGTGGATGCGCCGGTTCGGGATCGACGTCGAGGAGATCGACCAGTACGAACTCGTGCTGCGCGCCGAAAAGGCCGACGCCGCCGAGGCCGCCAAGGCCCGGGCCTGGATCGAGACGCACGCGGCGGGCGTGCACTACGACGGCAAGAAGCTCACCCCGGACCTGCTGGAGCGCCAGATCCGCGCCTACCTGGCCATCCGGGACATCATCGCCGAACGCCGGCTCGACTTCTCCGGGATCAAGGGCCAGCCGGAGCTGACCGAGCATTTCGCCACGATGGACGTCACCGAGGCGTTCCTCAACGACCCCTACGACTGGAACGGCCCGAAGGCCGTGCACGTCACCGCCACCGAAGCGGACATGGACGGCGCGCTCACCATGCAGCTGTTCCACAAGATCTCCGGCGACCCGGTGCTGTTCGCCGACGTGCGGCACTACCACGCCGACCGCGACATCTGGGATCTGTGCAATTCCGGCCAGCACGCCACCTGGTACGCCGCGCGCAGCGACGACCCCGCGGAAAACCTCGCCAAGGTCAATTTCTATCCGGAGGTGTTCTTCTTCCCCGCGGGCGGCGCCTCGGTGCAGCACATCGCGGCACCGGGCCGGATGACGTTGGGCAGGCTCACCCGGGCGTCCGGCGAGTACCGCCTGCAGCTCATGCTCGGTGAATTCGAGAGCTACGACGAAGCCACGAACAACGAGCTGATGCGGCAGTCGACGCCGGAATGGCCGCATGCCTTCGCGCGCCTCGACGTCGACGGCGCGACCTTCCTGTCCGGGTTCGGCGCCAACCACATCCACGCGGTGCCCGGCGACCACCGCGCCGAAATCCGTGCCGCCGCGGCGCTGCTGGGCGTGCGGGTGGAGGAGTGGACGCGTGCCGAGGCGCGGCGGTGACCGGGTCCCGCGGGCTGTTGCTGGGCATCGACATCGGCACGGCCAGTTCGAAGGGGGTTCTCCTCACGCCGGAGGGCACGATCCTGGCCCGCGCCTCGCGCCCGCACGAAACGTCCTTTCCCCATCCAGGCTGGGTCGAGCACGACGCGGAAACCGTGTGGTGGGCGGACTTCCTGGCGATCACCCGGGAACTGGTGGACGCGGCGGCCGGCCGGCCCCTGGCCGGACTCGCGGTGAGCGGTATCGGACCGGTGCTGCTGCCCGCCGATTCCGACGGCCACCCGCTCCGCCCGGCGATCCTCTACGGCGTGGACACCCGTGCCGAGCGGGAAATCGCCGAACTGACCGCGAAACTGGGCGCGGAGTCCATTCTGGAACGCGCCGGCACGCCGCTGTCCTCGCAGGCGGTGGGTCCGAAGTGGACGTGGCTGGCCCGGCACGAGCCCGAGGTGTTCGAGCGCGCCGAGTTGTTCCTGATGGCCAGTTCGTATCTGGTGCTGCGGCTCACCGGCGAGTACGTCCTCGACCATCACTCGGCCAGCCAGTGCGACCCGATGTACGACCTGCGCGCCGGGCAGTGGGCGCAGGACTGGTCGGCGCTCGTGGCGCCCGGGATCGAGTTGCCGAGGCTGAGCTGGCCGACCGAGGTGGCCGGCACGGTCAGCGCGGCCGCCGCGCGGGAGACGGGTCTGCCGCGGGGGCTCCCGGTCACGGCCGGGACCGTGGACGCGTGGGCCGAGGCCGCCAGCGTCGGGGTTTCCGACCCCGGTGACACGATGGCGATGTACGGCACCACGATGTTCCTGATCCAGGTGCTCGCTGATCCGCGGCCCCACCCCGGACTGTGGACCACCCGCGGTGCCTTCCCCGGCACGTACACGCTCGCGGCGGGGATGGCGACGTCCGGCGCGATCACCGACTGGCTCCGCAAACTCGTCGGCGGCGACTTCAGCGATCTGGTGCGACAGGCCGCGCTGGTGCCGGCGGGCAGCCGAGGCCTGCTGATGTTGCCGTACTTCGCGGGCGAGCGCACGCCGCTGTTCGATCCGGCCGCGCGCGGCGTCATCGCCGGGCTGACCACCGGTCACGGCGTGGGCGAGGTGTACCGGGCGGCGCTGGAGGGCATCGCCTACGGGGTCCGGCACAACCTGGAGGCCATGCATTCTTCGGGTGGAAAGGCGAAGCGGCTGGTCGCGGTCGGCGGCGGCACCCAGGGCGGGCTGTGGACCCAGATCGTCAGCGACGTGACCGGGTCCGAACAGCAGGTGCCCGCCGAGACGATCGGCGCCGCGCTGGGCGACGCGCTGCTCGCGGCCGTGGCGACGGGGGCCGAGCCGGACATCCGGGTGTGGAATCCGGTCGCCACCACGGTCCGGCCCGATCCCGCGCGCTCCGCGGTCTACGACGAGTTCTACCGCCGCTACCGGGAGCTTTACCCGGCGACGGCGGACATCGCGCATTTCCTGGCCGACCAGCAGAAGAACGCGGACCAGGTTCCCTAGCGCGGCCCGCCATGGGCGGCGCTGGGCGGAACTCCCGCCGTTCTAAGGTGTAGTACTGATGAACTGGGGTGAGCCTTCCGGGCAGAGCTGGACGCAGGTCGGTGAGCTGCTGCTCGCCTTGGTGCTGTGCTCGCTGATCGGCCTCGAACGCGAGCTCAAGCAGAAAAGCGCCGGTCTGCGCACGCATACCCTCGTCGGCGTCGGCGCGGCATTGTTCCTCCTGGTGAGCAAGTTCGGTTTCACCGACGTGCTCACCGAGGGCCGGGTCGTGCTGGATCCCTCGCGGATGGCGGCGCAGATCGTCTCGGGCATCGGGTTCATCGGCGGCGGGCTGATCTTCGTCCGGCGGGACGTCGTGCGCGGGCTCACCACCGCGGCCGTCGTGTGGATGAGCGTGGCCGTGGGCTGTGCGTGCGCGGCCGGCCTGCCGCTGCTCGCGCTTGTCGTTACCGGGGCGCATTTCCTGGTCGTCTACGGGTATCCGCCGCTGCTGCGCGCGATCACGCGTAACCGTCCGGCGACCAGTGCGGTGCGGGTGACCTATCGCGACGGCGAGGGTGTGCTGCGGGCCATTCTCGAACTGGCCACTCAGTCCGGCTACGCGGTGGAGCACGCCGTCACCGAGCGTCAGGCCCTGGACGCGGTGGACGAGCCGGGGCGGACGCCACCGCGCACCCGGTCCCTGATCGACCTGCGGATGCGGCTCGTCGGGCCGCGGAAGATCAACGAACTGCTGGCCGTGCTCGCCGAGCAGTCCGGGATCTCCTCCGTCGAGACCGGGGAGATCGATGACACCAGCGAATGAGCCGGCGCCCGAAGCCCTCGACGTCACCGAAGCTCCCGACGTCACCGAAGCCACGGGCGCCATCGACAGCCTCGCGTGGATCTTCGTGCGGCAGCGTCGCCTCCTTTCCGTCCGTACCAGGGGCAAGCGGAAGTTCTATCTCCCCGGCGGCAAGCGCGAAGCCGGGGAAAGCGACGTCGCCGCGCTGTGCCGGGAGATCCGGGAGGAGCTCGGCGTGGAGCTGGATCCGTGGAGTTTCTCGCTGTTCGCGGTACTCGACGAGCGCGCGGACGGTTTCGCCGACGGGCGCCGAGTGCACCTGACCTGTTACACGGCCCGGCATCGCGGTGAGCTCGTTCCCGGTCGGGAGATCGCCGAGGCGAGCTGGCTCACCACCGCCGACGCGGCCGTGTGCCCGCCCGCCGGACACCGCGTCCTGGGCATGCTGCGCGATCGCGATCTGATCGATTAAGACACGCAGCCTCTTCCCCCCATGTGGGTGAAAGCCCACTTCCGGAGCCTCGCAGTGGGTAACGATTGACGCCCGTGTCACGAGTACTGTGTGTCGCGCTCGGCGGAAGCCGGCGAGGCGAGCGAAAGACAGGCAAACACAGGACGGACAGGACAGACAGGGGAATACGACGCCATGGGCATTGTTCCCGCGGTGGACCCCACCCGGAAAGGGCGGCGGCACCATTCGGGTTCGATCGCGCTGATCGCCGGTCTGGGCGTGCTGCTGGCGGTGGGCCTCACCGTACTCACCGCGCACAAACCCGATACGGCGCCGAGCGCACTCACCGGTACCCCGGCCGGCGGCCCGTTCGTCGCGCAGCCGGAACCCCTGGTCACCCACACCGTGAGCTACCAGCTGACCGGTGACGGCGCGCTCAACATCACCTACGTGACCGCGAACTCCGACATCGCCCAGCTCATGCTGGCGAGCACGCCGTGGTCGGTGACCCTGTCCTGGCAGACGCCCGAGCACGGCTCGAGCTTCTACAGCCTGACCGCACAGGACGCCGGGCAGGGCACGCTGAACTGCCGGATCGTGGTGGACGGCGCGGTGGTCAGCGAGCGGCTCGTCAGCGGCCCGAACGCCGTGGTCCGCTGCTCCAAGACCCTCAGCTGACGCCGGCTTCCCGGACCAACCTGCGTTCGCGCCCGACCGCTCCCCGGTCGAGAAACCCGTGACGCAGGTAGAGGTTCGCCGCGTGGCGGTTGTCGGTGAACACGCGCAGGGCGACGCGCCGCGCACCCTGCTCTTCTGCCCACTGGACCACCGCGGTGACGAGAGCGTCGCCGACGCCGCGTCCCCTCGCGAAGGGCGCGATCCACATCGAGATCAGCTCGACGGTGCCGTCGCGGTCCGGCGGCATACCGCCGGCCATGCCCGCCGGGGTGCCGTCGAAGGCGGCGAGCAGGTTCAGGGATCCGCCGTCGAGGCGGTGCCGCCAGCGGTGTTCGGTATCCCCCGCGCCCTGCCAGTCCGCGAGCTTCGCCCCGAACGCGTGCGGCGCCTCACGCAACGCCGCCAGCCTCAGCTCACGCCAGTCGGCCCAGTCCTCGGCCGACAGCTCCCTCAACACGATCACCGGAGCAGCTCCCTCCCGACCGCAGCGCCCACCGTAGCCACCCGACCTCCCCATGACCATTCAGTGGCCATCTCAGTGGCCATCTCAGTGGCCGTCTCAAGGGCCATCTCAAGGGCCATCGCTGGTGGGATGAAAGGCTTCCTGCCCATGGCGGACGCTTCGATCATGATCGGCCCGATGCTGGCGATCGCACTGGTCGCGCTGGTGGCGCTGGGCGCGGTGGTGATGTGGCGGGGGAACCTGGGGCCCGGGCGGGCCGTCGTCATCGCGGCGGTCCGCGCAGTTGTGCAGTTGGCGGCGGTGTCGGCCCTGATCACCGCGATCCTGAAATCGTTGTGGTGGACGGGATTGTTCGTCCTGGTGATGTTCGCGGTCGCCGTGGTCACCTCGGCGCGGCGGGTCGGCGTACCACCGCGCGCGATGGCCTGGATCGCCGCCGCGATCGCGACGGGCACCGCGCCGGTGCTCGCGTTGGTGATCGGCACCGGTGTGCTGCCGCCGTCGCCGATCGCGCTGGTTCCCATCGCGGGCATCGTGATCGGCGGCGTGATGACCGCCACCTCGCAGGCGGCGCGGCGCGCGCTGGACGAACTGCGGCTGCGCCACGGCGAGTACGAAGCCGCGCTGGCGCTCGGTTTCCTGCCCAGGGCGGCGGCGCTGGAGATCTGTCGCCCGTCGGCGGGGCAGGCCCTGATCCCGGCGCTCGACCAGACCCGGACGGTCGGCCTGGTGACCCTGCCCGGCGCCTACGTCGGTGTGCTGCTGGGCGGGGCGAGCCCGGTGCAGGCAGGCGTCACCCAGATCCTGGTGCTGATCGGGCTGCTGGCCGCCGAGGCGATCGCGGTGCTGGTGGCCGTCGAACTCGTCGCTGCGGGACTGATCGTCAGACGCTAGTTTGGAGACATGACTGTTGCCGATCTGCTGATCGACGGTTTCGGCAGGGTGCGGGGGTCGGTGCACGCGGCGGTCCGTGGTCTCGACGCCGACCGGCTCGCCGAACGTCTCGCCCCGGAAGCGAACTCGATCGCCTGGCTCGTCTGGCACCTGACCCGGGTCCAGGACGATCATTTCGCCGAGCTGCAGGGCGCCGAGCAAGTGTGGACGGCCCAGGGCTGGTACGACCGGTTCGCGCTGCCACTCGACCCCGCCGACACCGGCTACGGGCACAGCTCGGACGAGGTCGCTTCGGTCCGCGTCGCGTCGGCGAAGCTGCTCACCGGCTATTACGACGCGGTGCACGACCAGACGGTCGCCTGGCTCGCCGGGATCAAGGAATCCCAGCTGGACCGGATCGTGGACGAGTCGTGGGATCCGCCGGTATCGCTGGGTGTGCGGCTGGTCAGCGTGCTCGACGACGACCTCGAACACGCCGGGCAGGCCGCCTTCCTCCACGGCATCCTGCGCCACCGCTGACCCGGTCCGCCCAGCAGGCAGTGGTGGACTGGACCAATCGGCCCGCGATCGCGTGGGGCGACGTCGGCCACATCCGGCGGCAGGCCGAAGTTCGGCGTGACACCTGGGAAGACGGCGCCGCGGTGTGTGCCGGAACGTTTGCAGATGGGCGCGAATGGCGGTGTGCGCGTAACAGTGGAACGCTCGGTACATGAGCCGGAACAGACACAGGGCTCGTCCGATCGCTGTCGCCGCGGCTTGGGCGGTGTCGGCGCTCTACGGGCTGTGGTTCCGGCCAAGGCTGCTGACCTGGGGCGCGACCGAGGACGAGGCGCGCGGCGGCTACCCCGGTGACGAACTCGTCCCCGACGCCACCGGTTCGTCGACGATGGCGGCGACGCTCCCGGCGCCGCCCGAGCGCGTCTGGCCCTGGCTGGTGCAGATGGGCTGGGACCGCGGCGGCTGGTACAGCTGGGATTGGCTGGATCACTACGGAAAACCGAGCGCGGACCGCATCGTCCCCGAATGGCAGCAGCTGGCCGAAGGGCAGCGCCTGACCGCGTCCCGCAACGGTCTGGCATGGTTCACCGTCGCCGTCGTGGAACCGAACCGCACCCTCGTGCTCCGGTCGAACCTGGAGCTGCCTTCGGGACATTCCTTCGATCCGCGGTCCGCTTTCCTGCCCCGGGCCTATCTGGACGGGATCTGGGCTTTCCACCTCCGGCCGGTCCGCGGCGGCGGGACGCGACTGGTGGTCCGTACGCGGGGCCGCAGCCATCCCCGCCGGTTGACCCTGCCGTTCGACCTGCTGCTGGGCGAGCCCGGGCACTTCCTCATGCAAACCCGGCAGTTCCAGAACCTGCGCACTCGAGTCGGCCCCGGAGCCGCGGCGCCGTAGCAGCGCTCGGACCGGACAAAGGCGTCCGGAGACAGGGATCGGCACGACTCCCTACGGCGTCGTGCCGATCTCTCGCAACGCCCTTACCGGGGTGGGTTCTGCTGACCCGGGTACTGCGGGTAGGGATTCGCGCCGGGCTGCTGTCCGGGGTACTGGCCCTGCGGTGGGTAGGGGTACTGCTGCGGAGCTGCCCCGAATGCCTGACCCGGGTATTGCTGGCCAGGGTATTGCTGCTGGTAGGGGCTACCCGGGTACGGCTGCGGCGGATACGGCTGCCCCGGGTAAGGCGGCCGGGCACCGCCGTATCCCGCGGGACCGACGTAACGCGCCTGGCCGAAACCGAGGATCGGAAGGCAGATGTAGGAGAAGAAGATCATCAATACCCCGAACCCGGACCCCTTGCCGAACGACTTCGCCAGGTCGAGGTAGACGATGATCAACAGGACGATGTTGACCACGGGGATGAGCATCAGCAGCAGCCACCACCATGGCCTGCCCACGACGCGCAGCAGCACGACCGCGCTGTAGATCGGCACGATCGCAGCCCAGCCCGGCTGGCCCGCCTTGCTGAAGATGCGCCACACCGCGGCGATCAACAACACGCTGATCGCCAGACTCACCAGAAGTATCGTGATCACGGCGCCGGCGCTCAGCTGGGTGCTCACCTGATACTGGTACTGATACTGCTGCGTCACATGCACGCTCGTGTCCCTCCACAGCCTGACCGACGCGGGTCAGGTTAGCCGATCAACCCGACGAATACGGTCGAACTGAAGGATTCTTCATCAGGCCGTTGACCGCCGGTCGGCTTCGTCTGGCGCCAGGTGAGCCGTCCGCATCTTCCGCGTCGGGTCTGGCCCCTCGTGGTGTGCGTACCGATGCGCATGCCCCGACACCGTGCGGTGACTTGGTGATCACTGAAGTTGCCTCGCTCGGCCCGTGACACCGCACGAAGACCGACCGAATTCTCACCGGCGTTCGCTCAGGGCCGGACAATGCGCCGTGGAACCACTTGTCGTCCGGCGGATGTCACGGGGCCGGGTGCCAGCGGGCGTCCAGTGGTCAACTGGACGCAAGCAGGATGGGCACATGGCCGACCCGACGGTGGTCATAAGGCCGCGCCAGGTTGCCAGGTGGCGACAGCAAAACAGGGCCGGTGACGACGTGTGGGGGCACGGTCGTGGCTGAGCGTCCCAAGTCCGGTGTGCTCGACACCCGCGCCTACATCGATCTTGCCCTGCTCGATCCGGCGACGTTGCCCGCCGTTCCGGAGATCACCGCCATCACGATGGCCGAGCTCCATCAAGGTGTCGCAATGGCTCGTGACGCCGCGACGCGCGCGGCTCGGACCGAAGTCCTGGGCGCGGCGATCGTCGAGTTCGACCCGCTGCCGTTCGATGCCGAAGCCGCCGCTCGCTACGGCACTCCGGTCGCCCTGACTCTTCAAGCCAACCGCGATACCCGGCCCCGGCGGATGGACCTGCTGATCGCCGCGGTTGCCTCCGCGCGTGGCCTGCCGCCGTACACACGCAACGACGATGACTTCACGGGCTTGGAAGACATGGTCGAGGTCGTCGCTGTCTGACCTACGACCCGGTGTCGCTGGGGCGCGGGACCGGCTGTCGAACGCATACGTCCCGGTCAGCCGGATCCGGTCCATGCTCGACCGATACCCCGCGCCATGGCGCGGGGTATCAACCGTCTCCGGGATG
>DASSAD010000221.1:0-5435 GCA_035685725.1 Amycolatopsis sp. | reverse complement strand
TAACGGCAGGCCGCCCGCAGCGCGACGGCTTCGCAACCTCATTACGGCGTGGCGAGGTTTTCGGCGTCGTTGGCTCGGAAAATTGTCTCCCGGAGTCGCGGTGGTCGAAAGCCTCAGCTCCACAATCGATCGTGGCTGTATTCGCCGTTCCAGTTTTCGGTGTCCTCGAACATGACCGGCGACCGCGGGTCGAGGTGGGCGGCGAAGGCGTCGGGATTGATGTCTTCGAAGCCCAGTCCCGGGGTGTCGGGTACGGTGATGTGGCCGTCCTCGATCAGCGGACTCGGCAGGCCGGTGACCAGATCGCTCCACCCCGGGACGTCGGCGGCGTGGTGTTCCAGGGCGAGGAAGTTGTTCGTCGCGGCGGCGATGTGCGCGCTGGCCAGGGTGGCGATCGGGGTCGCGGCCAGGTGCAGCGCCATCGCGACCCCGTGCTGCTCGGCCAGATCGCCGAGCTTCTTCGTCTCCAGGATGCCACCCGCGCTGGCCGGGTCGGGATGCACGATGCGCACGGCCTCGTTTTCCAGCAGGGGACGGAAGTTCTCCGCCAGGTAGATGTCCTCGCCGGTGCAGGTGGGCGTGTCGATCGCGGCGGTCAGCTGCCGCCACTGGCCGGTGAGCTGCCAGGGAATCATGTCCTCCAGCCAGGCCAGCGTGAACGGTTCGAGTGCCCGGCCGAGCCGGATGCACGAATCCAGCCCGAGGTGTCCGAAGTGGTCGGCCGCGAGCGGGATGTCGTAGCCGAGCACCGACCGCACCGTGCCGACGTAGGAGGCCAGGTGCTCGATGCCCTTCGCGGTGAGCTGGATGCCGGTGAAGGGATGCATCGTGGTGGTGGTGTCGAGCGCGCCCGGCGGGGCGATGACGCACCCGGGAATGTCGCGTACCAGACCGACGCCCACGTCCATTTTGAGGAAGGCGAAGCCGCGGTCTCGTCGTTCCAGCAGCCGTTTCCCCATTTCCTCGGGATCGGCGACCGTGGGGGTGTCGGCATAGCACAGGATCCGGTCCCGGAACTTGCCGCCGGCGAGCGCATAGGCCGGCACCCCGTACGCTTTGCCCGCCAGGTCCAGCAGCGCCATCTCCACTCCGCACACCCCGCCCGCCTGACGGCCGTGGTGACCGAACTGCTTGATCTTGCGGAACACCTTGTCGATATTGCACGGGTTCTCGCCGATCAGCCTGCTTTTCAGCAGCAGCGCGTAACTGCTGCTCGCCTGGTCGCGGACCTCGCCGTAGCCGTGGATGCCCTGGTTGGTGTCGATGCGGATGATGGTGGACCGGAACGGCACGCCGGTGAGGTTGGCGATGCGCAGATCGGTGATCTTCAACTGGCTGGGCCGCGAGAAGGTGTTGACGTTGTCTTCCAGGCTGGTGGTCACCAATTCTCCCGAGAGGATGCGGGCAGCAAGACGAATGAAACCTAGGATCGCGTGCCGTGGCCGCTCTCGGCCCGCCAGCGCCGGAAGTCTCCTTCGATCTGGTCCGACCAGACCGGCACGTCGATTTCCGCGCTGGTGTAGGTTCGCTCGGAAAGGCGCAGCTTGCCGAAGATGTCGCGCACCCGGGTGTCTTCGGCCTCCTCGGCGACCTGCTGGGCGAACTGCGGCGGAATGAACACGAGCCCGCTGGGCGTGCCGAGCACGACGTCGCCGGGCAGCACGGTGGCCTCGCCGACGCGCACCGGGATGTTGATTCCGGCCAGCGTGACGTCGCGGATCGGCGTGGGGTCGACGTCCCGGAAGAAGATGTTCACCTGCTCCAGTTTCGTCAGGCCCTGGTAGTCGCGGATGCCCCCGTTGATCACGGCGCCGGCTCCGGTCCGCGACGCCACCGCGGAGCCGAGGTTGTCCCCGACCACGGTGCCGTACTTGATCTTGCCGAAGATGTCGGTGACCATGACATCGCCGGTCTGCAGGCTTTCGATGATCCAGGAGTTCTGGCGGTCGCCCGCGGTGTGCCCCTCGCGGGCACCCGCCGCCACGATCGCCTTGTCGTAGTCGGGCCGGTGCGGCAGGAACTGGGCGGTGACCGCGCGGCCGACCAGGATGCGGTCCGGGTGGGTCTGGCGCCAGTCTCCGGCGAACTGGCGGTGGAACTCGTTGTCCCGCAACGTGCTCCACGCCTGCTCGGTGGTGGCGTCCAGCAACTGCTTGAGTACCTCGTCGGGTACTCGGGGCCGCCCATCGGGAAAACGATCGCCCGTCCACGCGCTGGTCAGCTCGATCAGGTCCGCACGACTGGGTTGAATCCTCATCGCATAACTCCGGTGTCAGCGTTGGGTTTCCGGGAAAGGAATCGGTGTTCCCGCCGGGCCGGGTGGCCGCCCGCGGCCCGCATTCGTTCCACGTTGTTGAATACCGTGCTATGTAACTGAATCAACCTCACGCTACGAGCGCGCCCGCGGCGTTGTCAACGGCCGGACGGATGACGCCCGGCCGTGCTCAGCCGAGTACCGCGGACACCTCTCTCGCGGCGGAAACCACATGCTGGGCGAAACCCTCCAATTCGGCTCGGGACACCACAAAAGTGACGGTGGAGACACTGACGCCGCCGAGCGGGCGGCCGCGGTGATCGAGCACCGGCGCCGCGAGACACCGGATCGTCGGCTCGTTTTCCTCGTCGTCCACGGCGAAACCCCGGTCGCGGACGAAGGCGAGTTCGGCATCGAGCCGGGTCCGGCCGGTGATCGTCGCCGGGGTGCGGGCGGGCAACGGGGTCAGCGAAAGGAACGCCGCCAGCTCGGCGGGCGGCAGGTAGGCCAGGATGCACTTGCCGATCGCCGTGCAGTGCAACGGATTCGACATGCCGACCCGGGAGGCCATCTGGTACGGACGATCGGCGTCGATCTTGTGCGTGTAGATCACGTGATCGTCGCTGCGCAGTGCCAGGTGCACGGTGTGCCCGGCGACGGTGGCCTGCAGGGCGCGCAGGATCTCCTCGACACTCGGCGGCGCCTCGGCGGCGATCTGCGCGGCGAAGGCCCGCAACCGCGGCCCGATCCCGTAGCGTCCACTCCCGTCGGTGTTCAGAAACCCTTCCGTGGCAAGCATTGTCAGCAGTCGGTGTGCGGTCGGTTTGGGTACCGCCGCGTGCGCGGCGATGTCGGTCAGCCGGTGCGGGCCTCGTGGTGCCGCGGCGGCTTCGAGCACTCGAAGGGTCTTCTCCGCGGCGTTGCCGGCGGAGCTGGCGCGGCCGCCGCGCCGGGCGGGCAGTTCCGGTTCACCCATTGACACTCTCCTGACACGGGCTTACGGTCATGTAAATTCAGTAACGTAGTACAGAGTTCCACAAGATGGAACACGCTGGGCAGCACACTTCCTTTGTCCCCGACCAGCACGGTTTTCGTGGCGATTTCCCGATGATTTCCGTCGCCGTTATCCGCGATGTGAAATCCGGGGAAGACGCCCGGACCGGATCACCGGATTCAGCCGAGTCCTTCCGGAGGCCGCGTCGTGCCCGATCGATTCGATGTCGTCGTTCTCGGTGAGGTCCTTGTCGAGTTCCATGCGCACACCCCGGTGCGTGCGGCCGACACGGTCCGGCTGTCCTTCTCCGGGGACGCGCTCAACGCCGCCGCCGCGGCCGCCGCGGCGGGCGCGCGTACCGCCCTGCTGACCGTCGTCGGCGACGACGAACTCGGTGAAGCGCTGATCGGCCGGGTGACCGAGCTGGGCGTGCACACCGGGCTCATTCGTCGCTCCGCGCGGCCCAACGGCGCGTATCTGCTCACTTCTGATCTCGACGGCGGCCGTGAGTTCATCTACTGGCGCACCGCGAGCGCGGCGTCGACCTTGTCCGCCGCGCGGATCGAATCGGCGCGGGATGTGCTCTCGCGGGCCGGGGCGCTGGTCGCCGGCGGGATCGCGGGCGCGATCTCGGCCAGTGCGCGCGCCGCGGTGTGCGCCGCCGCCGAGTTGGTGCACGACACCGGCGGAGAAGTCGTCTATGACCCCAACTTCCGGCGCAGACTGACCACCGCGCGGGAAGCCCGGGAGTTGCTGGCCGAGGTGCTGCCCAGCGCCACGCTGATCACACCGTCCTGTCCGGGAGACACCGAAGCGCTGCTGGGCACCGACGATCCGGCCGAGGCGGTGCGCCGGTGCCGTGAACTGGGTGCCCGGCGGGTGCTCGTCACGGCGGGCACCCGGCCGGTGTGGATGGCCGATGACACGCGCGAGGAGACCGTTCCGGTGCCCGCCAATCCCGCCGCGGTGGACGCGACCGGCGCCGGCGACGTGCTCACCGGAACCGTCGCCGCCCGGCTCGCCCTGGGGGACGAGCTGGACCGGGCGGTGCGGATCGGGGTGGCCGCCGCCTCGCTGTCGGTGTCCGGGCTGGGAGGAACCGGCCACGTGCCGGCGCTTTCGGACAGTGTCGCGCTGGCCAGCAGATCCGTCGAGTCGCAACGGTCCGATGTGGACACCATTCGTTGATCAGGGAGAGAACAGAGGCCACTCCGGCAGAAAGGGGCCGATCAGCTCGTCCCGGGGCGTCGCAGGCCGTCCGCTCCGGTCACCATTTCAGCCCTACCTCCGCCTAGCGTCCGCCGACGTGCGCGGGAAGGAGAAGGCATGTTACGACAATCAGGTCACGTTCGCTGGGGTATGGCGGGACTGTTCGGCGTTGGGATCCTGGTCAATTACCTGGACCGGGTGAACCTGTCGGTCACCGCGAAGCCCCTCGAACAGACCTTCCACCTCAACGCCGCCGAATTCGGCATCCTGCTGTCCGCGTTTCTCTGGTCCTACACCATTCTGCAGATCCCGGTCGGCAGCCTGCTCGACAAGGTGGGTGTGGTCTGGGTGCAGCGGATCGGCAATGTCCTCTGGACGATCATCACCTTCCTCAGCGCCACGGTGAGCGGGCTGGGCCTGTTGTTGGTGCTGCGGGTGCTGCTCGGTGTCGCGGAGTCGCCGACGTTCTCCGCGGCGTCCAAGTCGACCGGGGCGTGGTTCCCCCGCAGGGAACGGGGCATCGCCACGGCCGCCTTCGACGGTGCGGCGAAGTTCTCCAACGTGGTGGGCGTCCCCTTGCTGGCCGCGGTGGTCACCTGGGGCGGCTGGCGCGCCGCGTTCGTGTTCACCGGGGTGATCAGCCTGATCTATGGCGTGGCGTTCTGGCTGCTCTACCGGACACCGGAACGCGCGCTGGCCGACGGCAAGCTCTCCGCCGAGGAACATCAGTACATTGTGGATGGTGGCGGGCGGGTCGGTGAGGCCACGGCGCCGAACCAGCTCGGACAGCTGCGCTACCTGCTCACCCGGCGCCAGGTCTGGGGGCTCACCATCGGTTTCGCCGCCGCGGGCTACGCCTTCTACCTGTTCCTGACCTGGCTGCCCGGTTACCTGCAGACCAGCCTCGGCATGTCCGTGCTGGGCAGCGGAATCTACACCGCGGTGCCCTGGATCGTCGCCACCATCACCGACTTCATG
>DASSAD010000220.1:0-2817 GCA_035685725.1 Amycolatopsis sp. | reverse complement strand
GAAGTTCACCGGATCCGAGGACTCGTCCCTGCAGACCTCCTTCGTGGACGACGACAACGCGGTGAACGTCGACTAGCAATCGAACACTGACGCAGTAGTCAGCAAGCACCGACCGAGGGCCGCTCCCGCAATGGCGCGGGGGCGGCCTCTCGCCCCCCACCCGTTACCCGGTGAAGGATGATCGCGGCGAGCTGCCGCCCGCGCAGCGGGGTGGCCTGCCGCACTACCGCCTCGATGTCCGGGTCGGCCGCCAGTTGCGCCGCCCGCGCTTTGATCACCACGGTGGGCGTGCCCGGACGTGCCCGCGAGGCCGTGCCCACGGCGAGTTGCGTGGCGCCGAGCGCGAAGAACACCATGCTCTGCCACGGCCGCCCGCTCGCGTTCCCCACCCGCAGCCGGCCGTCCGGCCCACGGTGCACGGTGGTCATGCGCCGGCGCTCGCTGTCGAATGGAATCTCGGCCACCAAGCGGGTGAGCGGCGCGCAGGGCCTTGATCGACCGCGGTGATCCTGCGCCGGTGCACGTGGGCGCGGGCCAGACACGCACCGAACCGCCCGGGCGGGGGCTCCGCGCCGGGCGGTTCGGTGCGTGTCGCTCGTCTTCAGATCGGTGTTACTGGGGCGGGGCGGTGGCCGGGGTGGTGCCGACGTCCACGGTGGCCCAGCCGAGCGAGCCGTCGGGGCCGGTGGCCGCGACCCGGTAGTAGCCGGCGGTCGGGAACTTCAGGGTGAAGTTCGCCTGGCCGCCGGAGAGCGTGACCGTGGTGGGGTTGCCGGCCGGAAGCGCCACGCCGGGAGGCGGCGTGTAGGACAGCTGCACCGGGCCGTTGGCGCTCGAGTCCAGGGAGAGCCCCGGAGTCTCGGCTTCCAGGTTGATCGAGACGTTCTTGTTCACGCCGGGTTCGGCGATGTTCGTCAGGATCCCGCCGGGGGCGTGGAATCCGAGCGTGTCCGGCGGCGCGACCGGCGGGGCGGGCGCCGGCAGCGGGGCCTGGTGGAAGTCGAACGCGGACATCAGGTCGTTCTGCTCGGCGTTGAGCGGGGTCAGCGCAGGCAGGCCCCACAGCTTCTGCATGAACGAGAGGATCGAGACGTTCGTGGTCTGCTGGTGGTAGACCCCGGGCTTGGCGTAGGGGCTGATGATGGTCATCGGCGTGCGCGTTCCGTACCCGTCGGCCGGCGGCGCGACGTGGTCCCAGAAGCCGCCGCCCTCGTCGTAGGTGACGAAGATGGCCGTGGAGTCCCAGTACCTGCTCTGGGCGACTGCGTTGACGACCTGGCCGATCCACGCGTCGGGGTTGCCGAGGTCCTCCTCCGCCTCCCCGCTGTAGCCCACGCCCGGCCGGATGAACGAGAAGTCGGGCAGATCGCCGTTCGCGACGTCGCTGAAGAACTGGTCACCGGTGGTGATGTCGTTCAACTGGTCGGCGGGCACGATCTTGTCCCACAGCGTGCCGTTGAGGATGGAGGTGGGCAGGCTGTAGTAGATCTTCCAGGGCCGGTCGGCGCCGGCCAGCTCGTCGAAGATGGAGTTCCAGGGCTGGGTGTCGGCGGTGTCCGTGTTGTTGAAGTACCAGCCGTGCGAGGTGCCGTTCAGCGCCGTCATCACGTTCGGCATGGTCGGCGCGATCTCGGGCTGGAAGTTCTGGTCGGCCAGTTCGTAGTGCTGCGCCAGGTACTGCTGGTCGGGGTCGAACTGCGGGCCGAACTCCGTGATGGACGCGTAGCTGTTCTGCGGCAGCATCGCGAAGTGGTCCATCAGATAGCCCGCACCGGGCTGGTAGTCCATGGCCATCTGCAGCTGCGGGCGGCCGTTGACGAGCGCGTTCATCACGTCGCCCTCGTTCGGCGTCGCGAAGACCGGGTGCACGTCGGCGGCGGAGTCGAACGACTCGCTCGGACTGGTCATCGTGCTGTTCGCCGGGATGCCGTCGGCCCCCGGGAACTGGCCGAACAGGTTGTCGAACGTGTGGTTCTCCACCATGATCTCGATGACGTGCTTGATGGCCGATCCGGGCTTGCCGTGCGGTGCCGCGTCGTCCGCCGAGGCGGACGACCCCGTGGAGACCGCTCCCGCCGAGACCGCCGCCACCAGGACCGCGGTCCCGAGCACGAGGATTCTGGGTCGCTTCATGACCCTCAGCCTCTTTCAACTCTCTTAAGGACGGCGGCCAAGGAAGCGAACGCGCCACGAAATCCGGACGGTGCAAGAAGGTCCGCGTCACCACACGGTGCGGGCGCGGGCCGGGCGACGATGCAGCGGCGCTTCCCGATGCGCGAGCACCTGTTCGCGGCGATCCTGCGCACCAAGGTCTCCGCCCTCGTCGAGGTTGCCGAGACCGGCATGAACACCACCGACGCCTGGGAGGCCCTGCGGGAATGGATTCACGCCTATGAGGAGATCGGTGCCGAGTACCGCGGCATGAGCGCCCGTCTCGGCATGGCGCTGCTCGAGGGGGATCGCCCGTCGACGAATTGTGCGCACCGATGAAGGCCGTGTTCGACGCGCTGTTCCGTCGTGCACAGCGGTTGGCGGGTGTGCGCCGGGACGTCTCGTCCGCCGACGTGCTCGCGCTGGTGGCGGCGCTCCCGCGCGATCCGGCGACGGGACGGGCTGCGCGCGGACACGCCCCACCGCTGGCGGATGACCAACGGCTGCCGCCGTCGCTTCATGAAGGGCCATACGCTCCCGCCAGGCCGTGGTCTGCTCCCGCACGGCCGCATCGATGCCCTTGCGGGCCCGGTCCACCGGAAGATCCGTGGTGAACACCGGCGTTCCCGGCTCCTGCCGCCACGATTGCGCGAGCTCCCCCGCATC
>DASSAD010000219.1:0-11915 GCA_035685725.1 Amycolatopsis sp. | reverse complement strand
TCTCGACGTGCTGGCGCGCGGCACGCCCGGGTTCTCCGGCGCCGATCTGGCCAACCTGGTCAACGAGGGCGCGATCAACGCGGTCCGCGCCAACCGGATCACGATCACCGCCGAAGACCTCGGCGCGGCCCGCGACCGCGTGCTGCTGGGTCGCCGCGAAACGTCGAACGCGCTGCTGCCGGAGGAACGGCAGTCCGTGGCCGTGCACGAATCGGGGCACGCCATCGTCGCGGCGGTCTGCGAGCACGCCGACCCCGTCGCCAAGGTCACCATCCTGCCCGCGGGGATGGCGCTGGGTGCCACCGAACAGCTCCCCGAAGCCGAGCGGCACCTCTACGGCGAGGGCTACCTCCACGACCTGCTCACGGTCCGCCTTGGCGGGCGCGCGGCCGAGCTCGTCGTGTTCGGCCAGGGTTCCACCGGTGCCACCAACGACCTCGCCGGTGCCACCGAGCTCGCCACGAAGATGGTGACCGAGTTCGGTCTGTCCCCCGAGCTCGGTCCGGTCGGATACCCCTCCGCCGAGCAGAGGTTCCTGCCCGGCCAGCCACCGGATCTCGGGAAGAAGTACTCCGAGCAGACCCAGCGCGTGGTCGATCGCGAAGTCGCCCGGCTCCTGCGCGACGCCGAGCAGCTGGCCGTGGGCATCCTGCGGGAACACCGCCCCGCCCTCGACCGGCTCGCGTCGGAACTGGTGGAGCGCGAAACCGTCGACGGTGACACCGTGCTCGAAGTCCTCCAACAGGAACCCCGCGCCGACGCACTGGCGTCCTGAACTCATTCATCGGAGACCGTGAGCCGGGCACGGGTCATCGCTTTGCCCGCACCGGCCGGGATCACCTCGAAGACCGTGAACACGACACCGTCGAACGCTTTGCCCACGAATCGCATTGGCCGACGAGCCCGGAATTCGAGGCCGTGCGCCCGACACTTTGCCCGCTCGACCCGGAATCACTTTCCATGACCGGCCGGCCCGGTGTTGCGCGCGCGGCATACGCCGGGCAGCGGCTCGGCGAGTTAGCCCGTGCGACGGTCCGCCGTGACAGCGCGCGGCCGCACGGCACGGTCACCGATGACGCCGAACTGCTTGGCCCCGCACGGACTTCGGTCACCGATCGGAGGACCTCCGGTCCCGCCCAACTCGGGTCCCTCGGCCCTGGGTGCCCGGTCCCGCCACGCGGATGCTGTCACTATGAGCACCAAGTTGACCTGGCACACCACGACGGTGGCGGGTCGTGCCGCGCACTACGGCGTGGGCGGTGGCACCGGCGAAACGGACGAAGACGTCCAGCCGTTGTTGTTCCTCCACGGCTGGGGACTGGCCGACCGCACGTTCGCCGCGTCGCTGTCCCGCCTGATCAACGCCGGGCTCCGGGTCTATGCGCCCGCGCTGCCCGGTTTCGGTGGCACCGCCGACCTGCCCGAGGGTGAGCGCAGTCTCTCCGGCTATGCGCAGTGGGTCGCCGCCTTCGCCAAGGAAGTCGGCCTGACCCGACCGGTGACACTGGTCGGCTATTCCTTCGGTGGCGGCGTCGCGATCCGCACCGCGCACGACTTTCCGGCCCTGGCGAGCAGGCTCATCCTGGTCAACTCGATCGGCGGATCCGCGTGGTCGGACGGCCGGGGCGCGCTCAAGGCGATCAGCGAGCGGCCACTGTGGGACTGGGGCCTGCACCTGCCCGCCGATCTGCGACCCGGCCGCCAGCTCGCCAGGGTGCTGCCGGTGATCCTGCGCGACATGGTGCCGAACCTGCTGCGCAGCCCGGGCGCGATCTGGCGGGTGGCGCACCTGGCCGCCACCGCCGACCTCACCGCCGAACTGGTCGAACTCAACCGGCGGCGGCTGCCCGTGGTCATCGTGTGGAGCAGCCAGGACAACGTGATCCCCGAGGTCACCCGCATGTCGCTGCGATCCGTGCTCGGCGAGCCGCGCCTGATCACCGTGCCCGGTGGGCACGGCTGGCTGCTCACCGACCCGGGCCGGTTCGGCGAAGTCATCACCAACGTCGTCACTCTCGGCGGGGCAACCCGCACCGGGGAAACCCTCGCGGAATCGTGACCGGAGGGAGTTTTCATGCCCCACACGGCAGGCGCAGGGATGTCCACCAAACCGTGGCATGGCGGAGAACTGCGCTGGGACCATCTCGGCGGCGAATGGACCGTGCTCGCACCGGGGCGGATCACGCCGGGAACGCGTGACTGTCCCTTCTGCCCCGGCACCGGCGAGGACACCCCGCCGGAGACCTGGCGGCTGCCCGGTACGGCGGAGGGCAGCTGGCGGGTGCGCGCGGTCCCGAACCGGTACGCGCTGTCCGACCGGCACGAAGTGATCATCGAGTCCCCCTGGCACGACTGGGATCTGGCGACCGGAACCGACGCGGAAGCCACGGATGTGCTTTATGCCTGGCAGGAACGCCACCGCGCGCTGCGCCACGACGCCGCGCAGGTCGTGGTGTTCCGCAGCCGGGGGCCGGGCGCGGGAGCCTTGCTGTCCCATCCCCATTCCCAGGTCATCGGGCTCCCCGTGCTCTCCGCCGCCGCCCGGCGCGAACTCGTGGCCATGCGGGAACACTACGACCGCTCAGGACGACCCTTCGCCGCGGAAATCCTGGCGGGAGAGCTGTCCTCCGGCGAACGGATCGTGCTCGCCGAAGGCCGGACCGTCGCCTTCGTGCCGTTCGCCCCTGCGGCGGGCTTCGAAATCCGCATCGTCTCGGCCCGGCACCGGGCGGACTTCTCGGCAATCCCCGACGACGAACTGGGCGCCATCGCCCGCGCCCTCCGGCTCGTCCTCTCCGCGTTGCGCACCGAACTGGACGACCCGTCCTACACGCTCATCCTGCACACCGCCCCGGTCGGGCTGGAGCACGTGCCGTACCTGACCTGGTCGCTGCGGGTGATTCCTCGGCTGATCCTGCCGACCGGACTCGAACTGGCCACCGGCATCCCCGCCATCACCACCACTCCCGAGGAGGCCGCGAAGCGACTCCGCACCCGCCTACCCTGACCCGCGCGACCGCTGACCCGCGCGACGGAGGCCGCGACAGCGACCCCGAGGGAGGCCCCGACAGAGACCGCCACAGAGACAAAGCGTCCACCCATCCCCGACGGAGCCCCACCGAACCCCGACACGGCCGCGGCCGGCACAGCCCAAGCACCGCCCAGTACTGCCCAGTACTGCCCAGCGGCGCCCCATGATCCACATCCGCACGCAAGGGTCACGCTCAGGAAGAGCGACCTGCCCAGGATCTCCCGCGCTCCGGTCAGCTGCTTCCCCGCAGCTCCCGTTCCCAGGCGCGTTCCCATTGCGCATAGCGCGCCTTGTTGAGCCGAAGGTGAATGAGGAACCACACCAGCGTGCACAGCCCGATCACGCCCAGCCACACGAAGATCCCCAGGCCCGCCCCGTTCCAGATCGCGAGATCGGCACGCATCGGCGGAGCGACCGGATTGTCCTGGCCGTCCAGCCAGATCGACACCCGTTCCCCGGCGCTTGTCCCGGCGTCGGCGGCCACGGTCCCGGTCCGCGTGGTGCCGTCCGCGCGGGTCCAGGTGGCCAGGACCAGGTCCGAGCCGCCGGCCGAGGCGGTCTGCGCGGTCGTGGTGTCGGGCGGCCCGTCGGCGAGCAGGACCGCGGTGGCGGGGTGCCGGGTCGCCTGCTCGGTCTGTGCCCGCAGGCTCTCGTGCTGGTAGGTGCGCGAACCGGCCAGCCAGGCCAGCGGCAAGGCCAGCAGCACCACCAGGAGAGCCACGACCAGGACCCGGCGCTCGGCCCGGTCCGACGACCGCACCAGCGGATTGCGCCCCAGACACACCAAACGCCCCCATCGCACCGCGAACGAAGTCCTGATCATGGCTGGCCCCTCTCAGTGTTCGTTCTCCAGAACCCGCTCAGCCGAGTCGATGGCCAAGGCTCTCCGGCGTGCCCATCCCGCGTTCCTGCTGAACCAGCACCCGGCCCCCGAGATCGGCCACCACGGCAGGTGCGGGTTCGGAAGCTCGGCTTCGACCAGGCTTCCCAGGCTTCCCACGTTGTCGAGACAGGTGCTCGGCAGAACTTCACCGGCCAGTTCAGCCTCGCGCGGACTCGCACGCGGACGAAGGGTCGGAGGTCATCATTGAGCAGGGCCACCGGTCAGGAACTCCGGCGGGCCGGAGTGGGGTCCTTCGGCCCCCCGGCACGGGGCCGAGTCCGCGACACATGAAATGCCTGTCCCTCCGACCGCGCGCGTGGAGGCCACAATGACTCGCACCAGAACGAAACCGCTCCGCGGCGGACAACCCACGAAGCCACCGATACCACCCCACCTGCCGACGATTGTCGGGCTCACACCGGAACCTCGACGACCGCACAGTCTTCGTCCGCGCGAAACGGCTCGAGGGCCGCGGAGTCGAGATTGTCGAGCAGCACCGTGTGCGGGCGGTCGGCGAGCGCCAGCAGTACCGGCAACCCGTTGGTCACCACCGTGACCCCGCGCCGGTCGGCGAGGTAACGGGCCGACCGCGAGCCACCGCGACGACGAGCCGACCCGGTCGAGTCACCGCGAACCCGACGCGACCTCCGGATCATCGCACGGCGAGCATCGAGATCACCTCCGATTCGATCAGATCGGCCAATTCGGCGACGTCATCACCATTCACCACCAGTTTCCCCCGCTCGGATCATGCAGCACCACCGCTCATCCAGGACCCGGAATCACGCGACCCTCCCGCCGTTTTCCAGGGAACCACAAGGATCCACAAGTGGCAACACCGGGACCCACAACACCAAGGCACACAAGCGAAGTGCGCCACGATTCCGAACCTGCCGTTTTCATACCATCGAGTACAGATACCGCGACTCCACCGTTTTTGGCTTCCATACGCTCACATGTTCGGTAGTATCCATCCCATGATCGAAAATGCTGAATCGGCCGAGCAGTTTCCGACACGGGCCGCCGATCCCGGACCGCCCGATGACCGGGTCAAGGTGGCGGAAGCCGGGCCCTCTCCGCGGAAGCCGTTCCATCGCGGCCCGTGGGCCGCCGTGAACCACCCGAGCGCCGCACAGCGGGAGACGATGGCCGCGTTCGCCTGCCGCGCCGAGGATCCGGACGCGCCGGCGCGGGAACCGGTCCGCGTGTTGTCGACCTCCCGGCGCGGTGCACAGTCCCGAATCGGACCGGCCCAGGCCCGGACCGCCCACCCGCCACGACCTCCGGCGGCGATGCGGCGCAGGCGGCTCACCGGGTCCCCGGCCGACCACGCCACCATCACCACCCGGCCGCCACCTCACCGCCGACGCCCACGCCCGCACGAACCCCGCTCCCCACCGCACTCGCATCACCACCGCAATCCCCGGCAGACACGCTTCCCCGCCGGCTCGGACCCATGACGGCCTGCACCCCAACCCGCCCGAATTTCGTGGGGGCACAACGTGTCCGCTCACAACCCGCTCCCAGCGGCAGACCGGCACCCGCGACAACACCCGACCCGACCGAGCAAGGCCGTCGAAAGTGCACATGATCGAATCCCGGTAGGCAGACGCCGACGCGCACATGGTTCACACCGTCCACAGCCGGCCGGGCCGTCTTCCCACATCCGAGGCCACCTGATCCGGCCGGGTAGATCACGACGACCGGCGACGGCCGGGCGCCTGCCCACCGGCGCGCCGCCCGGGACAGGCACGGTTCGACGGCCACATCGCAGCTTGACAACTTCAGAGAGACGTCTCACGAAGTCCCGGCAAGAAATCCCTCGGCGGTCCCGGATCCACCGAACTCGCGGGCAGCGCCTCGAAGATCTCCGATGGCGCCGGTCCTCGCGGCGGAAAGAGATAAATCGAGAGGAGTGAAATTCGGTCTATGAAATTCGTTCGCGTTGCGGTCGGGCCGAAACGGGTCCCCGCTACCGCGGCGACCGGCTGACGGGCGAAGGAGAGCAGAAGTACAGCCACCGTGTGCTCCGAGACCGCAGCGGGCACGTCGAAGACACAAGCGGGATGCGCGTCGAAGTGGTGCACGTCAGGGTGGGATCAGGGTCGGACCCCGTGGACCCCGGGACCCGATGCCTGAATCGGTCACGAGAATTTAATGCCGCCGTAGTCGCCGGCGTTGTGACCGGGACTGAAATGCCTTACGGTATTCCGTTTCCGGACCAGGAAGGGCGGCGATCATGACGTCGGCGAGGCTCGATGCGGTGTCGGATCCTCAGCAGGCCATCCGGCTGGTGGCGGGACGGCTGCTCGACACCCAGCTCGACGTGCTCGTCGACCGCGCGGTCGAGCGCCTGCGGGCAGACGAGCCCGAGTACGCGACCTCCGAGGTCAGCCGGGCCGACCTGGTCAACATGATGCGCCGGACCCTGGCGCTGGCCCTGACCAGGGCGGCGGGCCGGCCCATCCCGCACACCATCGTCGACGCCGCCGCCGAGGCGGGCCGGGTGCGCGCCCGGCAACGCCTGCCACTGCCCGCGCTGCTGCACGCCTTCCGCATCGACCTGCGCATCCTGTGGGAGGCGGTGATCGACGAGGGCCGCACGATCGGCCTGACCGCGAACGAGTCCTTCGTGGAAAGCTCGGTGCTGTTGTGGGAGGCGGTGGAGCGCAACACCGCCGAAATGGTCGATGCCTACCGCAGCACCGAACACGACATGGCGCTGCATCTCGACGAACTGCGCCACGCCGCGTTCGAGCACCTGATCGGCCCGGGTGAGGGTGACCCAGCGGCGGTACGGGACGCCGCGAAACGGCTCGACCTCGCCACCGAGAGCCGGATTCTGGTGGTGGTGGCCGAGGATGTGCCGCACCGGCACGAGGCCAGCCGGATGGCCGCCACCCGGCTGCGCTCCCTCGGCCTGCCGCACTACCAGGGGTGGCGCCCCGACGAACTGTGCGTGCTGGCCCAACTCGGCGACCGGCCGGCGGAGGACGTGCTGCCCACCCTGCACTCCCTGGGCGCTTGGCGCTGCGGCGCCACCGTCGCCGACGGCCTGGCCAAGGTCGGCCAGGCCGTCCGGCTGGCGCGGTCGGTCATCCGTGCCCTGCCCGGACCGGGGCTGCGGCTGCTCGGGTCGTCCTGGATGGCCGCGATCGTCAACGCCGACAGCGAACTCGGCGGCGCGCTCGCGCACGAGGTTCTGGGCGGCCTGCTGGCACTGCCCGAACACGAGCGCGCCGCGATGTTCGAGACCCTGGAAACCTATCTCGACAGCGATGGCTCGGTGCTGGAGGTCGCGGCCAAGATCTACCGCCATCGCAACACCGTGCGCAACCGGTTACAGGCGGTGGAACGGATCACCGGACTGAGCCTGTCCCGGCCGCGGGACCTCGCCACGCTGACGCTGGCCATGGAATGGCTGCGCGGCCCCGCGGGACGGGAACTCAGGGGCGGCTGAGCAGCACCGCGTCCAGTGCCTCGGCGAAGATGTCCACGTGCTCTCGGCCGAACACCATCGGTGGCTTGATCTTGAGCACGTTGTCGTGGACGCCGTTCGGGTAGACGATCACGCCACGGTCCTTCATCGCCTCGGAGACCGCCATCGTCTCGGCCGCGGCGGGTTCCTTGGTGGTCCGGTCGCGGACGAGTTCGACGCCGAGGTACAGGCCCTCGCCCCGCACATCGCCGATCAGCTCGTGTTTCTCCTTGAGCTGCTCCAGCCTGTCCAGGAAGTACCGGCCCACCTCGGCGGCGCGGGTCTGGAGGCCGTCCTGCCGCACGATTTCGAGTACCTGCTGCCCGATCGCGCACGAAACCGGGTTACCGCCGAAGGTGTTGAAGTACTTCATCCCGGTGTCGAAGGCGTCGGCGATCTCGCGGGTGGTGACCACCGCCGCGATGGGGTGCCCGTTGCCCAGTGGTTTGCCCATGGTCACGATGTCGGGCACTACGCCCTGCGGCTCGAAGCCCCAGAACGCCCGGCCGAGCCGGCCGACACCCACCTGCACCTCGTCGGAGATGCACAACCCGCCGGCGGCGCGCACGGCCGCGAACGACTCGCGCAGGTAACCCTCGGGCAGGATGATGTTGCCCGCCGTGCCCATCAGCGATTCCGCGATGAACGCGGCGGGCGGGCGCCCTTCCGCGGTGAGCCGCGCAACCGTGGCGGAAACATCGGCGGCGTAGTGGGGACCGGCGTCGGGGTCGCCATAGCCGAACGGTCCCCGATAGCGGTCCGGACGCGTGACCTCGTGTGTCGTGGGTGGTGCGCCGGCGCCGCCCGGGCCCTTGTACCGGTTCGGGCTGATGCCGGTGACGGCGGTGGTGTTGCCATGGTAGGCACCGTCGATGACCATCACGTCGGTCCGGCCGGTCACCTGGCGGGCGATGCGCAGCGCGAGATCGTTGGCCTCGCTGCCGGTGCACACGAGGAACGCCACCTCGAGCGGCGCGGGCAGGCTCGCGCACAGCTTCTCGGCGTAGGACGCGATGCCTTCGTAGACGAACCTGCTGTTGGTGTTGAGCTTGTTCATCTGCGCGGCCGCGGCGGCGGACACCCGAGGTTCGGCGTGGCCGACGTGCGTCACGTTGTTGATCGCGTCGAGGTAGCCCAACCCGTCTTCGTCGTAAAGCCAGACTCCGCGCCCGCGCACCAGGTTCATCGGGCGTTGGTAGTAGGCCCGCTGTGACCGACCGAACCGGCGCTGGCGCACCGAAACCACGTCGTGCACGTCCATCCGCGACGTGCCGGGGGCCGCGATTCCCAGCAGTGGCGCGGGATCCGGGCACAGCTTCGACCACAGCGGCACGTCACGGGGCCGCACTCGCCGGGGCGGCGGCTCGACCGCGAGGTGCGGGGAAGTCACCACCTGGACCTGGACAGGCTCGCCCAGGGTGGACGCGGCCGTGCCGAGCACCGCGCCCGCCTCGACACGGGCGCCGGGGGAGATCGCGGGTGTCAGACCCCACCAGCAGGTCCAGAAGTCCTGGTGGCGCAGGACCAGGGGATCGGCCACGCGTTCGACATCGCCGTCCAGCGGAGCCCGCACGGGTTCGCCGGTCGCGGGAAACAGCCCGGTGCCGAGCTGCACCGGCGCGGCCGCCTCGGAGCGCTGTTCGGCCCACCGCAGCGCGGGACTCAGATGCCGGGTGAACCCGGTGGCACCGCCGGCTCGCACGGCGATCGCCCGCGCGAACGCGGCGTCGTCGGTCCAGTCCAGGCCGTCGTAGAGGTCGCCGGCCGGGGTCAGGTCCAGTTCGGTGAGCGGGCCGGGCAGCACGGCCGCGGGTGCCGCGTGAGCGGGGAGCGCCGATGCGGCCGGCGCGTCGAGACCGCAGGCGGCGCGCAGGGCCATTTCCGCGAAGACCGGATTGATCCGCACGATCCTGGCCAGCGCCGGCCAGGTGTGGCGCATTCGCGCCCTGCCGTACTCACTGTCCATTATGGACGTCCGATGGGTCCAGGTGGTGGCGTTGACGCAGAGCCGAGCCGCGGCCAGCGGGAAGACGACGGCGATCTCCTCCGGCGTGAGCGGCACCACCGAGTGAAACCCGGACACCACGGCGGCCGCCGTCGCCAGCGGATCTTCCTTGCGCAGCATCGCGTACGCGACCGCGATCGCCACCTCGGCGACCCGCACCGTGTACAGGGCGTCGCCGACGTCGAGCACACCGCTGATCCGCGGCCGGCCGTCCTCGCCGGTCAAGGCGAGCACGTTGAAGTCGTTCATGTCGTGGTGCACGACGCCCATCGGCAGCTTTTCCAGCATGGGCGCGCAGCGATCGAACCACGTCAGCACCTGTTCGCAATGGCGGCGGTTGCGCTCGTCGGGCACGAAACCGATCCCGTCCTCCACGGCCGTCCTCGCCCTGCGGACGTCCCAATGGTGCGAACGCACACCGGGACGCACGGGCAGGTCGGCCAGCGCCTGGGTCAGCTGCCCGGCGACCTGGCCGAGTTCGGTGAGCAGCTCCACCGGATGATGCTCGAGCAATCCCATGAGGGCGCCGGGACGCCAGGTCAGCAACCGCAGCGCGTACCCGTCGACGGCGACCAGATAGGCACCCGTGCCGTCCGGCACGAGCCGCGACACGGGCAGGTCGGGAACCCGGTCCGCGAGGTGCGCGAGCACATCGGTCTGCCAGCGCAGCTGGACATCATCGGTCGATCCTGGAGTCGCCTTGAGCAGGAACTCGCCCCCGTCGCCGGTGACGATCCGGACGTTGTGGTCGCTCTCCCCGCCGAGCACTTCCTGCTGGGCCACGTCGAGGCCGTAATGCTCCCGCAACACGGTCTGAATTTCGGATGGCTTCACGCCTGCGAGTCAATCGATCCGGCCCGGGCGAAGCAATGTACCGGCGCGCCCCGCGCCACCACCCGGATTGTGCATCAGCACCGTCGAGCGATTTCCGAGTGCCGTGGGCCACACGCGCCGCGGCGCCGGGGACTTTACGCGAAGGAAACGTTACGCCCTTGCCTCTCCGCCGCCGATCATTCAAGATGGCCCATCATCCTTCAATAAAATGAAGATCGGGTGGTCACGGTGACGGAGACGCTCGAAGCCCAGGCCTTGGCACAGGTCGGTGCCATGGTGCGCAAGCTGCGGCGAGAGCGCGACTTGAGTGTGGAGGCACTCGCCTCCGCCGCCGGGCTGTCCACCGGCTCGATCAGCCAGGTGGAGCGTGGCATCGGCAACCCGAGCTTCGGCACCCTGCTCAAACTCGCCTCGACGCTTCAGGTGCCCCTGGGCACCTTCCTGTCGGACCCGGATGCTCCGGCCGAGCACCGGTTGGTGCGCAGGCACGAACGCAAACGGCTGGAACTGCCCGGCGCGGGCCTGACCTACGAACTGCTCACCCCGGACCTGCAGCGCGACCTCCAGATGCTGCACACCCGGATGCCGCCGGGCTTCGACGGCGCCGGGCAGCCGTTCCGGCACCCCGGCGAGGAGTGCCAGCACGTGCTGTCCGGCCGGCTGGAGATCTTCATCGGCGACGAGCGGTACGAACTGACCGAAGGCGACAGCATCACCTACGACTCGAACCTGCCCCACTGGTACCGGAACCCGTCCGGTGAGTGGGTGGTGTTCATCGGCGCGGTCACGCCACCGTCGTTCTGACCCGCGCACCTCGCACCGCCACGCGTCCCCGTGGCGCGATCCCGCACGCCCGAAACCGGAAGTGAGCACACCCGTGAGTCCCTCCGATCCCGACGCCACCCTGGCGCAGCGTTACCGGCAGCCGAAGAACGTCGAGCAGTACGGCATCGAAGCCATTCCCGAGGAGAAGAAGACCGTTCGCTGGTGGGACGTGTTCTTCATGATCCTCAACTTCCTGGTCAATCCCGGCATGATCCTCATAGCCGGCAGCGCCGTCGCGGCCGGGCTTTCCTTCTGGGGCGCGGTGGTGGCCGAGGTGGCCGGCATCGTCGTCGCGTTCAGCGCCTACGCCGTGATGGCCACGATCGGCGTCGACTACGGCCTGCCCGGACAGGTCGGCACCCGGATCACCTACGGGATGCGCGGGGCCAAGTGGATCCCGTCCGCGCTGCACGTGATCAGTGCGGTGTACTGGTTCGCCTTCCAGACCGTGGCCGGCTCGCTCGGCATCATCGCGGTGCTGCGTGGGCTGACCGGGCACACCTTCAGCTTCGTGCTGGTGAGCCTGGTCTTCGCGATCATCCAGGCTGCCGTCGCGCTGATCGGGTACGACTCACTCAAGGTCCTGGCCCGGCTCGCCTTCCCGACCAAGATCATCCTGTCGGCGGTCTTCATCGCCCTGCTGATGACCCACAACGATCCGCATTACTCCCCCGCCGCCGTGTTCGGCTTCTCCGGGCACATCGGCTGGCACTGGCCACTGGTCGCGTTGTGGCTCAACAGTGTCGCCTCGGCCTGGCTGTCGATGATCACCGACGCGAGCGACTTCTGCCGCTATTCCCGCAGCCGGGCCGACATGTGGGCGGGCACGCTGGCCGCCGCCGTGGTCGGCACCCTCATC
>DASSAD010000218.1:0-5874 GCA_035685725.1 Amycolatopsis sp. | reverse complement strand
GCGGGCGGTGATCTCGCCGGGCATCCCGCTCACCGTGGCCTGCACCGTTCCCGTGTAGTGAGCACCGGTCCCGGTCCAGGTCTGCTCGCGTTCGACGACGAGGTCACCGGGACGCAGCGCGCGCACGAAGGAGGGGAGCTTCTCGGCGGGGACGCCTTGGTGCAGCAGGAACCGCACCGTCTCGCCCTCCCGTGAGTAGGCCCGCACGGTGGCGCCCTGACCGCCGATCGCGTCCAGCCGGATCTGCAGCGCGTCCCGGTCGGACACGGCCCGGAACACCTCGGCGATGCCCTGGGAGAACTCCGCCCGGTGCTCGATACGGGATGCCATGGCCCCAGACAGTACTGGACACGGGGCCGGACACAGCCTGCGGGAACGGACGAGCCGGACGGACCTGACCGCGCTCGTCCGGGTGCTTCCGGGGTCGACCGCATGCGGCCGCGGCGAGATCCACAGTGTCCTGCTCTACCGTTTGTGCTCGTGACACGTGTCGAAGCCCGAACCGTTCTGGCCGATCACACCACCCTGCGCCTGGGCGGTCCGGCGCGCGAGTTCGTCGTCGCGGAGAGCACCGATGACCTGGTCTCCGCGGTGCGCGCCGCGAACGAACCGGTGCTGCTGCTCGGCGGCGGGTCGAACCTCGTCGTGGCCGACCAGGGATTCGCCGGTGCGGTGCTCAAGATCGCCACCCGCGGCTGGCGGGTGGACGGGTCGGACGTCGAGGTCGCCGCGGGCCAGAACTGGGACGAGTTCGTCGCGGCCATGGTCGACGCCGGCTTCGGCGGGCTGGAGTGCCTGTCCGGGATTCCCGGCTCGGTCGGCGCCACGCCGATCCAGAACGTCGGCGCGTACGGGTGCGAGGTCTCCGACCTGCTGACCTCGATCGAGTGCTTCGACCGCCGCGCCGGTGAGGTTCGCACGATGAGCGCGGCCGAACTCGGCTTCGCCTACCGCACCAGCGTGCTCAAGGGGACCGAGAGCGGGATCGTGCTCAGCGTGCGATTCGCACTGCGCGCGGACGGCCTTTCGGCGCCGATCCGCTACGCCGAACTCGCCCGCAAGCTCGGGGTCGAGCCGGGCGCGCGGGTGCCCGCGGCGGCCGCCCGGGAGGCGGTGCTGGAGTTGCGCCGGGGAAAGGGCATGGTGCTGGACCCGCACGATCACGACACGTGGAGCGCGGGCTCGTTCTTCACCAACCCCGTCGTCGCCCCGGACGTGCTCGACCGGATCCCCGACGAGGCCCCGCGGTATCCGATGGACGGGCAGTCCGGACAGGTGAAGCTGTCCGCGGCCTGGCTGATCGAACACGCCGGTTTCGCCAAGGGGCACCCCGGACCGGGGAACCGCGTTTCGTTGTCCCACAAGCACACGCTCGCGCTGACCAACCGGGGCTCGGCGACCACGGCGGACCTGCTCACGCTCGCGCGGGAAGTCCGCGACGGGGTGCGGGCCCGGTTCGGGGTTTCCCTGGTCCCCGAGCCCCTGCTGATCAACTGCGTGCTGTGACGGTCAGTCCCGGTGCGCGCGTGAGCCGTTGTACTGGGCGCGGGGCTTGAGCACGATCGTGTCCAGGTTGACGTGCGCGGGACGCGTGGCCGCGAACGCGATCACCTCGGCGACGTCCTCGGCGGTCAGCGGCGTCAACCCCCGGTAGACGCCGGCGGCGCGCTCGGTGTCCCCGTCGAACCGGTTGGCGGAGAAATCGGTCTCCACCATGCCCGGCACGACCTCGGTGATCCGCACCGGGTCGCCGAGGTGTTCCGAACGCAGGGTGCGGTGCAGCGCCGACTGCGCGTGCTTGGCCGAGGTGTAGCCCGAACCTCCGTCGTAGACCTCGTATCCGGCGATCGACGTCACGCTGATGACGTGGCCGTCGCCCGATTCGATCAACTTCGGCAGCAGGGCCTTCGTCACGCGCAGGGTGCCGAGCACGTTGGTCTCCCACATCCAGCGCCAATGGTCCTCGTCGGCGTCGATGACCCGTTCGAGTCCCCTCGCGCCACCGGCATTGTTGACAAGAACGTGGCATTGTGGGATCTGCTGGACAAATGCGGCAACCGAGGCGGGGTCGGTGACGTCCAGCACGTGTGCGGTTCCGGACAACTCGGCGGCCAGCTTCTCGAGGCGGTCGAGGCGACGGGCGCCGAGTACCACGTGGAAGCCGGATCCGGCCAGTGCGCGGGCGGTCGCCTCGCCGATACCCGCGCTGGCGCCGGTGATCACTGCGGTTCGCTTGGTCATGCACACATGTTCGCAAGCGGATGGGCTTCGGCCTTCGGGTGGCTTCTCGGTGGAGGTAGGTCGTGGACAGGCGAACCGTGGTCAAGGCGGCGCTCGCTTCGGGCGCCGCGGTGCTGGCCGCGGCGTGTACCGGGCCTGGCGAGGGCACTCCCGGCGGTGGGCCCGGCGTGCCGGGGAACCCGGCGCGGCCGGTGGCGAAGATCACCGCCGTTCCCGCGGTGGACGCGCGGGACGTGCCGGTCCGGCAACCGGTCGAACTCCGGGTCACCGCGGGCACGTTCACCGATGTGAAGGTCGCGAATCCGGACGGGAAGGCGATCCAGGGCGTGTTCAACGCCGACCGGACGGTCTGGACCAGTTCGGAGGTCCTCGGCTATGGCCGCGCCTACACCTACACCGCGCTCGCCACGGGTTCCGACCACGAACCCGCGCGGTTGACCGGCGGCTTCACCACCGTCGAACCGGCGCAGCAGGTCCGCGTCACGGTCAATCCGGTCGACGACGCCACGGTCGGCGTGGCGATGCCCGTCAGCGTCAAGTTCACCGCCGACGTCGTGCACAAAGCCGACGTCGAGAAGGCGCTCACGATCACCACGTCGGCGTCCGGCGCGGTCGAAGGGGCCTGGGGGTGGCTGTCCGACCGGCAGATCGATTTCCGGCCCATGCGGTACTGGCCGGCCGGCGTCGACGTCAGCGTGGGCGCCAACCTCTACGGCATAGACCTTGGCGGCGGTGCCTACCCGCGCGCGGATGTCACCACGAAGTTCACGATCGGCCGCAACCAGGTCGTGCGGATCCACACCCCCGACCATGTGATGAACGTCTACCGGGACGGCGCGCGGTACCGGAGTTATCCGTGCAGCAACGGCCTGGACTCCGATGTGAACCGGAACACCCCCAACGGCACCTACATCATCATGACCCGGGAGCCGCACGCCGTCTTCGACAACGCGCGCTACGGATACACCAACGTCGACAAGAAATGGGCGTGCCGTATCTCAAATCACGGTGAATACATCCACGAAAACCAGGATAATGCGGCAGCAATCGGACATACCAACAACTCGCACGGTTGCGTCAACCTGCTCGACGCCGACGCCAAGGACTACTTCGATTCCGCGCTGATCGGCGATCCCGTGGAGGTCAGCGGCTCGCGGCTCGGTCCGGTCACGACTTCCGACGTGATGGACTGGCTCGTCGGCTGGCCGGAGTGGAAGGCGAAGTCCGCAATCGAACAGTGACACCGAGTTTTCCCCACGGGGGCGGGCCGGTGGGTATCCGAGCGGCGGGAACGACTCCTGGGAAGATTGCGGCGCCCGCGCGCGTTCCAGAGTGCGGACGGCGTATTACTCCGGGAGTGGACTTCAGTGACGAACTCGCTGCGCGGTTCTCGACGGATCACCACGATTTGGCCGCGCAGGGTCGCGGTGCTGTCCGTGCACACCTCACCCCTGGAACAACCGGGCACGGGTGACGCCGGCGGCATGAACGTGTACATCGCGCATACCGCCGTGGAGATGGCACGGCGGGGCATCAGTGTGGAGGTGTTCACCCGGGCGACCTCCTCGGACCAGCCGCCGATCGCCGAGCTCGCGCCGGGGGTGGTGGTGCGGCACATCCCGGCCGGTCCCTTCGAACCGCTCGGGCGGGACGAACTGCCCGCGCAGCTGTGTGCGTTCACGTCGGGGGTGTTGCGGGCGGAGGCGTTCCACGAGCCGGGCTACTACGACGTCATCCACTCGCACTACTGGCTTTCGGGCCAGGTCGGCTGGCTCGCACGGGACCGGTGGGGGGTCCCGCTGGTCCACACCGCGCACACCCTGGCGAAGGTCAAGAACGCCGCGCTCGCCGAGGGGGACAAGCCGGAACCCCGGTCGCGCGTGATCGGCGAGGAGCAGGTCGTGGCCGAGGCCGACCGCCTGGTCGCCAACACCGAGGTCGAGGCGGGGCAGCTGATCGGCCTGTACGACGCCGCCCCGGGGGCCGTGCACACCGTGGCGCCCGGCGTCGATCTGGAACGCTTCACTCCGGGGTCGCGCTCGGCCGCCCGTCGCCGGCTGGGGCTGCGGCGCGACGCCGTAGTGCTCGCCTTCGCCGGGCGGATCCAGCCGTTGAAGGCGCCCGACGTCCTGCTGCACGCGGCCGCCCGGCTCCTCGAACGGCGTCCCGAACTGCGGGCGAAGCTGGTCGTGCTGGTGGTCGGCGGTCCGTCCGGGACCGGTCTGGAGCAGGGCCCGGGAATGCTGCGGGAGCTGGCCGTGTCGCTGGGGATCGAGGAGCAGACCCGGTTCCTGCCGCCGCAGCCGGGCGAGGTGCTCGCCGAGGTCTTCCGCGCGGCGGACGTGGTGGCGGTGCCCTCCTACAACGAGTCGTTCGGGTTGGTCGCGCTCGAGGCGCAGGCGTGCGGCACGCCGGTGGTCGCGGCCGAGGTGGGCGGCCTGCCCGTCGCCGTCGCGCACGACGTGTCCGGCGTGCTGGTGCCGTCGCATTCGGCCGAGGACTGGGCCACCGCGCTGGCCGCCGTGGCGCTGCGGCCGGCACGGCGGGCCGAACTCGCCGCCAACGCCGTGCGGCACGCGCGCCAGTTCTCCTGGAGCCGTACCACCGAGGCACTGCTGGCGGCCTACGCCGCCGCCTCGAACTCGTTCTCGGCACTGCGTTCGGAGGTGGCGGTATGAGCCTGGCCGAGGTTATCGAATCCACTTTGGACGATGCGGGGCTGAAGTTCGAGAAGAAGGGCGCCGGCCGCTATTTCGTGACGCTGCCCGGCACCCGGAAGCTGCAGACGAACTGCTGGCTGATCATCGGCGAGCACGCGTTCGCCGTGGAGGCGTTCGTGTGCCGCCGCCCGGACGAGGCTCACGAGCAGTTCTACCGATACCTGTTGCGTCGTAACGCAAAGCTCTACGGTGTCCATTACACAGTGGACGCTCTTGGGGATGTCTATCTGGTCGGCAGGCTTGGCCTGACCACCATCACGGAGCCCGAACTGGACAAGATTCTCGGTCAGGTGGTGGAGGCCGCCGACGGCGACTTCAACATCCTGCTGGAAATCGGCTTCGCCGGCTCGATCAGGCGGGAATGGGACTGGCGGGTTTCGCGCGGCGAATCGCTGGCCAACCTCCAGGCGTTCAAGCACCTCGTCGAGCCCGAGACGCCGCACGAACCCGGCTCGTTGACCGAACAGTGATCCCGGCCGAGCAACCTCGCCGAGCGCTCGCTCCGTGATTCGTGCGGCCGTCCGGGCTCGGGGAGGTGACGAGTGTCCGCAGGACACCCCGGACGTCACCGACCGGTGGTTCGGCAGCGAGTAATCCGCGCCTCCGTTGTCCCGGATTCTCCCGGTGCTGGTTCGCGCGGATCGTGCCCAGTGCCCGCCAAGGCGAGAAGCTCGCACCGCGGGGGTTTGGGGGGCTCGGCCCCCCAAGATGATCCGTCCCACCGCCCCCGGCGAAACCGCGCAAGCGGTGAGCACACGCCGGGAAGGCGGGACGGCCTGAGGGAGGGGGAGTCGCGAACTCAGGCCGCCCCGCTGACGCTCCCGCCGCTGTGTGGACCCGGTGGCGAGGGGGAGTGCCAACGGGGCCGGCGGGGCCGCAGCTCGGCAGGGGGGAGACGAGCTGCGGTCGTACC
>DASSAD010000217.1:0-2892 GCA_035685725.1 Amycolatopsis sp. | reverse complement strand
GCCGCGACTCCGGTCAGCGGCACCGCGATCAGCCAGGCGACCAGCAGCACCACGAGGCCCTGCACGATCGCGCCGAGCGTCTGGTCGATCCCGGTCAGCTTGTCGGTGTTGAAGCGCGTCTTGACCGCGAGTTTGACCCGGCGGCCCGCCCACACCCCGAGCGTCTCGCCCAGCGCGACCAGGAACACCACGGTGGCCACGGCGAAGGCGACCTTCGCGGCGGGGTTGCCGAACAGGCCGATCACCAGCGGCGCGAGCTGGATGCCGGCGACCGCGCCACCGATGACGCCCACCAGCGCCGGCAGCGCGATCACCACTCCCTGCCGCGCCCCGGAGATCGCCGCGAGCAACGCCACCGCGATCACCACCAGGTCGACCCAGTTCACCTTTTCTCCCACCCCGCGAGGTCACGAACGTCTGCGGAATCCCACTCGCGTTCCCAGCCGGCCACCGCCAGCAGTGCCGACAGCAGTCCGGCGGTGAAGCCCCAGATGAACAGGCCGTCCACGGCGAAGGCAGGCCCGGTCCAGTTCGTCCCGGACCGCCGCACCGAGAACCGGTTGACCGGATCGACCAGATCGGCCACCGAAACCCGGGCGACCGCGGCCGTCTCCGCGGGATCGACGGCGTGCACCTCGGACGGACGCTCCCAGTGCGCCAGCACGGGCGTGACCGCGAACCCGGACACCGGCACCAACAGCTCGGGCAGCACCGCGAGGGGCCGGACCCCGGCCGGGTCGACGCCGGTCTCCTCTTCGGCCTCTCGCAACGCGGTGGCCACCACGCTCTCGTCGTGGTCCTCGGCGCCGCCGCCGGGGAAGGCGACCTGACCGGCGTGCGAGCCGAGCGTGTCGGCCCGGCGAAGCAGCAGCACGTCCGGCCCCCGGCCGCCTTCCCCGAACAGGATCAGCACGGAGGCGGCGCGGGTGCGCATTCGAGGCGATGGTCTCAATGTTCTCGATGGTCTCAACAGGGTGAACGCCGCCGCGCCGAGATCACTGGTGCCCTCGACGAGACGACGCAGCCAATCGGGCACCGAAGCGGCGTCGACGAGAGGTCCGTTCACTGACCCTCCACCGCCGCGCGAACCTGATCGACGTCGGCGAAGATCCGGGGATTCGTGATGAAGCGAACCTGGCCGTCCGGGGTGACCAGGTAGGAGGCCGGGAGCGCCGGGGGCAGCTTGAGTGCCGTGCTCACCGGCCCGGTGATTCCGGTTCCGTCGTACACGACCGGCAGGTGTACACCCAACTGGGTGAGGAGCGCGAGTCCCCCCGCGGGATCACCGGCCACCTGCACGCCGAGCACGGGTGTCGCGCCCGGTTGCGCCGCGTAGGCGTTGAGCACGGGAAGCTCGGTCCGGCACGGCTCGCACCAGGTGGCCCAGACATTGATCAGCGTGGTGTGCCCGGCCAGCGCGGTCGACAGGTCGACGGTCGCGCCGGTGCCGAGGCACTGCGTCCGCACGCCGTGGAAGGCCGCGACGTCGCCCGTACCCGTCGGGCACGGCGCGAGCGCGGCGGCCGCCCGTGGCGCCGACAGACTCGGCGCCTCCGGCGCGCCGGCGACCACCTGGGGCTGCCCCGACTCGCGCGGCAGGAATGCGACGATCAGCCCGAGGACCAGGATGCCGACCGCCAAGGCCCATTTCGTCGCCTTCGTCACCGCGCCTGCACCAGCTCCAGCAGATGATCTCGTTCCGGGCCTTTGACCAGCTTCGCCGCCTCGGCGAACTCGGCCGGTCCGAGGCCGAAGGACGGGCAGTCGCGAGCGAGCGGGCAGGCCCCGCACGCCGGTTTGCGCGCGTGACAGATCCGGCGACCGTGGAAGATCACCCGGTGCGACAGGATGGTCCACTCCTTGCGCGGGATGAGCTCGCCGATCGCGTGCTCGACCTTCACCGGGTCCTCTTCCCGGGTCCAGGCCCAGCGCCGGACCAACCGTCCGAAGTGCGTGTCCACGGTGATACCGGGCACACCGAAGCCGTTGCCCAGCACGACGTTGGCGGTCTTTCGCCCCACTCCGGGCAGTGTGACCAGTTCCTCAAGCGTGCCGGGCACCTTCCCGTCGAAGCGCTCGACGAGCGCGGCGCCGATGCCCAGCAGCGAGTTGGCCTTGGCCCGGAAGAAGCCGGCGGGCCGGAGGAATTCCTCCAGCTCGGCCCGGTCCGCACCGGCGTAGTCCACGGCGGTGGGGTAGCGGGCGAACAACGCGGGAGTGACTTCGTTCACGCGCTTGTCGGTTGTTTGCGCCGACAACACGACCGCGACGAGCAACTCCAGCGGCGTGGAAAAATCGAGTTCGATATGTGCGTCCGGATATGCCTCCGCCAGGCAACGCACCATGCGGCGTGCGCGTCTCACCAGAGCTAGCCGGGTCTCCTCGCCCCTTCGGGGTGGCTTGTAACGGACGGCGTTGGGCACCCCGATAGCCTACGGAAAGGCCCCGGGACATGCTTACGAGGCCGACCCGCAGCTAGCCGACCTGACCCCAAGATCAAAGCGCTACAAGCGAGGATCTGACTTTCATGACTGTTTGGTTCGTAGTCGCGGTGCCGTTGGTGATGATGTTTTTCGCGCTCGCGATGGAGCGTGTGGAGACCCGCCTCAAGCACGTCGCCGTGCAGGAGGAAGAGGTCGAGGAGTTCCTCGAGCAGGCCCGACCCAACGAGGTCAGGGCGCTTTACGGGCACGGCATCGGCCGCGCGCTGGAGCTGTTCCGACTGCGCCGGCTCGGCGGAAGGGCAGCCAAGCTTCGTCCTCGTCGCGTGCGGAACTAAGCTGCACGTTCGGACGAGAACGTGCTCACCCATCCGAGCGTTAGCATGCTGCGGTGAGGTGACTTGTGCAGTGCTCTCGCCCGAACGGCTTACACTGCACGCACGCAAGTGAC
>DASSAD010000216.1:0-10491 GCA_035685725.1 Amycolatopsis sp. | reverse complement strand
GTACTCGTCGAGCGTGGTGGCGCCCACCATGCGCAGCTCGCCCCTGGCGAGCATCGGCTTGATCATGTTGCCGGCGTCCATCGCGCCCTCGCCGGTCGCGCCCGCGCCGACGATCGTGTGCAGCTCGTCGATGAACGTGATGACCTGGCCCGCCGACTCGGTGATCTCCTTGAGCACGGCCTTGAGCCGTTCTTCGAACTCGCCGCGGTACTTCGCGCCGGCGACCATCGAACCGAGGTCGAGCGCGACGACCCGCTTGCCCCGCAGCGATTCCGGCACGTCGCCGGCGATGATCCGCTGCGCGAGCCCTTCCACGATCGCGGTCTTGCCGACGCCGGGTTCACCGATCAGGACCGGGTTGTTCTTGGTGCGGCGGGACAACACCTGCACGACGCGGCGGATCTCGGCGTCGCGGCCGATCACCGGGTCCAGCTCGCCCTTGCGGGCGCGGTCGGTCAGGTCGACGCCGTATTTCTCCAGTGCCTTGAAGGTCCCCTCGGGGTCGGGGCTGGTGATGCGGGCGGAGCCGCGCACCTTCACGAACGCCTCCCGCAGCGTGTCCGCGGTGGCACCGTGGCGCTTCAGCAGATCGGCGACCCGGCCGCCTTCCGTGGCGAGCCCGACCAGCAGATGTTCGGTGGAGACGTATTCGTCGCCCATCTCGGTCGCGAGCTTCTGGGCGTGCGTGAGCGATTTGAGCGCGTAACCGTCGAACTGCGGGGTGGACACGGTGGCCCCGGTCGCCGAGGGGAGCGCGGTGATCAGCGGCTCCAGCTCCTTGTGCACCTGGTCCGGATCGGCGCCGACCGCGGTCAGCAGCGGCCCGGCGACGCCGTCGCCCTGCGCGAGCAGCGCGCCGAGCAAGTGAGCCGGAGCGATGCTCGGATTGCCCGCCACGGTCGCCGCCTGCGCCGCCGACGAGATCGCCTGCTGAGTCTTCGTCGTCGGGTTGAAAGCGTCCATCCCACACTCCTGTGTCGAGTCCCTCTGGTGACAGCCTCCCTCATCGACCGTCGACACTTACAACGTCAGTAAAGTTGAGCGTGTTCCGCTCAAGTCTGGAAAGATTCGTCCGGGTAGGTAAGTGGACCTTGACGGACGTGCCGGGGTGGCTCCTCAGCGTGACCATGGGCTACCACACGCCGGGCGACAGGGCCATGCGAGCGCCCTGCCGCGCTGGATCGACGCCGAAGCCGCCCGGCTCGGCCGCGACGAGGTTCGCCGATCGGTCAGGCGAACAGGCCGCTGCCGAAGAAGTCCCGCGCGTCGCGGACGCCGGGCAGGGCGAAGAAGTAGCCACCGCCGTAGGGCTGGATGTAGTCGGTCAGCGGCTCCCCGGCGAGTCGATGCTGCACCGTCTCGAACTGGCGCACGACATCCTGCTGGTAGCAGCAGAAGATCAGCCCCACGTCGAGGTCGCCGTTGAGGTCGATGCCCTGGTCGTAGTTGTAGCCCCGGCGCAGCAGCCGGTTGGCGGCGGTTTCCGGGGTGCGTGGGTTGGCCAGCCGGATGTGCGAGTCGAGTGGAATGGTGTTGCCCTCGGGATCCGCGGCGTAGTCCGGGGGATCGAACTCGCCCGCGGCGTCCAGCGGCGCGCCGCTGTCGCGCTTGCGGCCGAACATGTTCTCCTGCTCGGTGATCGACACCCGGTCCCAGAACTCGATCAGCATCCGGATGATGCGCACCACCTGGTACGAACCACCGGTCGCCCAGGCCGGTTCGCCTTCCGCGCCGGTCACCCAGATCAGCTGATCGGCCGGGGCGGGGTTCGAGATGCCGTCCTTGAAGCCGAGCAGGTTGCGCGGCGTCCCCGACGGTCGCGGAGGGGAGGTGAAACCGTTCATGCGATACCGCGGCTGCAGCGCGCCGCGCGTGTGCTTGGCGATGTCGCGCAGCGCGTGCTGCACCGTGTCCGGGTTGTTCGCGCACAGTTGGAGCATCACGTCGCCGTGACACCACTTCGGGTCGAGCGAATCGTCCGGGAAGGTCTTCATCGGCATGAGCTTCGCGGGCTTGCGCGACGCGAGTCCGTACCGGTCGTCGAACAGCGAAGAGCCGACGGACACGGTCACGGTCAACCCGTCCGCGGGCACGACCGGGCCGAGGACCGCGCTGTCCGACGGCGGCGAGCCGACGCCGAGATCCACCGGTGTCCCGCCCGCCGTGAGGAACCGCGCCCGGTCGGTGAGGGTGCGGAACAGATCGGTCAGCGCGGGTCGGTCGGCCGCGGTCACGTCGAAGGCCGCGAACGTCGCCGCCCGCTGCTGCGGGGTGAAGACCCCCGCCTGGTTGAGGCCGTGGAAGGGAAAAGCCTCCACGACACCGTCGCTCCCGGTGCCCGGCGCCCGCGCGTCCGCCCGGGCGCCGGCCGCGATCAGCCCGCCGGTCAACGCGCTGCCCGCCACGCCCGCGCCCGTGCCCTGCAGGAATCTGCGCCTGCTCAGTGTCATGCGAACTTCCTTAACCGTGTTTCGGCGAACTTCTTCTCGGCCCCGGTGCCCGGCTTTCCGCTCATCCCTGCCGGATTTCCAGCAGGCTGGGGATGTTCGACAAGGTCTCCAGTGCCTGCCCGATGGCGGCGTCCACGCGTTGCCGCTGGGCGAGCGGGGCCGTGAGCGGGCCGGCGGTGGTCGCCTTCAACGCCTGTTCGAGCGTGTCCAGCTGGGCCTTGGCGGTCGCCACCAGCTGGGGCCGCCGCGCGTCGAGCAACGGGGCGAGTTCGTCCAGCACCACCCGGGTGCCGTCGACATCGGCCAGCGTCTCCTGGTATCCCGCGTCCGCGCCCTGGCTGGCATCGCCGGAAAGCTTGTCGCGCAGGGAATCTTCGAGGATCTCGTGCGCCCGCAGCGGCAGGTCGGCCGGGTCGGCGGTGACCGTGGGCAGCTTCTCCCGCAGCGTCGCCACATCCTGCGCCAGCTTGTCCGCGATCGGCGCGAGCGTGGCGGGGCTCTGGTCGTGCCAGAGGCCGTACTCGATGCGCCGCAGGCCGGTGAAGTTCTCGTCGGCGACACCGCCCGGGAGCCCGTTGGGCAGCCCGTCGATGGCGTCGGCGAGATCGCCGAAGCTGCCGTAGGCGGCGCCGACCCGTTCCCAGGTGAGCTGGGCCTGCAGCCAGTCGGCCTTGGCCCCGTTGGGGTCTCCGGCGGACAGGGTGCCCCGCAGCGCGTCGACCTGAGTGGCCAATGTGGACAGTTGCGGTGCCACGTAGTCCTGGTACTGCCGCACCGGCCCGGCGAGGTCCTGCTCGGACACCGGAACCACCGCCGCCGGCGCGACACCGCCGCTGCCGGTGGCCGCGACCGTCGCGGAAAGCTGGTCCGGCGCACCGGACATCTGGCACCGCCAGGCGTATTCCCCCGCGGCCAGGTTCACCGGCATGGTGCGCTGGGTGCCCGGACCGATGCCCTCGATCTCGCCGAGCACACCGCCGTCGGTGGGCCGGATCAGGTAGATCTCGCCCGAGCGCCCCGACTTGTTGACCACGGTGAACTCCTGTGGGCCGGCCTTGACCGGGGCGAAGTCGGGAGCGCAGGCCGTGCCGGTGATGGTGACCTGCTGAGCGGCCGCCTGGGAAGACGGGATCGCGAGCGCGAACACCCCGGCGGCCAGCAGCGGGACCGCGACCGCGGCGGCCACCGCGATCCAGCGTTTGGCCAGGCGAGGGGTCGCGCGTTCCGCTCGGGGCTGTTCGGCGGCGGGCTTTTCCGGCGCGGGTGCGGAGGCCTGGCGGAAGAAAAAGGTCAGTACCACGGCCAGGAACGTCAGGTAGGCGACCACCTGGAGCCAGGTCATATTGGGCGCGAGGTTCGTGACGCCGCGGATGATGGTGACCCACCAGGCGTCCGGCGGGATCGTCGCGGTGAGGTCGAAGGCGAGCCAGGTGCGGCCGGGCAGGACACCCGCGTCCTGGAGGTCGCCGAGGCCGTAGGCGAGCACCCCGGCGGCGATGACGACCAGCAGCACCGCGGTGCGGGAGAAGAACACGCCCAGGTTGATCCGGATCGCGCTGCGGAAGATCAGCCAGCACAGCAGCGCGGCGATCGCGATGCCGAGCGCGGCGCCGATCAGCGGCGCGGTCGTCTCACCCGCGGCCTGCACGGTGGTCCACAGGAACAGGGCGGTCTCCAGGCCCTCCCGGCCGACCGCGAGGAAGGCGGTCAGCGCGAGCGCTCCCGCGCCGATCTGGACCGCGTCGTTGACCTTGGCCGACAACTCGCCCGACAGGCCGCGCGCGGTGCGGCGCATCCAGAACACCATCACCGTGACCAGGCACACCGCGATCAGGCTCAGCGTTCCGCCGAAGGCTTCCTGCGCGGTGGTGGACAGTTCGGCCCGGGAGAAGGTCAGGACCGCGCCGAAGCTGATCGCGAGCAGTCCCGCCGCGAGCACGCCCAGCCAGATCGGCGCGGACGAGGTCTTGGCGCCGGTGCGGCGGAGCGCGGCGAGCAGGATGCTGACGACCAGGCCGCCTTCCAGGCCTTCTCGCAGACCGATCAGCAGGTTAGGCACACCGTCGGCCCACACGCGAAACTCCTCTGGCCAGCCGGGGAAACTATGGTTAGCCTTACTTTAAGCACAGGGGAGCGCGGAAAGATAGGGTAGGCATTCCTAATCCACGTCACATTGCGCGCGAACCGCACACGTGCAGGGCCGAGCCGTGCGCGTGCCGGGGAGGGTGCCGAAGACCGCCGACCGCTACTTGCCGTCGTGCGCGGCGGAGGCGTCACCGTTCAAGTGCTCGCGCAGCGCCTCGTTCATCGAGCGGAGCGTGGCGGCGAGGGTGGCGACGTCCTCGTGGGTCCAGTCCTTGAGTGCGGTGCTCATGAAGTGCAGGTACGCCTCGCGCACCCGCTTGAGTTCCGTTTGCCCCTGCTCGGAAACGCTGACCAGGGCGGCCCGGCCGTCTTCGGGGGCGGGGCGGCGATCGACCAGGCCGGCCGCGCTCAGCTGCGCGATCTGCCTGCTGATCACCGAGATGTCCACCATCTTGTGCTTGGCGAGCTCCGACGGGCGGCACTCGCCGTGGGTGGCGAGTTCGGACAGCAACATCGCGGCCGCCGGATGGAGGTCTTCCCACGGCCAGGCCTGAGTGGTCCAGGCATGGCGCAACTGTCCGGCCGTGTGCAACTCGCGCGCGAGTTCGAGACTCGCTTCGTCGCTCGCACCCATCCCGCACCTTCCCTCTGTCGTTCCTCAACTGTAGCTCCAGATAGTTGCACATGGCAACTATTGGGGGTGCGCCGCGTCCGCCCGGCGGAGGCAAAGGTGCGCGCCACCCGGACGGAGCAATTCGATGGCGCAAATGCCTTTTGTGGTTACGCTGCGGCGGATCGAGCGCCTTTCGTCGCCGGAATGATTGACTGGATGGGGTGGAAATACTCATGATCAATTAACGCGCTGTGGACGGTGCTGGCCAGCGCATGTGCGGCTGTTCGGGGCGCTTGCGCCTTGATGAATAATAAGAAACCGCATGGTCGGCATTTCTCAGCGAGTTCGGAAGGTATGAGCGCGGATCCCGTCAGCCCCGTTCCCCGGTCGGTCCACCGGGAGGCACCGCCCGCCGCCACGGCGATGACGCGGCTCATCCGCGAATCCATGGCACTGGCCGAGTCCTGCATGCCCGAGGTCAGCCAGTTCTTCTACGGGATGCTGTTCACCCTCGCGCCGGCGACCCGCGACTTCTTCCCGATCAATATGGAGGTCGACCGCAACCGCATGGTGCGCGCGCTGGTGCACGTCGTGCAGATGGTCGACCAGCCCGACGACCTGGTGCCCTTTCTCCGTCAGCTCGGGCGCGACCACCGCAAGTTCGGCGTCGCGTTCAAGCACTACGAAGCCATCGGTACCGCCCTGCTCGCGTCCATGAAACATCACCTCGGCGTGGACTGGACCCCGGAGATCGAGCGGGCCTGGGCGGAGGCGTTCACCATCATCGCCCGCCAGATGCAGGAAGCCGCGGCCGAAGACGAGAATCCGGCGAACTGGCCGGCCACCGTGGCCGAACACCGCAGGCTCAGCTGGGATCTCGCGATGCTCCGGGTGGAACCGGATCAGCCGCTGCCGTTCCGTGCCGGACAGTACGTCAGCGTCGAAGTGCCGCAACGCCCCCGGCTGTGGCGCTACCTTTCGCCGGCCAACGCGCCGCGCCCGGACGGCTCACTGGAATTCCACGTGCGGGCCGTGGACGGCGGCTGGGTGTCCCGGGCCATCGTGAGCCACACGCAGACCGGCGACGTGTGGCGGCTGGGGCCGCCGATGGGCAGGCTGACGGTCGACCGCGAGCGCGGCCGGGACGTGCTCATGATCGCCGGGGGCACCGGGCTGGCGCCCCTGCAGTCGCTGCTCGACGAACTCGCGCAATGGGGCGAGAACCCGAAGGTGCACCTGTTCTACGGCGGCGACACCCGCGAGGACCTCTATGCGTTGGAGGGGCTGCGCATGATGGCCTCGTGCAACCCGTGGCTGACCGTGCGCCCGGTGGTCGAACACGGGACCGGGCCGGCCGGGTTCGAGCAGGGAACGCTGGCCGACGCGGTCACCCGCCACGGCGCCTGGCCGGATCACGACGTGCTGGTCTCCGGTTCTCCCGCGATGATCCGCGCGACCGTGTCGCGGATGCTGGTCGCGGGCACGGCGCTCGACCGGATCACCTACGACCCGTTCGCCTTCGACTGACGGCACCGGGTTCGGGCGGTCACCGAGTAGCCTCTGCCGCATGGACATCCCTGTGTCGGACGGTTCCATTCGCGGTTACCTGGCCGAACCCACTCGCCCCGTCTCCGGGGAACCCCCGTGGCCCGGCGTGGTCGTGGTCCACGACATCGCGGGGTTGAGCGAGGACATCCGCAACATCACCGACCGGATCGCGACCGCCGGATACCTCGCGCTGGCGCCGGATCTGTTTTCGCGGGGCGGTTTCGTCCGCTGTGTCAGGTCCGTGTTCCGGTCGTTGACCGCGGGCCAGGGCAGGTCGTTCGAGGACATCGAAGCCGCACGTCGTGTACTCGCGGGGCGCGCGGACTGCACCGGAAAGGTCGGTGTGGTCGGGTTCTGCCTGGGGGGCGGGTTCGCGCTGGTGGCCGCCACGCGCGGGTTCGACGCCGCCGCGCCCTACTACGGCCCGTTCCCGAACGATCTGTCCATTTTGGATGGAGCTTGCCCGGTCGTCGCCAGCTTCGGCAAGCGCGACCTGGGCTTGAAGGGAGCCGCCGCCACACTGGAGACCGAGCTGACCCAGCGCGGGATCCCGCACGACGTCAAGGAATACCCGGACGCTGGGCACGCCTTCGCCAACCAGCTCCACCTCGGCCCGCTGAACCTGCTGGTGAAGGTGTCCGGGATGAGCTATCACCGGGAGTCGGCCGAGGACGCCTGGCACCGGGTGTTCGCGTTCTTCGCCGAACACCTGCGCTGAGTCCCCGCCGCCGCGGGCTAGCGCTTCCGGGGTTTCCAGACCACGAGCGAGGTTTCGTGGCGGACGGGCACGAGATCCTTCCGATAGGACGCGTGCACCGCCGCCGCGGCCTGCTCCGCCGCGGCATAGGCCACCGCCAGTTCCTCGGTGAGTTCCGCGACCCGGCCGCGCAGCGCCTCGACGTGGTTCTCCAGCTCGATGATCCGCTTGATCCCGGCCAGGTTCACCCCGTGTTCCTGGGAGAGCTTCTGCACTTCGCGCAACAGCGCGATGTCGCGCATCGAATACCGCCGACCGCCGCCGGAGGTGCGGCCCGGCGAGACCAGGCCCAGCCGGTCGTAGGATCGCAACGTCTGCGCGTGCAGCCCGGACAGCTGCGCGGCCACCGAGATCACGAAAACCGGCGTGTCCTCGTCGGCCCCGTGGGGCATACCACCGAACACCATCACCGCTCCCGTCTACTCGCCGGTGTGCCGCGCGGGTGCGTGGCCCACCTTGTCCTCCGCCACGGGCCGGAGCGAGTTCACCTCATCCGTCCACGACCACGATCTCACTCCGCGCCCGAACTCCGCAGCATTCTGGTGATCTCGGGCCGCGGATCGTGCTTGCCCGCGGCCTTGGCGAAGGACTCGAGCGCATCCTTCTCCGCTGCGTCCAATGTGGACGGAACGGTGACCTGCAGGGTGACCAGCAGATCGCCCTGCGTGCCGTCGCGCTTGCTGATGCCCTTGCCCCGCGCCCGCAGCACCCGGCCGCTGGCCGTGCCCGAGGGCACCCGGAGCGACACCTTTCCGTCCAGCGTCGGCACCGTGATCGTCGAGCCGAGCGCGAGTTCGGTGAAGCTCACCGGCACCGTGATCGTCAGGTCGTTGCCGGACCGGCCGAACACCGGGTGCGGCGTGACGTGCACCCGCACGAAGAGATCACCGGCCGTGGCCCCGCCGCGGCCAGGTTCGCCCTGCCCGGCCAGCCGGATCCGCTGGTTGTCGTCGACGCCCGGCGGAACCCGCACGGTCAACGTCCTGGTCCGGGTGCTGATGCCCTCGCCGCCGCACTCCGGGCACGGGTCGTCGATGATCTTCCCGCGGCCCCGGCAGTCGCGGCAGGGCTCGGAAAAGGCGAACGCGCCCTGGCTGCGGTTGACCAGTCCGGAACCGCCGCAGACCGGGCAGGGCCGTGGCTGCGTGCCGGGCTTGGCACCGTTGCCGTGACAGGTTTCGCAGCTCGCCGGGCTCGACAGCCGCAACGGCAGGGTCGCGCCCTTGACCGCTTCGGCGAACTCGATCCGCACGTCGGTTTCCACGTCCGCCCCGCGCTGCGGACGGTTCGCGGTCGAGCCCGCCGAGCCCCGGCGGCCGAACAGCCCGCCGAGGATGTCGCCGAGACCCCCGAAACCGCCGGCCCCGCCGGAACCGCCGCCCGCCGTCTGACCGAACAGGTCGCCCATGTCGAACCCGCCCGAGCCCCCGGTGCCGGGGAAGCCGAAGCCGCCGGCCCCGCCGGAACCGAACAGCCTGCGGGCCTCGTCGTACTCCTTGCGCTTGGCCGGATCGGAGAGCACACCGTAGGCCTCCGAGACGGACTTGAACTTCTGCTCGGCCTGGGTGTTGCCCGGATTCGCGTCCGGATGGTTCTCCCTGGCCAGCTTCCGGTAGGACTTCTTGATCTCGTCGGCCGACGCGTCTGAGGAGACGCCCAGCTCACGATAGAAGTCCTTGCCGATCCACTCCCGTGCGCTCACGGACGTCTCCTCCCTCCTCCGGTTCGGACGGCCCCCGCGTGACCGCGGGGGCCGTCGCTACCTGCCTGCCAGGGCGAACCGCTCGAACAACCAGCGGCTTTCCCGACCGGGGCCCCGCCGTGCCGGCACGGCACCCGGACACACCCACGGGTCATCTCGCGTTCCGCCCTGTCATCGCATCGTCCCGTCCTGCTCAGCCGGCGTTTTCGCTGGCGTCCAGCGGAAGCTCGCCCTCGATCGGCGCCTCGGCACCCGGTTCGTGATCGGTGACGCCCACCAGCGCCGCCCGCAGCACACGGTCGGCGAGCCGGTAACCGCGGCGCAGCACCGTGGTCACCGTCGGGCCCGCCACATCGGGCGAGGTGCTGTGCTGCACCGCCTCGTGCACGCTCGGGTCGAACTCCTCGCCCTCGGCGCCGAACGGCTCCAGGCCGACCCGCTGCAGGCCCCCGACGAGCTTGTCGGCGACCGCCTTGAACGGCCCGGTGAGGTCGCCGTGCTGCGCGGCCCGTTCCAGGTCGTCCAGCAATGGCAGCAGTTCCCCGACCACCGAGGCCTTGGCCGACACGACCACCGCCTCCCGGTCCCGGTCGACCCGCTTGCGGTAGTTGGCGTACTCCGCCTGCAACCGCTGCAGGTCCGCGGTGCGCTCGGCCAGTTCCTTCTCGACATCCGAGGTGGGCGCGACGGATTCCTCGACGAGCGAGTCACCCAGCGCCGGACCGGACGTGCCCGGCTCGCCCGGCTCGGCGGCGGGTTCGCCCGCGCCGGCCTGCTCGTCGGCCGGCCGCGGGCGCACCTCGCCGGTCTCCGGGTCGAGCCTGCGGCGATCCCGCACGACGACCGGCTCGGTCACCTCGTCCTCAGCGGTGCGCTGATGGTGCTTTCCAGTCACTTCTTCTCGTCCTCATCGACGATCTCGGCGTCCACCACGTCATCGGCCTTGGCCGAGCCGGCCGAACCGGCCGACTCGCCGGCCGCCGACGCGCCATCGGTCCCGGCCGCCTGCGCGTTGGCGTAGAGGGCCGTGCCCAACTCCTGCGACGCGGTGTTCAGCTTCTCGATCGCGTCCTTGATCTTGGCCGTGTCGGTGCCCTTGAGCGCCTCGTTGGCCTCGTCGATCGCGGTCTTGACCTTGCCCTGGAGGTCCTCGGGCAGCTTGTCCTCGTTGTCCTTGACGAACTTCTCGGTCTGGTAGACCAGCGTCTCGGCCTGGTTGCGGGTCTCCGCCTCCTCGCGCCGGTTGCGGTCCTCCTCGGCGTGCGCCTCGGCGTCCTTGACCATTCGGTCGATGTCGTCCTTCGGCAGCGCGGAGCCACCGGTGATGGTCATCGAC
>DASSAD010000215.1:0-13189 GCA_035685725.1 Amycolatopsis sp. | reverse complement strand
CACCACCGGTTCGCCCACGTATTCGCGCGCGGAAAGCGCGGCCGGCACATCCACCAGCCGCAGCCAGGAGTCGGCGCCGCCCGCGGTCACCGAGTACGCGCCCGGGTCCGTGAGCAGCAGCTCGGTGGGCTCGTCGAGCGGACGGGAATCGGTCGTGACGATGTCGATCAGGTCGACACTCAGCAGATACCGCCACAGGCCGGCGAAGGCTTCCCCGGTCGCACTGAACATGCTGATGATCTTGAGCACACCGGGGTCGTGCCAGCGCAGGCGTTCGGTCGTGTAGACGACGAACCCGTCGGCGCCCTGGGGTCCGTGGTGGGCCACCGCCACGATGGGCTCGTCTTCCTTGTGCACCATCCGTTCGAAACCCGCCCACCAGTACGGCGGGCGCGTCATCATGCCCGGCCGCGTGTGCGGCAGCGCCGCGTAGATCTCCGGCAGCCGCTCGACCATCTCCGCGGGCGCGAGCAGCTCGATCTCGCCATCAAGCGGTGCGTCGGGGCGCAGCACGGCACGCCGCCGGTCGACCTGGTAATTGCGGGTACGGCCGGCAGGTCCGTAGCCGAACCGGCCGTAGATGGCGGATTCACTGGCGTACAAGGCGGCCAGCGGGACGCCCCGGGCCGCCAGCTCCCCCAGCTGGACACGCATCAGCTCGGTCAACACCCCGCGGCGCGTCCGGTCCGGGCGCACGCCGACACCGGTGACCGCGGCCACCGGCAGGCGCCCTCCCCCGGGCACGGTCAGCTCCGCGTCGAAGGACCGCGCGGTCCCGATCAGTTCCGTGCCGAACGCACCCAGGGCCCGGCCCGGCTGGTAGGCATTGGCCAGATACCGCCATTCCTCGTCCGTCCCGGCCGCCGCGTGCAGGGTGGCGCGGAAAAGATCGTTGGCCGACCGGTGCTCGTCGGGCCGCAGTGTCCGCACGGTGTAGTCGCTCACCCAGCGATCGTCGCCCACACCGCGGCTTCCGGCCACCCATTTACTAGTGCGGCTGCCCGACCTGGTAGTTGCCGGCGGTGTCCTGCACGGTGACCGTGACCTTCTTCTGGCTGCCGTCCACCGTGACCGTGCAGTCGAACCGGGTGCCCGCCTTGACCGGCTGGTTCGCCGGACAGGACACGGCGGTCACGGTCTGCCCGTAGCCCTGAGGTGGCCGGCCCGACAGAACGGTCTTGACGCCGTTTTGCACCGCGGTCTGATCCAGCACGGTCGTGACGAAGAAACCCGGTGCCCAGAAACCCAGTACGCACACCACGGCCACGATCACGGCCACCGCGGCGGTCACGATCCACAGTGTCTTGCCGCGTCGGGGACGGGCGGGCCCCGGCGGCATCCCGAACTGGCCCGGTTGTGGCGGGCCGAACTGCTGCGCGCCAAAGGATTGCGGATACTGCTGCTGCCCGTACGGCGGCTGCTGGCCGTACGGCGGAGTCTGCCCCGGACTCTGCCCGGGATGCTGCCCGGGATTCTGCCCCGGATACCGCGGGGGGTACTGCTGGCCGAACTGGGGCTGGGGGTTACCGGGATGGCCCGGGCCGGGGTAACCACCCGGGCGTGCGTTGGGAGCGCTTCCTGGTCGCCACTGCTGTGGATCACTACCGCCGTAGGGCGTGCTCATCGCGACTCCAATCCGATCCACTCCGACAAAACGACCGGTGCCGGACGAACGCTAGCGCGGGCCGGCCGCGGACGCAGCAGAAAGCGCGGACGGTCGCACTAGCCCGCGCCGGCGGCGACGATGCCGCGGCGCAGCGCCTTCACCGCGCTCGCCGCGGCCTCGCCGACCGGATCGGCCTTGCCCAGCACGGTGCGGATCTGGTCGAGCAGGTCGACCACCTGCCGCGACCACCGCACGAAGTCGCCCGCCGAGAGCTCCTGCCCGTTGGCTTCGGCCGAGGTCAGCACCTTTTCCAGGGATTCGCCGCGCGCCCACCGGTAGACCGGCCAGGCGAATCCGGCGTCGGGCTCGCGGGTGCGCTCCAGCCGGTGCCGCCGCTCGTCCTCGGCCAGATCCGACCACAGTCGTACGGTGTCCTGCCAGGCCCGGGGAACCGCACCGGCGGGCAGGCGGGGCTCGCCCCCGGAGTCGCGGCGGGCCTCGAACACCAGGGTCGAGACGACGGCGGCGAGTTCGGCGGGGTCGAGGCTCGCCCAGATGCCGTGCCGGATGCATTCGGCGGCAAGCAGATCGGACTCGCTGTACAGGCGCGCGAGCCGGTTGCCGTGCTCGGTCACGTTGTCGGCCGCACGGCCAGCCGCCGGACCGGCCTCATGATCGGCCGCACGGTCGTCGCGGCCGGTGTGCCCGCTCGTTTCCCCGCCAAGGTAGCCGCGTTCGCGGAGCAGCGTGCAGATCCGGTCGAAAGCACGGGCCAGGGAGTGGGTCGTGGCGGCAACGCGGCGCTCCAGCTGCTCGGTTTCCGCCGTCAGCCGCTGATGCCGCTCGGCCCAGCGCAGGTTGGCCTCCCGCTCGGCGAGCCCGTGGCAGGGGTGCGAGCGCAGGGCCCGCCGCAGCGCCGCCAGCTCGCCGTCCTCGTTGGCGCCGGAGCGGCGTTTCTGGCGCGATGGCAGGGAAATCCCGGCGTTGCGGAGGCTGGCCGCGATGTCGCGACGGGTCTTCGGGGAGCGCAGCTCGACGTGCTTGGGCAGGCGGATGTGCCCCAGCGGTTCCACCGGCGCCGGAAAGTCCGACAGCGACAGCGGACCCGACCAGCGGTCCTCGGTGACCACGATCGGCCGCGGCTCCCGGATCGGGTCGATGCCGGGATCGACGACGACGGCGAGCCCGGCGCGGCGGCCGGCGGGAACCGCGATCACGTCGCCCTTGCGCAGTTTTTCCAGCGAGTCGGCGGTACTCGCCCGCCGCGCCGCGGTGTTCTGCTTGGACAGCGCCTTTTCCCGTTCGGAGATCTTCTTGCGCAGCTCGACATACTCGCTCATCTGCGCGAAGTCACCGGTGACCGCCTCCGCGTAGCCGTGCAGCGCTTCCCGGTTCTTCTCGATGCGGCGCGCGAGGCCGACGACCGAGCGGTCCGCCTGGAACTGCGCGAAGGACAGCTCCAGGATTTCCCGGGCCGATTCCCGCCCGAGCTGACCGACGAGGTTGATCGCCATGTTGTAGCCGGGACGGAACGACGAGCGCAGCGGGTAGGTCCGGGTGGAGGCCAGCCCGGCCACCTGCTTGGGATCGACGCCCGGCTGCCAGATCACCACGCCGTGCCCCTCGACGTCGATCCCGCGCCGCCCCGCGCGCCCGGTGAGCTGCGTGTACTCCCCCGGAGTCAGGTCGACGTGCGCCTCGCCGTTGTACTTGACCAGCCGTTCCAGCACGACCGTGCGGGCCGGCATGTTGATCCCCAGCGCGAGGGTCTCGGTCGCGAAGACGACCTTGACCAGGCCGCGGACGAACAACTCCTCCACGGTCTCCTTGAACGCCGGCAACAATCCGGCGTGATGCGCGGCGACGCCGTTTTCCAGCGCCTCCCGCCATTCCCAGTAGCCGAGCACCGCGAGGTCGCCCTCGGGCAGGTCCCCGGTGCGGGCGAGGACGACCCGCCGGACCTCCGCGCTCTCCTCGGGGGTGTTGAGGCGGACCCCGGACCGGATGAGCTGGCCCACGGCCGCGTCACAGCCGGCGCGAGAGAAGATGAACACGATCGACGGGAGCAGGCCGGCCGCGTCCAGCCGGTTGACCACGTCCACCCTGGCCGGCGGACGGAACCGCGGGCCGCGGAACTGCTGGCGTCCCCGGTTGCGGGGACCGCGCAGCCCGCCGGGCGCGTGCAACCGCCCGACCTCTTCGACCCGCCGGAGCAGGCTGGGGTTGATCCGCTTCTCCCCGTCGTCGGCGAAGAGATCCAACAGGCGGTTCCCGACCATCATGTGCTGCCACAGCGGCACCGGCCGGTGCTCCTCGACCACCACGGTGGTGTCGCCCCGCACCGTGACCAGCCACTCGCCGAACTCCTCGGCGTTGCTGACCGTCGCCGACAGGCCGACCACGCGGACGTGCTCGGGCAGGTGCAGGATGACCTCTTCCCACACCGCGCCGCGGAAGCGGTCGGCCAGGTAGTGGATCTCGTCCATCACCACGTAGGACAACTCGTTGAGCGCCGACGAACCGGCGTAGAGCATGTTGCGCAGGACCTCGGTGGTCATCACGACGATCTGCGCGTTGCCGTTGATCGCGGTGTCCCCGGTCAGCAGGCCGACCGGACCCGTCCCGTACCGCTCGACGAGATCGTTGTACTTCTGGTTGGACAGCGCCTTGATCGGCGTGGTGTAGAAGCACTTCCGGCCCTCGGCCAGCGCCAGGTGCACGGCGAACTCGCCGACAATGGTCTTGCCGGCGCCGGTCGGCGCGCAGACGAGCACGCCGTGACCGTCCTCCAGGGCTTCACAGCCGCGGATCTGGAAGTCGTCGAACTCGAACGACACGTCGGCCGAGAAGGCGTTCAACTGGGGATGTTTCCCTCGTCGCTGCGAAGCCCGATAGGCCTCGGCCGGGGAGGTCGAAGGGCGAGTGGCCACGTCACCAGATTGTCATACCGGAGCCGCCGCGCGCACGCGGGCGGTGACCGGACCGCGTGGTCCCCGTCACTCTCCGGGCGGAAGCGCCAGCATCGTCAACGCGCCCGGAACGCACCGCGCGGAGATCGGCAGGCCGCCCATCGGCTCACCGTCGGCGCCGGTCACCCAGTCGTTGCCGGACAGGTGAATCTCCCCGGTGCGGAAGGTGTGCACGAACGGCCGCCCGATGTGGCGCCCGCTGCGCAGGCTCGGCAACATCCGGAGCAGTTCCCGCCTGCTCGCCTCCCGCACGACGGTGACGTCGAAGAGACCGTCGTCGGGCCGGGCGCGCGGGCACACCGGTATTCCGCCGCCGTAACAGGCGGTGTTGCCCACCGCCACCAGGGTGGCGTCCAGGTCGAGGCGCTCGGTTCCGTAGCGGATCCTGAGCGGTTTCGCCCGCCACGACGCCAGTTCGGCGAGGACCGCGAGGTCGTAGCGGCGCGGGCCGCGCGGCCAGGTCATCCGGTGCGCCCGCGCGCTGACGTTGGCGTCGAAGCCCGCACACAGCACGGTGGTGAACCAGGTGTCACCGGCCCGGCCGAGGTCGATCCGGCGGCGCCGGCCCGTCCTCAGCGCGGCCACCACCACATCGGCCGCCGCCAGCGGATCCAGCGGCAGGCCGAGACCGCGGGCCAGGTCGTTCCCGTTGCCCGTCGGAATGAGCCCGACCGCGGTGGGTGTGCCGGCGCAGTACTGCACCGCCTCGTGCACCGTGCCGTCCCCGCCGATGACGACGAGCACGTCCAGTTCGCCGGCACGGGCGGACATCGCCGTCCGGAACTCCGCCGGGTCGTGCGTGACCAGCCGGTCCAGCCGGCCCACGCAGGCACGCAGCCGCGCGGCCACGGTCCCCGCGATCCGGGCCGCCCTGCCCCGGCCCGCGCCGGGGTGCACGGCCAGTACCGCGCGCGCCGCCATCGGATCAGGTGACGTCGTCGGTGCTGGCCCGCGCCGGTTCTTCCTCGGTCGTGCTGGGCCGGTAGTCGAACGGGGCCGCCTCGTCGTCGGCCAGCTGACCCCAGCCCTCGGCCTGGCTCGCCCGCTCCTTGCGGCGGTCGTGCACGCGCGCGATCTGGATCGCGATCTCGAACAGCACCGTCAGCGCGCCCGCCAGGCCCAGCATCGAGAAGGGGTCCTGCCCGGGAGTCACGAACGCGGCGAAGACGAACAGCAGGAAGATGATGCCCCGCCGCCACCGCTTCAGCTTGGCGTACTTGAGCACGCCCGTGAAGTTGAGCATCACCACCAGCAACGGCAGCTCGAAGCTCACCCCGAAGATCACCAGCAGCGACAGCACGAACGAGATGTACTTGTCCGCGGTCAGCGCGGTGGCGAAGAAGTCGCTGCCGAAGCTCATCAGCAGTTGCAGCGCGTGCGGCAGCAGCCAGTAGGCCAGCAGCGCGCCGACCGTGAACAGCACGCTGGCGAAACCGACGAAGGTCAGCGCGTACTTGCGTTCCTTGGAGTACAGACCGGGCGCGACGAAGGCCCAGAACTGGTACAGCCACCACGGCGAGGTCAGCACCGCGCCCGCCGCGACGCCGACCTTGAGCTGCATCATGAACGCTTCGAACGGCACGGTCTGCAGCAGCCGGCAGGTTCCGTCGGAGGGGAACCGGCGCGACGCCGGGATGGCGCAGTAGGGCGCGTTGATGATCTTGCCGAGGGCTTCGACCGGTCCGATGTTCGTCCCGAACCAGATGAATCCGAAGATCCCGCCGATGATCACGGCGACCAGCGCCCAGCCGAGGCGACGGCGGAACTCGTAGATGTGCTCGATGAGCGTCATCGTGCCGTCGGGATTGTGCCGACGGCTGCGCCTGTGCCGCCGGGTCCGGCGGTTTTCAGGGTCGGCCACGGAAAAGGTGTCCTGTCTCCGGTCAGCTGGCGTGCTTCTGCGGCTGGTCGCTCGACGAGTTCTGCTGCTGTTTCTTCAGCTCGTCCAACTGCCGCTGCAGGTCGGCGACCTGCTGGTCGGTGGTCACCGGCTGGGCGGTGGCCGACGGCAGCTGCCGCGTCTCGGCCTCGGTGGCCGGCTCGCCGGAGTCCTCGTGCATGGACTTCGTCTCGGCCTTGAAGATCTTCATGGACTTACCGATCGAACGAGCGGCGTCCGGCAACCGCTTGGCGCCGAACAGCAGAACCAAGAGCACCAACACAATGATCAAATGCCACGGCTGCAGTCCGTTCAGCATGAGTGGCCTCCTATCTCGTTCACGCCTGATGTTACTGGTTGACCGGCTTGCGTCGCCGCTGGTCGATCGCGACGCGCAATCCCGCCGAGCGGGCACGGATGAGACCAGCGCGGTCCTGGGTTCGCGTCACAACCATGCTCACCGTCGACCGGAAGCGACGCAAGCCCCGAAACGTCCCAGCGATCATCACCAGGAGGACGAGCAGACCCACGGCGGCGATCACGATGCTCGGCAAGTACGACACGCGGTCACCCTACTGGCCTAAGATTGACGGGAGATTACCCGCACGTGCCAAAGCGTCGGCCGCTCGGCGGCGGACCGCGTCGGCGAGTTCGGCGGGTCCCTCGACCCTGGCCTCGCCGCCGAGGCCGAGCACCAGCCGGATCATCCACGACTCGTCGCCGTACCGCATGCGGACCCGTAACCGGCCGTCGTCGAGTTCTCCCAGTTCCTCGCACGGGTAGTACTCCGCCACCCACCGGGCATCCGGTTCGAGCACCAGTTCGGCCACCGGCTGGTCCGGCCGGGCGGTGAACACGCCGTCGGAGAGGTCGGTCGGCCGCGCCTCCGGCGGCGGCACCGCCGGTTCGCCGAGGAGGGCGAGGTCGTCGATGCGGTCCAGCCGGAAGAGCCGCACCCCTTCGGCCCGGCGGCACCAGGCCTCCAGATACCCGAAGGCCTGCACGATCAGCAGCCGCATCGGGTCCACGGTCCGCTCGGTGATCTCGTCCCGTGAGGCGGTGTAGTAGCGGATCCGGAGCGCGCGCCGGGCGTGCAAGGCCTCCCGCACCACCTGCCGGGTGCGCGCGGTCTGCTCGCCCTCGCGCACGCCGAGCCCCACCACGACGCCCGACGGCTGGGCCTGGCCCGCGGCGGACTCGATCTTGGCGATGGCGCGGCGCACCGCGTCGGTGTCCAGTACTCCCGGCGTCTCGGCCAGCGCGCGCAACGCGACCAGCAGCGCGGTGGCCTCCCCTCCGGTGAGCCGCAGCGGACGGTTCATGCCGGCGTCGAAGGTGACCGTGACCGTGTCACCTTCGAAGGACAGGTCGATGAGGTCACCGGGGCCGTAGCCGGGCAGCCCGCACATCCACAGCAGTTCGAGATCCCGGCGCAGCTGCTTCGGGGAGACGTCGAAGTCCCGTGCCGCGTCCTCGATCCGGATGCCCGGCCTGGCCAGCAGGTAGGGCACCAGCGCGAGCAGGCGCGGCATCCGGTCCGTCGCGGAGGTCACCGGGCCCGCACCTCCTCGTGCGCGATCGCGTGCAGGCGCTCGTGGACGGCCTTGGCCAGCACGTCCGGCTCGAGCACCAGCACGTCCGGGCCGTGCCCGGCGATCCAGTTCGCCGCGCTCTCCGGGTGATACAGCTCGAGCTCGGCCAGATCGCCGTCGATCCCGTCGACGGTCAGGCGGCCGACCAGCCGCGCGTGCCGTCGCACCCGCGCGGCGCGGCGGTCGGCGATCCAGAGCCGGGCGGTGGCCACCGGTGTGGGTTCGGAGCGGTCACTGCCCGCGACGAACTCCAGCAGGTTCACGTTCTCCGGCCGCTGGATCTCCCCCGGCGCGCCGACCGTGCGGACCTCGCCGATGACGCGCGAGAGCCGGAAGCAGCGGGGAGCGCGCCGGTCCCGGTCGTGCCCCACGACATACCAGCGGGCCCGCCAGGACACCACGCCCCACGGCTCGACGGTCCGGGTCAGCCGCTCCGCGGAGCCGGACCGCCGGTAGTCGAACCGGACGGCCTGACGGTTCTGCGCGGCGGCCAGCAACGGTGAGAAGGCGGGTTCGGTGCGCACCCGGGATTCCACCGCCGGGGTCGCCGTGTGATCGACCTCGACGCCCGCCGCCCGCAGCTTCACCAGCGCGCCGTGCGCCTGGCCGGTGAGTTCGGGGGAATCCCAGAGCCGGACGGCGAGGCCGACGGCCGCGGCCTCGTCCGGCGCGAGTTCGATGTCGCCGAGTTCGTAGTCACGGCGGGCGATCCGGTAGCCCTCGACCGCGTCGAAGGCGGAGTTGCGCCCGATTTCCAGCGGAATCCCGAGTTCGCGCAGCTCGGTCTTGTCGCGCTCGAACATGCGGGAGAACGCTTCGTCGCTGGCCGCCTCGGCGTATCCCGGCACGATTCCGCGGATCCGGTCAGCCGTGAGGTACTGCCGGGTGGACAGCAGGGCGAGCACCAGGTTGACCAGGCGCTCGGCACGTGCGGTGGACACCCGCCCACACTAGCTCGCCCGCGTCCCTCAGGTGGGCAAGCCCGGGTATTACACGCCGCAAATTCGAACCCCTGACCGAGAACGTGCCGCGCATTGCGCCCGCGGCGGGTGAGATGTCGCCATATTGGCGCCGGGTCACCCGCCGCGAACCAGCTCGCGCAGTTCGGCGTGCAGCTCGGCCGGCAACGCCGGACCACCGAGGCCCACCCCGATGATCTCCACCGTGCGTTCGAAGGCGAGCAGGCGGCTCTCCTCGTCCGAGGTGCGCAGCGGCCCGTCGAGGTAGAGCATGGCCAGCCCGTGCACCGCCGCCCAGACCGTCACCTCGGCCATGCCACGCCGCTGCACCGGCAGGAAGCCGGCCGCCGCCAGCTCGTCCAGTACCGCGATGACCTGCTGGAAGGGGCCGGCGTCCCAGGCCGTCCTGATCGGCGGCAGCATCGGGAGCGGCTGCGTGAGAGCGGTGCGGAACAACCCCGGTTCGGCGGCCACGAACGCCAGATAGCCCCGGCCGATGGCGACCAGCCGGCGCAGTGCCCGTTGCGCCGGCGGCCCGGTTTCGGACAGGCGCGCGAACTCGACGTCCACGGCTTCGCCCATCCGGTCCAGCGCCTGGTCCCTGACCGCGCTGAGCAGTTCCTCGTGCCCGGCGAAATGGCGGTAGGCGGCCGTCGGGGTCACACCGACGGCCCGGGCCGCCGCGCGGATCGTGACCGAGCCCGGCCCGCCGGACTGCGCGAGCTCGACCGCCGCGCCGATCAGGGCGTTCCGCAGATCGCCGTGGTGGTAGCGGGCTCGAACAGTGCCTGAGGAACGCACCGCCTGATGTTGACAGGCGCACACATCGACTGGCAAGTTAACAGGCGCCAAGTTTACGGCCGTCAACTTCCTGGGGATCATGATGTTCGTCCGTCTCGGCCGCTTCGCCACCGACCACAGCCGTGCCGTGCTCGCGGTCGCCGCGCTGCTCCTGATCTGCGCGACGGCGCTCGGCTTCTCCGCCTTCGGCAAGCTGCACACCGAGGGCTTCACCGACCCCGCCGCCGAATCGAGCCGGGCACAGGCGCTCATCGAGCAGCGTTTCGGTGGTGCCGCCAACCTCGTCTTCCTGGTCGAAGCCCGGACCGGCACGGTCGACGACGCGCCGGTCAGGGCGGCCGGCACCGCGCTGGCCACCCGCCTCGCCGCCGACCCGGAGCTCTCCGGTGTGACCTCGTACTGGCAGACCGGGCTCGGCGCGCTGAAATCCGACGACGGCCGGTCCGCCGTGATCGTGACCAAGGCCCCGGCGGGCGACCAGGCTTCCGCGCTGGTGTCCCGCTACAGCGGTGCCGACGGCCCGGTGACGGTCACCGCGGGCGGCGCCGCGGTGGTCAACACCGACATCACCAAGCAGGTCAGCGCCGACCTGTTCCGGGCCGAGGCGATCGCGGTCCCGGTGATCACGATCCTGCTGGTGGTGGTCTTCGGCAGCGCGGTGGCCGCGCTGCTGCCGCTGGTCGTCGGCGGGCTGGCGATCGTCGGCACGTTCGCCGAGCTGTCCGTGCTGGGCTCGCTCACCGACGTGTCCGTGTTCGCCATCAACCTGACCACCGCCTTGGGGCTCGGGCTCGGCATCGACTACGCCCTGCTCACCGTCAGCCGGTTCCGCGAGGAACTGGCCGACGGCACCGACACCCGCTCCGCCGTCATCCGCACCGTCGCGAGCGCGGGACGCACCATCTCCTTCAGCGCGGCGACCGTCGCCGTCGCGCTGGCCGTACTGATGCTGTTCCCGATGTACTTCCTGCGCTCCTTCGCCTACGCCGGCATCGGCGTGATCGTGGTGGCGATGGCCGGCGCGCTCCTGGTGGTGCCGGCCCTGCTGGCGATCCTCGGGCCACGGGTCGACGCCGGCCGGGTCCCGTGGGCGCGCGATCGCGTGCCCACCACCGTGTCCCGGTTCTGGGCACGCGCGGCCGGGGGAACCCTGAAACGCCCGCTGCGCGCGGCCGTTCCCGTGCTCGCCGTCCTGCTGCTCGCCGCCGCGCCCCTGCTCGGCGTGCGGTTCGGGATCCCGGACGAGCGGGTACTGCCCACTTCGGCGCCCAGCCGGGTCGTCGGCGACACGCTGCGCGAGCAGTTCCCGGAGAACACGGCCAAAGCCATCGACGTGGTCACCGCCACCGACCTCGACCCGGCCGCCGTCACCGCCTACACCCGGCGCCTGTCCGCACTCCCCGGCGTGCTGTCCGTCTCCACCGCCTCGGCTCCCGGCGCGACAGGGTTCACGGTGATCCCGGCCGCCGACTCGCGCTCGCCACAGGCCCAAGACCTCGTCACGCTCATCCGGCACGCCCCGGCGCCCGCGCCGGTCCTGGTCGGCGGGGACGCCGCGACGCTGCTCGACAGCGAAGACGCGATCGGAAGCCGGATCCCGCTCGCGGCGGGACTGATCGCGACGACCACCTTCATCCTGCTGTTCCTGTTCACCGGCAGCGTGCTGCAACCGCTGCGGGCTCTGCTGTTCAACCTGCTCACGTTGTCCGCCGCGCTCGGCGTGATGGTGCTGATCTTCCAGGACGGTCTGGCGTCGTCGTTGCTCGGCTTCACCCCGCTGCCGCTGGACACCAGCATGTTGATGCTGCTGTTCTGCATCACATTCGGCCTGTCGATGGACTACGAAGTGTTCGTGATCAGCCGCATCAAGGAGGCGCACGATCACGGACTCCCGCCCCGCGAAGCCGTGGTGCACGGGCTTTCGCGCACCGGCCGGATCGTTTCCGCGGCGGCGGCCCTGCTCGCGGTGAGTGTCTTCGCCGTCGCCACCAGCGGGGTCAGCTTCGTCCAGATGTTCGGGCTCGGCACCGGCCTGGCGATCCTGCTCGACGCGACCCTGGTCCGGGGCATCCTGCTCCCGGCGGGCATGCGCCTGCTCGGCCACCGCGCCTGGTGGTCACCGGCGCCGCTGCGCCGCCTTCACGACCGCGTCGGCATCAGCGAGACGCCGCCCGAACCCGTTCCGGTGGGGAGCGCGTGACGGGACGGGCAGCCGTCAAGCTCCGCGTTCGTGGGGAATCCGCTCCCCCGCCTCGACCGCGAACGGAAGCCGGTTCTCCGGCGGTGGTAACGGGCAGGTGGCCAGGTCGATGAACGCGCACGGCAGGTTGACCGCCCGGGTGAAGTCGAGGACGACCCGGCCCTGCGCGTCCGGCTCGCCGACGGCCAGGCTCCGGTTCGCCGCGTAGGTGGTCACGCCGCTGGTGGCGTCGGTGAACAGCACCGAGAACCCGGCACCGCCCTTGCCGTTGAAAGCGGTCAACCGGTGCGTCCGTCCCCCGAACTCGAAACGCAACGCGCCTCGGGCGATGTACACGTGCGACAGGTCCTCGACCACCGCGCCGACCGTGACCTCCCGTGGCGCGTCGAACGGCTCGAAGACCCCCGCCAGCACCCAGGCCGGATCCGGCGCGTACGCCGGCACCCCGCGGAAGGCACCGCGGACCGGCGCCCGCGGATCCCGTACGCGGATCAGGTACCCGCTGCGGCGCGCGACCTCGATCCGCCGGTCCCCGGCGGCCACCAGCTCGCCCGGCCCGCTGTTGACCAGCTCGAACCGGGCGGAGCCGGGCACATCGAGTGCGCTGTCGGCCGGATCGCCGGGAGAAGTGGTGACGATCGCCGCACCGTCCGCCGCGTGCCAGGTGCCCGGGACACCGGGAAACCGCTGGGGTGATCCGGTGAGCCAGTGCAGCGCGGTGATGCTCAACCAGCCGTGCGGGGCGGCGAGCACCTCCTCCCGCTCGCGATGCCAGGCCCGCCAATCCTCGGTGAACCGGTCCTGGTCGAGCGTCGTCACACCACGGCTCATGCCCATTTCCTCACAGTGAGCTGATCAGCCGGTCGACCCGCTCGTCGACCGCGCGGAACGGGTCCTTGCACAGTACGGTCCGCTGCGCCTGGTCGTTCAGTTTGAGATGCACCCAGTCCACGGTGAAGTCGCGGCCCGCGGCCTGTGCCGCGGCGATGAAGTCGCCACGCAGCTTCGCGCGGGTGGTCTGCGGCGGCGTGTCCTTGGCCAGCTCGATCTCGCCGTCGTCGGTGATCCGCCGCACGAGCCCCTTGCGCTGCAACAGGTCGAAGATGCCGCGGCCCCGCCGGATGTCGTGGTAGGCGAGGTCGAGCTGGGCCACGCGCGGGCTGGACAGGTCGAGATTGTGCTT
>DASSAD010000214.1:0-9338 GCA_035685725.1 Amycolatopsis sp. | reverse complement strand
CGCAGCCCGCAGCCCGCAGCCCGCAGCCCGCAGCCCGCAGCCCGCAGCCCGCAGCCCGCAGCCCGCAGCCCGCAGCCCGCAGCCCGCAGCCCGCAGCCCGCAGCCCGCGAGCCTTTTGGCGGTTCTTCGTGCGTTCGTGGCGGAGACACCGGGATCACCCCGGTTCGGCAACCGGCGGCACGACGGGCAGGCGCAAGGATTCGACCGCCGATGCGATGCCGGTCTCGCGAACGTCGTTGCGGACAAGGCGGCCCACCACCGAGGTCGGCGGCAGTGATCCAGCAACGCGGCAACCCAGCGAACCGACGGCAGTGATCCAGCAACGCAGCAACAACTCAGCAACGCAGCAACAACCCAGCAGCTCAGCAACAAGGCCGCAACAACCCGGCAATGCGGCAATCCGGCAACGGAAGCAAGGAAACCGGGCAAGCAGCGGAAACAGGGCGAGCAAGGGGATCGCCGCAAGCAAAGCGGCAAAGGAAGCAAAGCGGGCACGGTAAGTCGGGCGAGCAACGCGGCCGTGACCGAGGTCTCAGGTGCCGCTGCGCGTGACCTTGAGTTCCTCGGCGAGGGCTTCGAGGGCGGGCAGGGCCGCCAGGAGTTGTTTCGCTGTCACTTCGGGGAGTCGCTCGACGCATTCGGACACCTTGCGGGTGCGCAGTTCCCGGACGCGTTCGTGCACGAGACGGCCTTCGGCGGTGGCTTCCACCCGGGCGGCGCGGAGGTCGGCGGGGTCGGGAAGTCGCTGGATGAGGCCGTCTTCGTCGAGTTTGCGGACCACCCGCGAGACCATGGTCGGGTTGAGCCCTTCGAGGTCGGCGAGTTCGGCCAGACCGAGTGGGCCGCGGAACGCGACGAGCCCGAGTACCGACGCCTGGGTGGGGGTGAGTCCCTCGCCGGTCGAGGTGGCGTTCAGCTGCCGGGCCAGCCGGAAGATGACGACCCGCAGGCGGGACACCTCTTCTGCGTCCATCACCACATTATCCGCCTTCTGGGTAGTTCGGATTGATTGCCTGCCAGCAAGCAACTAAGTTGGGGAGTCGTGGGTACTCCCGAGCTCAGCCTTCCGGCCATCGCGGAGCCCCTTCCTCGTCGGGGTCTCATTTTCGCCATCGTGTCGATCGCGCTGTTCATGGCCGCGGTCGACGGAACCATCGTCGCCACCGCCCTGCCCGCGATCCAGCATGATCTCGGCGCGTCGGTCATCTGGAGCGGCTGGACGATCAGTATCTACGCCCTCGGGCAGGCGCTCACCATGCCGGTGGCCGGTCGGATCAGCGACCAGTTCGGCCGCAAGAAGGTGTTCGTCCTCTCCGTCGTGCTGTTCACGGTCGCGTCGCTGTGCTGCGGTGCCGCCTCGAACATCTACCTGCTGGTGCTGTTGCGCGCCGTCCAGTCGATCGGCGGTGGCGCGTTCATGCCCTCCGCGACGGGGATCGTGGCCGACCACTTCGGTGCCGGCCGAGACCGGGCGCTGGGCATGTTCACCTCGATTTTGCCCATCGGCGGGATCTTCGGGCCGATCGCGGGCGGGCTGTTCACCGACTTCTGGTCCTGGCGCGGGGTGTTCCTGGTGAACGTGCCGATCGGGATCGTGCTGTTCGTGCTCGCGGTGAAGTTCGTGCCCGGCGGGGCGCCGCGGGCCGCCAGCCGGGTCGACATGCGCGGTGTCGCGCTGCTCGGGCTGATGGTGCTGGCCGCCATGTTCGGGGTCACCTATCTCGGCAGCGCGCAGATTTCCCTGCTGGACCCGGTTTTCCTGGTGTGCGAGGCGCTTGCCGGCCTCGCCGCGGTGCTGTTCATCCGGCACGCCAAGCGGCACCAGGCGCCGTTCATCCCGTTCGAGCTGATGCGGGGCCGCGGTTTCGGCATCATGAACTTCGTCAACCTGTGCATCGGCGCGTTCACCATCGGACTCGGCTCGCTCGTCCCGCTCTACGCGCAGGCCCGGTTCGGGATCAACTCGGTGGCCGCCGGGATTCTGCTGACCGCGCGTGCCGCGGGGTCGATCGGGGTCGCCGCGCTCACCGTGATGGTGATGCGGCGGACCGGCCACCGGACGCCGATGATGGCCGGGTTCGTCGTCTCGGCGGTGGGCCTGGCCGCCATGGTCCTGCCGCCCCACGGCGTTTCGCCCTACCTGTGGCTCACGATCTCGACCGGGGTCACCGGGATCGGGAACGGCATGAGCGTGCCCTCGTCGAACAACGCCGGTCTCCAGCTCGCCCCGGAGCAGGCCGCCGCGATCGCGGGGCTGCGCGGGCTGTTCCGGCAGGGCGGCGCGATCGTGGCCATCTCGATCACCACCGCGATCGTCGCCCGCAGCGGCGACCCGGGCATGTCGCTGGCCCACGTTTTCCTGGTGTACTCGGTGTTCATGATCGCCGTGCTGCCGCTGCTCGTCCGCGTCCCGGACCACCGCGGGAGCTGGTGACCCCCACGCCCTGGGCAGGGTGGCTGGGCATCGGCTCCTGCTGGCACGATCGTCGCCATGCGCACAGGGAAGAGCGGGCCGGTGACGTTGGCCGACGTCGCCCGCGAAGCCGGGGTCTCGCTCGCCACGGCGTCCCGGGTGATCAACGGCAGCGAGCGCCGGCCGGCGCCCGAGCTGGTCGAAAGGGTCACCAGGGCGGCGGAACGGCTCGGCTACAGCGTGAACGCCGCCGCGCAGGCCATCGCCCGCGGCGTCACGAGCGTGGTCGGGCTGATCGTGTCCGACATCGCCGACCCGTACTTCTCCTCGATCGCGGCCGGAGTGACCGAGGAGGCCGAGCGACACGGTCTCCTGGTGACGCTGGCCAGCACGAAAGGGCGACCCGAGCGGGAGGTCGACTACCTGTCGGCCCTGCGGCGCCAGCGGCCGCTGGCGATCGTGCTCGCCGGGAGCCGCCGCGACCATCCCGCCGCCGAACGACGCCTGGCCACCGAGCTGCGGTCCTTTCGCGACGGTGGCGGGCGGGCCGCGGCGATCAGCCAGCCGGGGCTGGACATCGACACCGTCGCCGTGCGCAACGCCGAGGGTGCCGCCGAACTCGGGCAGGCGCTGGTGAACCTGGGATACCGGCGGTTCGGCGTGCTCACCGGCCCGCCCGACCTTCGCACGGCGGTCGACCGGACCGCGGGGTTCGCCGGCTGTGCGGCGATCGCGGACTTCCAGCGTGGCGCGTTCACCCGGGACGGCGGCCGACAGGCGGCGCGGCAGCTGTTGCGGCGCAAGCCGGATCTCGACTGCCTGTTCGCGGTCAACGACGTCATGGCGATCGGTGCGATGGTGGCGGCGCGGGAGCTCGGGTACCGCATTCCCGAGGATCTGGCGATCGCCGGGTTCGACGACATCCCGTCGGCCGGGGACGCCTTTCCCGCGCTGACCACGGTGCGGATCGATCTGGAGGCGCTGGGCCGCGAGGCGATGCGCCTGGTGCTGACGCCCGCCGCGGAACCGCGCGTCGAGTACGCGACGGGCACGGTCGTGCTGCGGGCGAGCACGAAGCGCTGACGGCTTGCCGCACCCCGGGGCGCCGCCTATGCTCGGAAAGCGCTTTCCGAACGAGGGGGTTCCGATGGAGACCATCACCGTCGCGCTCAACGGGGTCACGGGACGGATGGGTTACCGGCAGCATCTGGTCCGCTCCCTGCTCGCGATCCGGGATGCGGGCGGGCTGGATCTCGGTGACGGGCGGCGGGTCCAGGTCGAGCCGGTACTCATCGGCCGCGACGAGGCCAAGCTGGCCGCCATCGCCCGGCGGCACGACCTCAAGCGGTGGACCACCGATCTTGCCGAGGCACTGGCCGACCCCGGGATCACGGTCTACTTCGACGCCCAGCTCACTTCGGCGCGAGGCGCGGCGCTGGCCGCGGCGATCGCCGCGGGCAAGCACATCTACACCGAGAAGCCGGTGTCCACCACCGTTGAGGAGGCGGTGGACCTCGCCCGCCGCGCCGCCGACGCGGGCCTGACCACGGGTGTGGTGCACGACAAGCTTTTCCTGCCGGGGCTGCGCAAACTCCGGCGACTGGTGGACGGCGGCTTCTTCGGCCGGATCCTGTCCGTGCGCGGCGAATTCGGGTACTGGGTGTTCGAGGGCGACTGGCAGCCCGCGCAACGGCCGAGCTGGAACTACCGTGCGGAGGACGGCGGCGGCATCGCCGTGGACATGCTCTGCCACTGGAACTATGTGCTGGAAAACCTTTTCGGCCGAGTGCGCGGCGTGTCCGCCGCCGCGGTGACCCATATCCCGACCCGTTGGGACGAGGCGGGAAACGCCTACGACGCGACAGCCGACGACGCCGCGTACGCGATTTTCGAGCTCGACGGCGGGATCATCGCGCAGATCAACTCGTCGTGGTGTGTCCGGGTGCACCGCGACGAACTCGTCGAGTTCCAGGTGGACGGCACCGACGGCAGTGCCGTGGCCGGCCTGCGCGACTGCGTCGTCCAGCACCGGGCCGCGACGCCGAAACCGGTGTGGAATCCCGATCTCCCGGCGACTTTCGCCTTCCGCGACGGCTGGACGCCGGTGCCGGACAACGAGGAGTTCGACAACGGGTTCAAGGCCCAGTGGGAGCAGTTCCTCCGCGACGTCCTCGCGGGCCGGCCGCACGCCTACGACCTGCTGTCCGGCGCGCGCGGGATCAATCTCGCGCGGGCCGGGCTCACCGCGTCGAAGGAACGGCGCTGGGTCGACGTCGCGGAGGTGACGCTGTGATCGTGAAACTGCCGCTGCCCGGCGGGGCAGTGCGCGAGCACGCCCTGCGTGAGCCGGTCGCGTGGCCGAAGCCGGCGGGCCCGCCGCGCTGCCGCATCGCCTACGCCGCCGCCCACGTCGTCGCGGATCCCGCCGGTGCCACCGGTTTCGGGGACGCGGGCGCGCCGGCGGCGATCGACTGGGACGCCACCCTCGCCTTTCGGGACCACCTGTTCTCCTACGGTCTCGGAGTCGCCGAAGCGATGGATACCGCGCAGCGCAACATGGGCCTGGACTGGGCGGCCACGCGGGAACTCATCCGGCGCAGCGCGCGGCAGGCGAGCGGACGGATCTGCGCGGGTGCCGGCACCGACCAGCTGCCCGGCCGCGCCCGCTCGCTGGCGGAGATCACCGCGGCGTACGAAGAACAACTCGACGTGGTCGAAGATGCCGGTGCGGTCCCGGTGCTGATGGCGAGCCGCCAGCTGGCCGCGCTGGCCCGCGGCCCCGAAGACTACCTGGCGGTCTACGGCGAGGTGCTCGCACAGGTGCGCGGCCCGGTGATCCTGCACTGGCTGGGGGAGATGTTCGACCCGCTGCTGGCCGGGTACTGGGGCGCACCGGATCGCGCCGCCGCCACGGAAACGGTGCTGGAGCTGATCCGGGAGCACGCGGCCGCCATCGACGGGATCAAGGTGTCCCTGCTGGACATCGAGCACGAGATCGCCTTGCGCCGGGCGCTTCCCGCCGGTGTGCGGCTCTACACCGGCGACGACTTCCATTACCCGGAACTCATCGAAGGCGATGCGACCGGCCACAGTGACGCGCTGCTGGGTGCCTTCGCGGCGATCGCTCCCGCGGCGTCGGCGGCGCTGGCCGCGCTCGACCGGGACGACCACGACGCCTACGCGGCCGCGCTCGGCCCGACGGTCGCCTTGTCGCGCCACGTCTTCGCCGCGCCGACGCAGCACTACAAGACCGGAATCGCCTTCCTGGCCTGGCTTTCCGGACACCAGCCGGGGTTCGTGATGGTCGGCGGGCTGCAGGGCGCGCGCAGCCTCCCGCACCTGGCCGAGACGTTCCGGCTCGCCGACGAGGCCGGGTTGTTTCCCGATCCGCCGCTGGCGGCCGCGCGGCTGCGGGCACTGCTGACCGTGGGTGGGGTGGACCAGTGAACCGCTTGTCGGTCAACCAGATCACCGTGGACGGGCGGAGCACCCGCGAACTGGTCGAGGGGTGCGTGCGGCACGGCATCCCGGCCGTCGGGCTGTGGCGGGAACCCTTGGCCGAAACCGGGGTCGAAGCGGTGGCGAAGCTGGTCTCCGACGCGGGACTGCGCGTTTCTTCCTTGTGCCGCGGCGGTTTCTTCACCCGTCCCGGCTGCCTCGACGACAACCTGCGTGCGCTGGACGAGGCCGCCGTGCTGGGCGCGCCCTGCCTGGTCCTGGTCGCGGGCGGGCTGCCGCCGGGATCGAAGGACCTGCCGGGGGCGCGCGCGAAGGTCATGGAGATGCTGGCGGTGCTGGCCCCGGAGGCGGCGGCGCGCGGGGTGCGACTGGCACTGGAGGGCCTGCACCCGATGTTCTGCGCCGACCGCGCGGTGGTCGCCACGCTCGGCCAGGCACTGGCGATGGCCGAGCCGTTTCCGGCCGCGCAGGTCGGTGTCGTGATCGACGCCTATCACCTGTGGTGGGACCCGCGCCTGGCGGAGGACCTGCCGCGCGCGGCCGGGCGGATCGCGAGCTACCAGGTTTCGGACTGGATCCTGCCGCTGGCCGCGGACACGCTGCGCTCGCGTGGACTGCCCGGCGACGGGCACATCGACCTGACCGCACTCACCCGCGACGTGGCCAGGATCGGCTACGCCGGGGATGTGGAGGTGGAAGTGATGAACGCCGAGGTCGCCGCGCGGCCGCTCGACGACGTGCTCGCCGACCTCGTGCGACGCCACCAGGAGCTGGTGCTGCCCGTGCTGGCGTGAGTCCGGGAAAGCGGTTTCACGGCCGCCGCCGGGTCAGTACTCGTCTCGGCCGGTGAAGGCCGCTTCGAGGTCCTCGGCCGCGCCCGTGACCATTTCGAGCGGGTCGACGAACTCGTTGATGTCCAGGTTGACCAGCGGCAGGGAATGCCGCAGCACCAGATACGGGCCCATGATCACGACACCGCCGACGATCGTGGTGGAGCCGACCTCTTCCAGCACGGCTTGCACGTCGACCTCGTCGACCCGGGCGAACGGCGACGCGATCTGGATCCAGTCCTCCCGGCGGTCCAGCACCTCCCGCGCCACGACCACCATCTGGGTCCGCTGCCGGACGTCCTCGTCGTCGCCGTAGCGGAGCTGGATCCGGATCTCGTCGGGGTCGTCCCGGACGACTTCGTATTCACGCCGGATGAAGGTCACGAGATCACGCCAGGTAGCCACGGGAAGATCAAAGCACAGGACCGGCGGCGGGGGCAGGACCGGGCGGTCTCCTTCGCGGCTTTCCCCTGAACGGACTCCCCGGATGACGGTGTGTCGCCATGAGAACCGCTTCGATCTCTTCCGTTGCGGACGACGGGTCAGGCCGGTTCGAAACGGCTCGTGTCGCCCGCGCCACGACGCAGGATCTCGGGTTCGCCTTCGGAGAAGTCGACCACCGTCGTCGGTTCGGTGCCGCACTCGCCCGAGTCGACCACCGCGTCCACCGTGTGGTCCAGCTCCTCCTTGATCTCCCAGCCCTGGGTGAGCGGCTCGTCGTGGCCGGGCAGGAGCAAGGTGCTCGACAGCAGTGGTTCGCCCAGCTCGTCGAGCAGCGCGCGGGTGACCACGTGGTCCGGGATGCGCACGCCGACGGTCTTCTTCTTCGGGTGCAGCAGGCGGCGCGGCACTTCCTTCGTGGCCGGGAGGATGAAGGTGTAGCTGCCGGGAGTCGCCGCCTTGATGCTGCGGAAGACCGTGTTGTCGAGGTGGACGAACTGGCCCAGCTGCGCGAAGTCCCGGCACACCAGGGTGAAGTGGTGGCGGTCGTCGAGGCGCCGGATCGTCCGGATCCGCTCGATTCCGGCGGCGTTGCCCAGCTGGCAGCCGAGCGCGAAGCAGGAGTCGGTCGGGTAGGCGATCAGACCGTCGCCGCGGACGATCTCCACGATCTGGCCGACCGCGCGCCGCTGCGGGTTGTCCGGATGCACGTCGAAGTATCTCGCCATGGGTCGAATGTAGTCACCCGTCCCCGCCGGGGATGGCGGTGGTGCCCGGGCCGGGTTCCACCGAACCGCGGGCCCGGGCGCTCGCGCCGGATTCGCGCCGGATTCGCGCCGGATTTCGCGTTACCGGACACCGGTGTTCGTCGAATCGACTTCGAGGTGGAGCGTGGCGACGGTCGCGTTGGCGACCGGGCGGCGGGGGATCGGGGTACCCTGCCGCGGATCCTCGGGTGCCGTCGCGGTGCGGACCACGCCGCCGTGCGTGACCAGGATCAGCTCCCGGCCCGGGTGCCCGGCCGCGTAGCGATCCAGCGCGGTGTGCACGCGGAGATAAAGCTCCGTGATGCTTTCTCCGCCGGGCGGGCGGCGGTCCGGATGCCGCCACAGCTCGTCGATTTCGTCGGCGACCGTGGCCTCGCCCAGTGCGGCGGCGAAGGGCTGTCCCTCGAACGTGCCGAGGTTCTGTTCGCGCAGTTCCGGGTCCTCTTCGACGGGCAGGCCCAGCACTTCCGCGATGATCGCGGCCGTTTCCCTGGCGCGGGGCAGGTCGCTGCTGAAGATCGCTTCGGCGCCGGGCCGCTCGCTCGCGAGCAGCTCCGCCGTGCGCAGGGCCTGCGCACGGCCGGCGGCCGTGAGCGAGCCGGCCTGCCGGGACTGACCCTGCACGCGCCCGGCGAGGTTCCATTCGCTTTCGCCGTGGCGGACGAGATGGAGCACGGTCATCAGAACTGCAGCCGCGGGTCGTCGTAGTTCTTGAACTCGATGACGTTGTTGGACGGGTCCACCAGGAACAGCGTCCGGTGCTGTTCCGCGGTCCCCTCGAAGCGCAGCGACGGGCCGGACAGCGTCTTCAGCTTGCGGGTTTCCACCAGCTTCACGAGCCGGTCGAAGTCCTCGGCCTTGGCGAAGCTGACCCCGAAGTGGCGCGGGTAGGCGATCGCTTCCTCGGGCACGTCCTCGCACAGGTGGCAGACCAGCTGGTCGCCGAAGAAGTCGAAGGTGACGCGGTCGGCGTAGCGCCGTGCCAGCTTCACGCCGAGCCCGAAGACGTAGTACTCCACGGCCTCATCGAGATCCCTGGCCGGGACGGCGATGTGGCAGGCGTCGTACATGTCACGCATAAGTGTTTTTCTCCTGTCACGCTGGAATCGAAGAACGGCGGCGGTCCCGCTTCGTCGCGGGGAGACCGGGCCGCCGGAAGAGAAGTGCCGCTACGCCACGGAAGCGACGTTGTCGGCGAACTGGAGCAGTGTGTCGGCCCGCAGCCCGAGCCGCAGGGTCGCCACGCCGATCACATCCGCCGCGGCGATGTTCCCGAGATTCACCCCGGCGCCGAGCGCACGGATCAGCTCGACCTGGATCTCCTTCGTGGGCGCCTCGAACAGCAGCTTGTCGGCCTCGACCGAGGCCAGCACCGCCTGCAGCACCTCGTCGCGCAGATGCCCGTCGGGACGGGCCATTCCGCTGCGG
>DASSAD010000213.1:0-34319 GCA_035685725.1 Amycolatopsis sp. | reverse complement strand
ACTGATCACGGTGATCACCCGCAAGGCCTATGGCGGTGCCTACGACGTGATGGGCTCCAAGCACCTCGGCGCCGACCTGAACCTGGCCTGGCCGACCGCGCAGGTCGCGGTGATGGGCGCGCAGGGCGCCGCGAACATCGTGTACCGCAGGACGCTGGCGAAAGCCGCCGACGAGGGCAAGGACGTCGAGGCGCTGCGAGCCGAGTTGATCCAGGAGTACGAGGACGCCCTGCTCAACCCGTACGAAGCCGCCGAGCGCGGGTACGTCGATTCCGTCATCGTCCCGGCACACACCCGCGGCCACGTGGCGCGCGCTCTGACGATGCTGCGCGAGAAGCGCGAAACCCTGCCACCGAAAAAACACGGCAACATCCCGCTCTGACTCGTCCGACCTGGTTACGACCTGGAGGTACCCGTGAGCGAACGGCCCTTGTTGCGCGTGGTGCGGGGCAATCCCGACGACGCCGAACTGGCGGCGGTCACCGCCGTCGTGGCCGCGGCCGCGTCGGCTCCCCACCGGCCGGAAGGCACGGAAAGCTCCGTGCCGCGGACAGCGCGGCGGTCCTGGTGGTCGGACCGCGCCGCTCTGCTGCGCCGTCCGTTGCACCCCGGTGAGGGCGCGTGGCGCGCCTCCGCGCTCCCGCACCAGCCGGTGACCCGGTGATTCCCTAACCCGCGCGCACCGCGACGCCCGCGGGCGGATCGTCGCCCTCCTTCACGTGGACGACCAGGTCCGCCTCGGGCAGCGCGTCGCGTGCGCTGCCCGCCAGCGAGGCCGGCACGTCGAACAACTCGATGCTCAACCGGCCGAGTGGCCGCAGCCGCACCAGCTCGGAGACGGGCATCGCGCCCCGCACGATCAGGCGCCCCAGGGCGGGCAGGTCCCGCAGCTCCCGCACCTCGTCGACGGACGGAATGCCGGCCACCGTCAGCTTCTCCAGCCGGGCGCATCGCCGGACCCCCACCAGTGAGCCGGGACGGCTGTCCAGCACCAGTTCGGTCACCGGCAGGTTCTCGGGCAACTGCTCGATCCCGCCGGACAGCCCGGGCCGGCGCAAGGACAGCAGTCTCAGCCGCGCGCCACCGAGCGTGGCCAGCCCGGGCGTGCGGCGGCTGGCGAAACCACCCGTCGTGTGCGGGTACAGCTCCTCCACGCCGAGTTCGGTCAGTGCGGACAGATCCTGCAGCGCGCTGTACCCGGAAATCCGCAGCACGCGAAGCCGGTCGCAGCCGGCCAGACCGCCCAGGTCCCGCGCCTGTTCGTTGGAACGGATTTCCAGGCGGGTGAGGTTCGCGATCTCGGCGAGCGGCCGGCGACCGTGGTGATCGGTCAGCGCGATGTTGCCGATCAGCTGCACGGCGGTCAGGTTCCGCAGATGGCGCAGGCGCGGCAGCACATCCCACCGGTGCACCTCGAGGACCAGATCGCCGAAGTCCACATGCGACAGCAGGGTGCGCGCGTAGTCCTCGGAATGGTCGAACACCCGCCACGCCCGCAGCAGCTCGTCGATGACCACGCCCTGATCGGTCCCGGCGAACGGCTCGATCTTCTCCCAGGCCTCCTCGCCGCCGACCATCGCCAGTGTCCTGATCACCCGGGCCGCCACCGAGGCCCGGGTCACGCCGGTCTCGTCGGCGTGCTTGCCCACCTCGACCGGGCCGGGCAGCAGATCGACGACGAACGAGCCCGCCCTGGCCAGCATCTCGGCGTCCTGCACGGTGGCGGGCGGGATGAGGCGGCGCACGGCCGCCAGCACGTCGGTCCGCACATGTTCCGGGTCGATCACGTCGACGTAGCCCAGCGACGCCGCGGCCAGCAGCGTCAACCTGTCCGCGGCCTGAACGTCCTTGCGGGTGCCGCGCTTCGTGGCCCGCTCCAGCAGCCGTCCGAGCAGTTCCCCCGCCTCGCGCGCTCGCGCCTGCGCGGCGGCCATGAAGACGACCTCGTGCAGCGAGTCGTCGTGCGCGTGCTCGATCAGGTAACCGAGTTCGCCGGCCTTGACGAACTCGCCGGCCGCGAGGAAGTCCCGGAACGTGCGGTGCACGAAACGGACCTTTCCCTCACGGAGCCGGAGCAACCCGGTGCGCTCCACCATGTGCCGCAGCACCTGCGAAGGCCGCAGTTCCCGCGCTTCCGAACGGAGCCCGGACATCGCGCGACCGAACCGCTGCTCCGCCGCGGCCAGGCCGACCTCCAGTTCGCCGTTTCGCACCATCGGCGCGGCGAACCGCTCCAGCAGGATCGTCTTCTCCTTGGTGGACATACGAAGCTCGTCTTCCACCGCGACATCCCGTTGTACGTCCCATTGCCCCAGCAACAACTCGAGCGCCTTGTCCAGCAGTTCCTTGCGGCTCTGCGGGAGATACATGTTCTCCTTGCGGTACAAGGCACACAGCAAGGAACACAGCAGTGGGCTGGACACCAGCGAACGCACATCCGGGCGACCGGCCAGGTTGCCCACCAGCCGCTGCTCGCAGCGGCGGAGCCAGTCCTGCTGCTCCCGGTCGGTCTCCAGGCTCCGCGCGGCCGTGTACCAGTGACCGATGAGCCGGCGCAAACCGTTGCTGCTCAACGGAAGCAGCTCGAAACGCTCGAAACCGGCGTCGAGCCAGTCGTCGGGGACGGCGGACGGCCGGGTGCTCACCACGTACCGGGCGGCGGGATAGGCGCGGACCAGACCGGCGATCCAGCGCTCGACCTGGTCACGGCGATCGACGAGCAACTCGTCGACACCGTCCACGAGCACCATCGCCCGGCCCGACCGCAGCAGGCCGCTCACCCAGCGCTCGGGTTTCTCACCGGCCAGCGCGGCGGCGGTCACCTTCACCAGGTCCTCGGGATCGGGCAGCGCGTGGTCGCCGAACTGACGCAGCGACACGAAAAACGGGACGGCGTCACTGCTTTCACCGCCCCATGCGCTGCCGGACACCGCGGCGGTGTAGGCCAGCCAGCGCAGAAAAGTCGTCTTCCCCGCGCCCGCACCACCGAGCAACAGCACTCGGCGTGCGGAGCTGATCGCGTTCGCACCGTCGGTGCCCGCTCCGGTCAGCTCGGTGTCGTCGGCCGACCGGCGGCGCCTGGCGATGGACGGCGGGGTGTAGAAGGCGTCGAAGGCGTACCGGGCGGGGGCACGGCCGATGCTGACCTGGAACAGCTCGAAGGTCGAGTTGTCGTCCGCGACATAACGGATGTAGGCGCGCTCGAACCCGTCGGCATGCCGGCGAGGTTCCCGCGCGATGCTGCCGACTTGTTCCTTGAGTTCACCGAGACCGTCGGCGATCTCCGCGTTCACCGCGTTCATCACCGCGTCGACGGCTTGCGCGCGCTTCGCGACCGTTCGGCAACTGTGCCGGAGCAGGCGGTAGTAAGCCTCGCGACCGTCTTCGCCGAGACCCGCCGCGGCCAGCGCGGGTCGGCCCGCGGAGCGGACCCGGGCGCGCAGCCGGTTGACGCTGACCAGCACCCCGGGAGACGACTCGGCCAGTTCCGCGATCCCGGCGGCGGCCAGCGACTTCGCGACGGCTTCCTGTGCCGCGGCCCAGTCGCCGTCGGAAACCTCGCGGAACTCGGTCCGGCGCAGCTCGCCGAGCTCGCGGACGGCGTGCGCGAGAACACGCTCGGGACTGGTCATGTTCGTCAGCCGGCGTCGCTCGATCAGCCGATTCGCGCTCTTGTCGACGGCCCACTGGCGCAAGGCCGAAAGAGTCGCGCCCAGCGTGGACACCAGTACGGACGAAAGCGGATCCACCCAGCACCTCAGGGATTCCCGGTCGGTATACCCCCAACGGGGTCCACCGTACCGATTTTCCTCCCGCTTCCCCGCCGCTTTCCCCCGACTACCTTCTCCGGCCACCTCCGCCAGGCACTTCGCGCGCTCTGCGACCGGTGACCACCGGGTACGCTGCGGCTCGTGCGTTTCGTGCTCGCTTCCGCTTCCCCCGCCCGCCTGGCCGTACTCCGAGCCGCGGGGATCGACCCGAGTGTGGTCGTCTCCGGCGTCGACGAGGACGCCGTCGCCGCATCGTTGACCGATCCCTCGCCCGCCGAACTCGTCACGGCACTGGCGGTCGCGAAGGCGGAAACGGTGCTCGACACGATCAGCGACGAGGACGCCGTCGTGGTCGGCTGCGACTCGATGTTGTTCATCGGCGGGGAACTCGTCGGCAAGCCCGGCGATCCGGAGGTCGCCCGCAAGCGGTGGGCGCAGATGACCGGCGGCACGGGCGAACTGCTCACCGGTCACGTGGTGCTCCGCGTCGAAGGCGGCCGGCGCACCGGGCGCGCCGCCGGCCACCAGACCACCACGGTGCGATTCGCCGACCCGTCGCCCGCGGAACTGGACGCCTACATCGCGACCGGAGAGCCACTGAACGTCGCCGGCGCGTTCACCCTCGACGGGCTCGGCGGCTGGTTCGTCGAAGGCATCGACGGCGACCCGTCGAGCGTCATCGGCATCAGCCTGCCCCTCACCCGCCGCCTGCTGGCCGAGGTCGGGGTCAGCGTTGTCAACCTCTGGCGCCCCTGAATCGATTCCGGTTTGGAAGGAAGGGGTATTTACTACGGACTATCCGTAGTAAACACCCCTTCCTCCAAAACGCGTGGGAGCGAAGTGTGGCGTACGCCTCTTAGGGACACTCCCTGACCCTCGGGCCGTAAACTTCGGTTCAGCCGTAGGACCACAGGAGGTGGGGCGTGTCCGACCAAGAGCGCCAAGGCGGACCGGTCACGAAGATCCTGATCGCCAACCGCGGCGAGATAGCGGTACGGGTGATCAGAGCCGCGAAGGACGCGGGACTCGCCAGCGTCGCGGTGTACGCGGACCCTGACCGCGACGCGCCGCACGTCCGGCTCGCTGACGAGGCGTTCGCCCTCGGTGGCAGCACAGCGGGCGAAAGCTACCTGGTGATCGACAAGCTCATCGACATCGCGAAGCGCTCCGGTGCGGACGCCGTTCACCCGGGTTACGGCTTCCTGTCCGAGAACGCGGACTTCGCGCAGGCGGTGATCGACGCGGGGCTGACCTGGATCGGCCCCAACCCCCAGGCGATCCGCGACCTCGGCGACAAGGTGACCGCGCGGCACATCGCGCTGAAGGCGGGAGCGCCGCTCGTGCCGGGAACCAAGAACCCGGTCGCCAACGCCGAAGAGATCATCGCCTTCGCCGAGGAGCACGGCCTGCCGGTGGCCATCAAGGCCGCGTTCGGCGGCGGTGGCCGCGGCCTGAAGGTGGCCCGCACGCGGGAAGAGATCCCGGAGCTGTTCGAATCCGCGACCCGTGAAGCCGTTTCGGCCTTCGGTCGCGGCGAATGCTTCGTCGAGCGCTACCTCGACAAGCCGCGCCACGTCGAGGCGCAGGTGCTCGCCGACAAGCACGGCACCGTCGTCGTCGTCGGCACGCGGGACTGCTCGCTCCAGCGACGTCACCAGAAGCTCGTCGAAGAGGCCCCCGCGCCGTTCCTGACCGACGAGCAGCGAAGCACCATCCACGAGTCGGCGAAGGCCATCTGCCGCGAAGCCGGCTACTCGGGCGCCGGCACGGTCGAGTACCTCGTCGGCACCGACGGCGCCATCTCCTTCCTCGAAGTCAACACGCGGTTGCAGGTCGAGCATCCGGTGTCCGAGGAGACCACCGGCATCGATTTGGTCCGCGAGATGTTCCGGATCGCGCGGGGCGAAAAGCTCCGCTTCACCGAAGACCCCACACCACGCGGGCACTCGATCGAGTTCCGGATCAACGGCGAGGACGCCGGACGCAACTTCTTGCCCGCCCCCGGCACGGTGACGAGGCTGGAACTGCCGGCAGGCCCCGGTGTCCGGGTCGATTCCGGCGTGGAGAGCGGCAGCGTGATCGGCGGCCAGTTCGATTCCATGCTGGCCAAGTTGATCGTCACCGGCGCGGACCGCGAACAGGCGCTGGAACGCAGCCGCCGCGCCCTCGATGAACTCGTCGTCGAGGGAATGGCCACGGTGGTGCCGTTCCACCGCGCGATCGTGCGCGACCCGGCCTTCGCCGAATCCTTCGCCGTGCACACACGCTGGATCGAGACAGAGTTCGACAACCGGATCCCGCCCTTCGAACACCCCGCCGAAGCCGCCGAGACCGCCGAGTCGCGGCGGACCGTGGTGGTCGAGGTCGGCGGACGGCGGCTGGAGGTGTCCCTGCCCGGCGACCTCGCGCTGGGCGGCAGTGCCGGGGCGAACGGCACTACCCGGACCAAACCGCGCAAGCGCGCCGGCGGCACCAAGACCGCCACCGGCGGAGACACCGTGACCGCCCCGATGCAGGGCACGATCGTCAAGATCGCGGTCGACGAGGGCCAGCAGGTGGAAGCGGGTGACCTGGTGGTCGTGCTGGAGGCCATGAAGATGGAAAACCCGGTCACCGCACACAAATCCGGCAAGATCACCAGCCTGTCCGTGGAGGTCGGCTCCACCGTCACCCAAGGCGCCACCCTGCTGGAAATCAAGGACTAACATGACGGTGTGACCGAGTCTCCGGACCTCCGGATCAGTGACGCCGACCGCGAGCAGGCGCTGAGCGCGCTGGGCGAACACATGAGCGTGGGCCGCCTTACCGTCGACGAGTACGGCGAGCGATCGGCGAAGGTGGCCGCCGCCAGAACGCAGAGCGAGCTGCAGGAGGTGTTCACCGACCTGCCCGAGCCGCATCCGCGGGCCAACACGCCCTGGGCCACCGTTGCGCAGTCGACCGCGAAGGCGCCGGCGACCTGGGCGGACCGGCCGCTGGGCCAGCGCATGCTGACCGCGATCATCCCGTTGCTGTTCGTGGGCGCCGTGATCCTGGTCGCGACGACTCACCTCTGGTTCATCATCCTGGTTCCCGTTCTCGTCACGGCCGTCGGCCGCGGACTGTGGGGGTACGACGGGCGCGGGGACCGGGATCGTCACGAGCGGATGCGGGACCGGCGACGGGACCGGCGACGCGGGCTTCGTGACCGCTGAGGGCTCTAGAATCACCCCGTGAGCGCGGATATGCGGCTCAGCGACGCTGAGCGTGACGAAGCCATCGAGGCATTGTCCGAGCACGTCCGGACCGGGCGGCTGGACGTCGAAGAGTTCGGCACGCGCTCAGCCAAGACAAGCACCGCGAAGACCCGAAGCGATCTGGCACCGCTGTTCGCCGATCTTCCCGCGCCGCACCCCAGCGTGTTGACCGCACCGGCCGCACCGGCGCCCGCGCCCGGCCCCGCGCCGGCCCGCCGGTTCGCCGCGGGTGCGGTTCCGATCGCGGCGATCATCGCCGTGCTGCTGTTCTTCACCGTGGCCCGCGGCCTGTGGCTGGTGTTCCTCCTGCCGGCCGCGGCGGCGCTGCTGTTCGCGGGCCGGAACCGCTGATGGAGCCGGTCGAACTCAGCACCGGCGAATACCACCTGCGCCAGTTCCGCGCCGACGATGGACTGGATGACCGGCCCGCGCTGATCGAGGCGTTCGCCGACGAAAACCATCAGCGGTTCGTGCTGAACTATCCGCTGCGCACGCTCGAAGACGCCACCGTGTACATGGCACGCCGCGCGTCCGAATGGGCTCGCGGGGAACGCTGCTCGTGGGCCGTCGCCGCCGGCGATAACGAACAGCTGCTCGGCGAAGTCGGTCTGAAAGATCTCGATCTGTGTGCGGGAACCGCTGAAGTCACCCTTTGGGTTCACCCGTTCGAGCGACGCCGTGGAATCGCCGTCACCGCATTGGGCGCGGCACTCCGATTTGGCACGTCGACGTTGGGCCTGCGTGAGATCTCTTACCTCTACCACGCGGACAACGTGGCCTCCGCCGCGGTCGCGCGCCGTTGCGGTTTCCGGTTTATCGATACCCTGTTGTCATCCGATGGGCGCAAACTTCTTCGGTGCCGGCGTGTGACTGAATAAGCTTGTGCCAGCGGACACAATTCCTCGCACCCGAACCAGACTTGTGATGACCTGGATTCAGGTACCTGATTCAGCGCCGAACGGGGGAAACGTGGGCGAGTACAGCATCTTCCTGACCCGCATGCTGGACGTGCTGTGTGACGGGGGCAACCGAACAGCATTCGCGCAGCGTGACCGGTCGATCACTTATCGGGAGACTTTCGAAAAGCTGAGACGGTTGCACGGCACACTGAAAACGGAAGGCATCGCGCCCGGACAACTTGTCGCGATAACCGGTGGAAACATGCCGGAAAGAATTCTGTTACAGATCGCCGCGCAGTTGCGGGGCGCCCGGGTGGCGCATGTCGAGTCGGTGGAACTACTGGACACGATTCATCCCGATCACGTCATCTCGTCCAACCCCGAGGGCCCGCTGATGCTCGCCGGCACGGGGCCGGCCCCCACGGAGGCCGACATCGCCCTGCCGCGTTCGGTGGAGACGCTCTTTCCGGCGGACGGCAGGTTCGCCTCCTACGGCGAGACCTACGAGGAGATCGCCCGCACCTGTCAGCCGCAGCCGGACGGCCCGCAGCGTGTGCTGCTGATCGCGCCGATGTCACACCCGATCGGCAACCGGATCGCCTGCAAGGCGCTCCTGTGCGGCAAGACCGTCGTCCTCCACGAGCACAGCCCGGAAGAGGCGCTCACCGCGGTGCGCGAGGCCAACTCCACGGCCTGATCGCACGCCACGGATTGGGGGGACCCGCGCACGTTCCCGGCGCCAGAGGTGGCCTGCCCCCGTTCCGGTACCACCCGTCGCGGTCGATCTCCCGCGACTCCGCGCGGACCCCGCGATCAACCGCGCACAGGCAGTGGCCTCTCGCAGCCGCTCACCCCTACGCGGTCGGACCCTCCTACGATCCTGGCCTCCCGAATAGCCCCGCGGCGGGCTGCACCGCCTCGCCCAACGCGGCGTGCCGGTCCCGTCGCCGGTCCCGCTGCGTAGTGCCACCCCACCCCGCCCGTCCGGCCCCGAACCTCGCCCTGTGCTCGGCCGCCGACTCCGAACACGGGCCCCCGCGACCCGCTAGCCGACCGGCTCGGTGAGGCGGGCACGCGCCTCCGGCGCACTCGAACGCCGCGCGTCGGCGGCCTCATCGCTCGGCTGCGTCTGGGAATCGCGCTCCGCGGCCACCCGCGCCGTGTAGACCTTCACCTCGTGCAGGACCGTCTCTTCCGTCCAGCCGAGCGCCTCCCCCACCAACCGCGCCACCTGCTCCGCGCAGTCCACACCACGATGCGGATACTCGATCGAGATTCGGGTCCGGCGCGCCAGTACGTCTTCCAGATGAAGCGCGCCCTCATGGCTGGCGGCGTAAACCGCCTCGACCGCGAGATAGTCCGGCGCGTGCTCGATCGGTCGCAGCAACTCGGGCCGCCCCTCCGCGAGCGCGAGCACCTCGAACACCAGCGACCCGTACCGGTCGAGCAGGTGCCGGACGCGGTAGGGATGCAGACCCGCCTGCGCGCCGAGGTGATCGGCCTGGTTGACCAGCGCGTGGTAGCCGTCCGCGCCGAGCAGCGGGACCTTGTCCGTGATCGACGGCTGGAGCCTTCCCGGCAGATCCACGGCCGCCGAGTTCACCGCGTCCGCGGCCATTACCCGGTACGTCGTGTACTTTCCGCCCGCGATCGCCACGAGACCGGGCGCTACCCGCGCGACCGCGTGTTCCCGGGACAGTTTGGAAGTCTCCTCACTCTCCCCGGCGAGCAACGGCCGCAGGCCGGCGTAGACGCCCTCGATGTCGTCGTGGGTCAGCGGCGTCGCGAGCACGGTGTTGACCTGGTCGAGGATGTAGTCGATGTCGTTCTGAGTCGCCGCCGGGTGCGAGAGATCGAGATGCCAGTCGGTGTCGGTGGTCCCGACGATCCAGTGGTTGCGCCACGGGATCACGAACAACACGGACTTCTCGGTACGCAGGATGATGCCGGACTCCGAGACGATCCGGTCCCTCGGCACGACGACGTGCACGCCCTTGCTGGCGCGCACCCGGAACCGCCCACGGCTGCCGGAAAGCCGCTGCAGCTCGTCGGTCCACACCCCGGTGCAGTTGATCACAGCGTTGGCGTGGATCTCCGTTTCCCGGCCGTCCTCGACGTCGCGGACGCGCACCCCGGAAACCCGGTCCGCTTCACGGAGGAACTCCACCACCTGGGTCGAGGTCCGGACCACTGCGCCGTAGTGTGCCGCGGTGCGCGCGACCGTCATGGTGTGCCGCGCGTCGTCGGCCTGGGCGTCGTAGTACCGGATTCCGCCGATCAGCGCGTCCCGTTTGAGCGCGGGCACCAGGCGCAGCGCACCCGCCTTCGTGAGGTGTTTCTGCCCCGGCACCGACCGGGCCCCACCCATGGTGTCGTAAAGGAACAGACCACTGGCGGTGTAGGGCCGCTCCCAGCCGCGGTGGGTCAGCGGGTACAGGAAGCTCACCGGCTTGACCAGGTGCGGGGCGAGCCTGGTGAGCATCAGTTCCCGCTCCCGCAGGGCCTCGCGGACCAGCCCGAACTCGAGCTGTTCCAGATAGCGCAGCCCGCCGTGGAACAGCTTGCTCGACCGACTGGAGGTGCCGGAGGCCAGATCGCGCGCCTCCACCAGGGCGACCCGGAGACCGCGGGTCGCGGCGTCCAGCGCGGTGCCGGCGCCGACCACGCCACCACCGATCACCACCAGATCGAAGGTCTCGCCGCTGAGCCGGCCCCACGCCTTTTCCCGCGCGGCCGGCCCCAGCTTCGACTCAGTCACTCCGGCTCCCTCCTCGCGCCTGCTGCTGCACGTCACAAGCATGACATGGCCGATGCGCCCGGGCGCGCCTTCCGGAGGTATCCCGGGTCACTGTGCGAACGCTCTTGGAATGATCGCTACCACCCAGTAACGTTCACCCGATCGTGGATCGGCAGCGGCGCCGGGACGAGCCGTGCTGATTCCGACGAAACGCACTGAGGGAAGGGGCGGAATGAGCGCGGGTGGGATTTTCGTCTGGGAGATGCTCGGCACCGCGGTGCTGATCCTCCTCGGAAACGGCGTGGTCGCGAACCACGTATTGCGGAAGAACAACGGGCACAACGCGGGATTCCTCTTCATCACCTTCGGCTGGGCCTTCGGCGTCTTCGCCGGCGCGAGCATCGCCGCGCCGAGCGGGGCGCACCTCAACCCGGCCGTCACCCTGGGGCTGGCGCTCGCGGGAAAGACCCCCTGGAGCGAGGTTCCGTTCTACCTCGCCGGCCAGCTGGTGGGCGCAATCGTCGGCGCCGTGCTGTGCTGGGCGACCTACAAACTCCAGTTGGACGACCATCCGGAACCGGAGAACACGCTCGGCATCTTCTCCACCGCGCCGCAGATCCCGAACAAGCTGTGGAACCTGGTGACCGAAGCGATCGGCACGTTCGTGCTCGTGGGCTGGATTCTGCTGAGCCCCACGGCCAAGGCCGGCGGTGGCGGTGTGCCCGACTTCGGCAACTCGGCGCTGGGCTACGCCGGAGTCTCGTTCGTCGTGCTGGTCATCGGCATCTCACTGGGCGGGCCGACCGGCTACGCCATCAACCCGGCTCGTGACCTCGGGCCGCGCATCGCCTACGCGTTCCTGTTGCCGATCAGGGGAAAGGCCGACCCGAACTGGGGATATTCGTGGGTTCCCGTCGTCGGCCCGCTGGTGGGCGGCGCGCTGGCTTCGCTGCTCTACCTGGCCGTGCACAACCTGACCTGATATGGGAGAGAACATGCCTTACATCGTCGCCGTAGACCAGGGCACCACATCGACCCGAGCGATGATCTTCGATCACTCGGGCCGGGTCGTCGCCGTGGACCAGAAGGAGCACGAGCAGATCTTCCCGCGGGCCGGCTGGGTCGAGCACAACGCGGAGGAGATCTGGGACAACACGCGCGCGGTCACCGCGGGCGCCCTGGCCAGAGCCGATCTGACCGCCGGCGACATCGCCGCGGTCGGCATCACCAACCAGCGCGAGACGGCGCTGGTATGGGACCGCAAGACCGGCAAGCCGGTGTACAACGCGATCGTCTGGCAGGACACCCGCACCGACAAGATCGTCGACGAGCTCGGCGCGCGCGGCGGCGGCCAGGAACGCTACCGCGCGAAGACCGGGCTGCCCCTGGCCACCTACTTCTCCGGCCCGAAGATCAAGTGGATCCTGGACAACGTCGACGGCGCTCGCGAGCGGGCCGAGGCCGGGGACCTTCTGTTCGGCAACATGGACACCTGGGTCCTGTGGCAGATGACCGGTGGGCCCGACGGCGGGATACACCTCACGGACCCGACCAACGCTTCACGCACCTTGTTGATGGACCTGGACACCCTGGCCTGGGACACCGAAATCGCCAGCGATCTGGGCATCCCGCTGTCCATGCTGCCGGAGATCCGCTCGTCGTCGGAGGAGTACGCCCGTGTTCGCGAGCGGGGCGTGCTGTCCGGGGTGCCGATCGCGGGCATTCTCGGCGACCAGCAGGCGGCCACCTTCGGGCAGGCGTGCCTGTCACCCGGCGAAGCCAAGAACACCTACGGCACCGGCAACTTCGTGCTGCTCAACACCGGCACGGAGAAGGTGATGTCGCGCAACGGCCTGCTCACCACGGTTTGCTACAAGATCGGTGCCCAGGAAACGGTGTACGCGCTGGAGGGTTCGATAGCGGTCACCGGCTCACTCGTCCAGTGGCTGCGGGACAACCTGGGCATGATCGGCACCGCGGCCGAGATCGAGACCCTGGCGCGAAGCGTCGAGGACAACGGCGGGGCATACTTCGTGCCCGCGTTCTCCGGACTGTTCGCCCCGTACTGGCGCTCCGACGCCCGCGGCGCGATCGTCGGCCTCACCCGGTTCGTGAACAAGGGGCACCTCGCCCGTGCCGTGCTGGAGGCCACGGCGTTCCAGTCGCGCGAGGTGATCGAGGCGATGAACGCCGACTCCGGCGTGCCGCTGAAGTCGCTCAAGGTGGACGGCGGCATGGTCGTCAACGAACTGCTCATGCAGTTCCAGGCCGACGTCCTCGGCGTTCCGGTGATCCGCCCGGTGGTCAACGAAACCACCGCGCTCGGCGCCGCCTACGCGGCAGGCCTCGCCGTCGGGTTCTGGGCCGGCGAGGACGACATCCGGAACAACTGGGCACAGGACCGGGAATGGACCCCGAACCTGGACCAGACCACGCGCGAAACCCAGTACCGCAACTGGAAGAAGGCGGTGACCAAGACCTTCGACTGGGTGGAGTGAACCGCGCTCGCCGCGCGCCACGGCACCACGTGAGCCCTCGGTGACGGTCGGGCAAGAACAGAACTCCGACCCTCACCACGGGCTTGCCTCGATCGGCTCGCGCTGCTCGTCTCGCGCGGGCTCGGCACCTACTCGATCCGCCAGCCGCTTTCGCCGCATCGCTCACGCCAGTTGCCGGATGGACTCGCACACCAACGCCGTCGGCGCCCGCGGACGGAAGGTGTCGCATCGAGTTGTCACAGCACACGGGCCATTCGGATCACCCCGTTCTCGCACCGCATCACCCATTGCACGGCACGCCCCCAACGGCTTCGTAGCACGATCGGCACGGCCCCACGCAACGCGACGCATCGCAGAGCAACGCCACGCATCGCAGAGCGATGGCGCTCGGCCATCGCCACATCGGCCTGGTTGCCGTCGTGCCGCGCAGCTTCTGGTGCCGCGCAACTCCGGGTGCCAGGTCTTCAGTTCCCTGCAGTGGAACCGTCACCGGTTTCGGGCGCGCCCCTCGGCACGATGCGCACCTGGGGTGCGGGCGCACTCCCAGGCGCCGAACACGACACCGACGCGGCGGGCGCAACATCGGCGCTCGACGTCGTTGGTGACGCGGCCGGCGTCGAACTCGACGGCGGGTTGCCGGACGGCGGTTCGCTGGACGGGGGGTTGCTGGAGGATGGCACCGAGGTGGTCGGCGGCGCCGTGGAAGTAGGCGACGGCGTCACCGGTGTGCACACCACCGTGAACTCCGCTGTCGCGGTCCCGTCAGCGAACTGCGTGGGGCCACCGCTGCAGGTGAAACTGGCCGTGAAATGCCCGGGCCGCTGCCCCGCCCGACCTTGGCCTGGATAGCCCGCCCCGCTTCCCGAATTGGGTTCAAGAACGACCGGCGCGGCGAGGCCCGGTGAAGTCACCTCCGTTCTGTTCCCGTAGCAACTCGCAAGAAATTCCAGCGCGCCCCCCGCCTGCACCGTCGTCGGCGTGACGTGCAAGTACGGCGGTGGCGCGGTGGCGCCTGCCGTCGGGCCGATGAACAAGGTTGTGCCCAGCGCGAGCAATCCTGCCCCAGCCGTGATCGTCTTGGCGCCCATCGCGCACCTCCTCAGGTGTGTTCTCGTTCTCCTGGAACACACCTGAGAATGCGATCACGTTGCCTTCTGCCGGTCGCGAATTTCCTCCGGATTTACTCGCTACTCACCGAAATGATGTTGAACGGCACTCCCTGGTTGTCGGTGACCTGTGCCATTCGCCCATAAGGCGTGTCACGGGGATCACCGAGGGCTGTTCCGCCGAGTTCCCTGAGCTTGGCAAGGGACGCGTCCGTATCGGACACACCGAAATACACCGACCAGTGCGAAGGCACGTCGGCCGGCACCTCCGCGGGCAGTGCACCCAGGCCGCCGATCGGCCGATCGTCGAGATTCAGGGTGGCATAGGAGAAACCCTCACCCGACATGTCCTCGATGCGGTAGCCGAACACCTCGGCGTAGAAGGACTTCGCGCCCTCGAAATCGCGGGTCATGCATTCGTTCCAGACCAAGCTCCCCGGCACGTTGGTGATCTGCAGGCCCTTGGTCTCCCCGGACTGCCACACACCGAACACCGCGCCCGCCGGATCCGCGGCCATGGCCATGCGGCCCTCGCGCCCGACATCGCCCGGCGGCACGATCAACTGGCCACCGGCCTCAGTGATCTTGGTCGCGATCTTGTCCGCGTCGGTGACCGCGATGTAGGTCGTCCACACCGACGGCATATCACCCATGTCGGGTGGCTTGGGCCCCACCGCGCCAACACTTCTGCCCTGCAGTTTGGCGATGTGGTAATGCCCGTACTCCTCACCTTGATCCTGCAGTTCCCAGCCCAGCAACCCGCTGTAGAACGGCACCGCGCGCTGCACATCGGCCACCATCGCGTCGACCCAGCACGGCGTCCCGTCCGGCCACGGCGTGTCACGGAAAACCATCTTGAACTCCTGTCTCTGGTCGGATCTGTACGACTGGTCACAGTGTCGCACCCGGGACCGACAAAAACAGGGCTCAAGCGAGTCCGGCGTAGACGATGACGTTGTCCACGTAGCTGTGCGCCGTGCGGTCGAAGCTTCCGCCGCAGGTGATCAGGCGCAGTTCGGCGTCGGAAGTGTTCCCGTACACCAGGTTCTCCGGAAAGGCATCCTTGTCGACCTGGTCCACTTCGCGCACCACGAAGACGACCGCCGAACCGTCCTTTCGCGACACCGAGATCCGGTCACCTGGCGCGAGCTCCTTGAGCCGGTAGAAGATGCCTTTCTGGTTGTTCCCGTCCACATGCCCGACGATGACCGCGGGGCCGATTTCGCCGGGCGTCGGCCCGTACGAGTACCAGCCCGCTTGCCGCGGCGTGCTCACCGGCGGGACCTGGATGGTGCCGTCCGGATTCAGCCCCAGCGGCACCAGCGTGGAATGCGCCGCGATCTTGGAGATGTCGATTTCCGTGGGCTCGGACGGGGCCGGCCCGGGTGACGGTGCCGTGCTGCTTGCCACCGTGGGCGGCGGGCCGGTGACCTGACGTGGTTCGGCCGCACAACCGGCCAGGAGCAGGAGACCGAGCAGCAGCGCCAAGAACCTCATGCCGGGAACACGCGCCGGGCCGACGGCGGGTTGCCCCGCGCGCCGGGATGATTCAGTCCAGGTCGTCGTGGCGCATCAGCTGCCGGCCTGCCTCGGTGATGGAGCCGGACAGCGAGGGGTAGACGGAGAACGTCAGCGCGAGATGGTCGACGGTCAACTGGTTCTGCACCGCCAGCGCGATCGGCAGGATCAGCTCGCTCGCGGTGGGGGCGACCACGACACCGCCGACCACCACTCCCGTGGCCGGACGGCAGAACAGCTTGACGAAACCGTGGCGAACGCCCTCCATCTTGGCCCGCGCGTTCGTGGCGAGCGGCAGCATGATGGTGCGGGCGGGCACCTCACCGGAATCGATCGCCTGCTGACTGATGCCGACCGTGGCGATCTCGGGGTGGGTGAACACGTTCGCCGCGACCGTCTTGAGCTTGATGGGCGCGACACCCTCGCCCAGGGCGTGCCACATCGCGATCCGGCCCTGCATGCTCGCCACCGACGCGAGCATGAGCACCCCGGTGCAGTCGCCGGCCGCGTACACCCCCGGCACGCTCGTACGCGAGACTCGGTCGACCGTGATGAAACCGCCGGGGCCGGGCTCGATGCCGACCCTCTCCAAGCCGATACCGGTGGTGTTGGGGATCGAACCGACGGTCATCAGCGCATGGCTCGCCTCGATCACGCGGCCGTCCGCGAGATGGACCACGACGCCCTTCTCGACCCGCTCGACGCGCTCCGCCCGGGCATGCTTGACCACCGCGGTGCCGCGCTGGGAGAAGACCTCCTCCAGCACGGCGGCGGCGTCGGCGTCTTCGTGCGGCAGGACGCGATCACGACTGGAGACCAGGGTCACCTTGACCCCCATCTCCGTGTAGGCCGAGGCGAACTCGGCGCCCGTGACACCGGACCCGATCACGACCAGATGCTCGGGAAGTTCGGGTAGGTCATAGAGCTGACGCCAGTCGAGGATGCGCTCTCCGTCGGGAACCGCACCCGGCAGCACCCTCGGGGTCGCCCCGGTGGCGACGAGCACCACGTCGGCATCGAGCACGAAGGGTTCATCCGAGCGCGGCGTGACGGCGACCTTGTGCGTGGCGAGACCGGGCTCCTCGTCACAGAACCGGGCTTCGCCGACGACGACGCGCACGCCTTCCCGCTGCAGGCGGGCACGGATATCGGCCGACTGCGCGAGCGCGAGGCCCTTCACCCGCCCCTGCACGGTGCGCAGGTCCACGCTGACCTCCGCCATGTCGGTGACCACGCCCAACTCGCCGAGACCGTGCATGTTCGCGCGGGCCCCGGAGGAGGCGATGAAGGTCTTCGACGGGACACAGTCGGAGAGCACACAGGCACCACCGAGCCCGTCGCGCTCGATGACCGTGACATCCGCCGCATGCTGTGCGGCCACCAGAGCCGCCTCGTAGCCCGCGGGTCCCCCGCCCATGATCACGATCTTGGTCACGTGCGCTCACCTTCCCGTCGCTCACGACCACCTTAGGAGGGCCATCCGGGCCGCCGGTCGCTAGGCTGTGCCCCGTGCCGTTGTATGCCGCCTACGGGTCCAACATGGAACCCACGCAGATGATGGAGCGCGCCCCACACTCGCCGATGGCGGGCACCGGGTGGCTCGAGGGCTGGCGGCTCACCTTCGGCGGCGAGGACATCGGGTGGGAAGGCGCGCTCGCCACCATCGTCGAAGACCCCGGGTCCCGGGTGTTCGTGGTGCTCTACGACGTCACCCCGCTCGACGAAGGCGGTCTCGACCGCTGGGAAGGCGGCGAACTCGGGCTGCACAACAAGATCCGGCTGCGCGTGCAGACCATGGACGGCTCGGCCCTGGCCTGGCTGTACGTGCTGGACGCCTACGAGGGCGGTCTCCCCTCGGCCCGGTACCTCGGTGTGCTCGCCGACGCCGCCGAAGCCGCCGGAGCCCCCAAGGACTACGTCGACGACCTGCGCACCCGCCCCTGCCAGGGCATCGCCGGCTGACCGACCCCGACTCCCCTCCCGCCCAACGACCCCCAACGAATCCAACGAGTCCAACGAGTCCAACGACCCCGACGAGTCCAGGCGGTCCGGCAGTTCCGGCGCCCCGCCCACCGTGTCCCCTCTTCCGGTCGCCGTGTCCCCTCCTCCGGTCGCCGTGTCCTCCCGTCCGGCGGCCGTGTCCCCTGTTGCGGTCGGCGAGTCCTGCGTCGCGGTCGCAGACGCGTCCTACTCGCCAGGCCACGAGTCCACGCCCCGCCACCGCGCTCTGGGGGAATGCGAGTGCCGAGGTCCCATTTCCGGAGTTGGTTCCACCACACCGAATCCCGGCCCGGCGCGCTGTCGATCTGTCTGTGGTTCCGTTTTCTGCAGGCCGTGGCTGAATCAAGAGCGGACCGTTGCCGACCGTGCCGCGCGGGTAAACAGGGTGACACGTCTCGAAACGTGCCCACTTTGCGGGGCCTCTGCTCGCGCAGATCTTCTCCGGTGACGCGTCGAGCCAAAACAGACTAGGCCGCCATCCGCCGGGTTTCGAAGGCCGCACGCACCGCCGCGACCAGCCGGCTCGGATCCTTGATGTCGTCCGCGTCGGCCCGGATCACGATCCATCCACGGCGGCGAAGGTCCTCGTCCCGCGCGGCATCCCGTTGCTTCCTGTTTTCGTGAGCCACATAGCCGTCGTATTCGACCGCGACCCTTGGTTCTCGCCAGCCGAAGTCGAGCCGGTAGATCTCGTTGCCCGCCAGATCGACGATCCTGAGCTGCTGTTCGGGAACCGGCAGTCCACTGTCCACAAGGTTCAACAACAGCCAGCTTTCCGCCGGCGATTCGGCAAGTCCGGTCGCCAAATCCAACAGCGCGAGTCCGCCCAAGGTGCCGCGCGAATCCGCGCGCGCCCGGACCTGCTCCCCGACACGCGACCGGAACTCGTCCCGCGCGGGCCCTGGAATCATGGACAACGCCTGATCCGCGCAAGCGATTGCGACGCGCCGATCGCGTCGACAGAGCACTTCGGCGAGCGCGACATCGAGGCCGAGGGTGCGGAGTCCGCCCAGTTCTTCCACATCGTGGTCTTCGAATCGCCCTTGGTGGACAGCGAGGCCGGGCCGAGAATGGGGCTTGCGGTGATAGGGCACCCGGACATGGATCGGCGCGGAGTCCGCGGCAGTGCACCCGTGCATCACGAGCGCGCTGTTGCCACTCAAAGCTGCTTCGGGCCCGATCGACAGCAGCGACGCCGCCGCCCGGGTGTGAAACTCCGTGGCGCGACGAGAGTCGACCAGCACCGATCGCGAGAACGGCACCAGCCAGCCATGCCCGATGGCGGATCGGACCTGTCCCCGGGTCAGGATGCGGTTGAGTTCGGTTCGGGAATAGGCCCCATGGAGGCCTTCAGGTAGTAACAGCACGTATCGACGGTCTCGCATCTCGCACGCACCCGGGCCACCGAAGCGAAATCTGTGGATAACTCAAGCAGCTGTGGACAACGTCAGCGACCTGGAGGGAGCGTTCGCTCGCCGAGCCGGAGGACTCACGCGCGACGGGAGAACTCGCCGACCGGACGAGGGGACACGCCGACCGGACGAGGGGACACGGCAACCGGAGCGGAGGACACGGCGACGGGGGTGGTCAGGCGAGGGTGGCCAGGGCCGTGTGGACCAGGACGCGGACGGCGACCGGGAGGGCGCGCTCGTCGAGCTGGAAGGTCGGCTGGTGGAGGTCGCGCTGTTCACCGGTGCCGGACCAGACGCCGAGGCGGGCGAAGGAGCCGGGAACGTGCTCGAGGTACCACGCGAAGTCCTCGCCGCCGGACGACTGCTCGGTCCCGCTGAGTGCGCTGTCGCCAAGGGCGGCGCCGACGCCGGCGCGCAGCAGGCTCGTGCTCTCCTCGTCGCCCACGAGCGGCGGGACGCCGCGCCGGTAGTCCAGGGTGAACCCGGCACCGGTGGGCGCGAGCAGCGACTCGATCGAGGCGGTCACCAGGGGTTCCAATGCCTTCCACACCTCGTGGTCGGCGGTCCGCAGCGTGCCGCGCAGGACGCCGTCCTGCGGCACCGCGTTGGCCGCCTGACCGGCGTGCACCGCACCCCACACGAGCACGGTGCCGGACCGCGGGTCGACCCGCCGGGACAGCACCGAGGGCAGCGAGGTGATCACGACGCCCAGGGCGTGCACGAGGTCCGCCGTCAGGTGCGGGCGCGAGGTGTGCCCGCCGGGCGAGGTCAGGCGCAGTTCGATCAGGTCGGCGGCCGAGGTCAGCGGGCCCACGCGTGATCCGACCCGGCCCACCCGCAGCCGCGGGTCGCAGTGCAGGCCGAAGATCCGGTCGACGCCGTCCAGCCCGCCGGCGGCGATCACCTCCAGCGCGCCGCCGGGCATGACCTCCTCCGCCGGTTGGAAGATCAGCCGGATCCGGCCCGGCAGCTCGGGTGCCGAAGCCAGCGCGAGCCCGGCGCCGAGCAGAGCGGCGGTGTGCGCGTCGTGCCCGCATGCGTGCGCGACGCCGTCCACGGTGGCGGAGTAGGGCAGCCCGGTCGCCTCGGTGAGCGGCAGGGCGTCGATGTCGGCCCGCAGTGCCACGCACCCGGGCCCGCTCCCGATGTCGCAGATCAGGCCGGTGCCACCGGGCAGCACCACCGGGTCCAGCCCGGCCGAGCGCAGCACGGAGACGATCAGCTCGGTGGTGGCGTGCTCGGTGCGGGCGAGCTCGGGGTGGGCATGGATGTGCCGACGCCAGGCCACCAGGTCGCCGCCGAAGCGCTCCAGCCACTCATCGAGCCAGAAGGGGCCTCTGCCCGCGCCGAGGTCGGTCACAGGTGCCATGCTGACCCCGTCCGCCGTAATCAGCGCGCCGAGCGACCCGGCGGGGGTTTTTCCATCACGGTCACCCGGGACACGTGAGTCGAGCACGGTCACGCCCAAACCTCCGTACAGCGCAGCGGTTAACCCATTTGCCGCAATCTTGCCCTAGGCAAGTGGCAACTGTCCGCTTACGCGGCACCCTTCTGGACGGCCGGTAGCGGATCTGCGTTGAACGGCATTACGAAGTTCGGTCTAGCTGTACCCGCCGAGCGGCCGACGGACCCTTCGGCTAGCCACCGGCCGCCTTCCGGCGCTTGCGCCGGATGCTGCGCCCCCACACCACGAGCCCGGCGAGCACCAGTGCGATCACGCCGACGATGATCTTGCTCTTGGTCTGCTCCGCGTTCGCCTTCGCGGTTTCGGCAGGATCGATGCGCGGCCCCGGCGGGGCGGGGGTCTGCTGCGCGACGGGACCGGCCGACACGGCTCTCACGACCGTCGACGCCTCGGCCGTCGCGGTGGGAGCGGTGAACAGGGTCACCACGCAAAGCAGCAACCCGGCCAGCACCTTCTTGATCATCCTGCCTCCGTTGACTCGCCGGTATCCCAGTCTGCCAACTGGACTACCCGAAGTCACGTTCCGAAGGCATCCAGAATCCGTTGTGCCGCCAGGGTCGGGGTGAGTTCGCCGTCGCGGACCGCCCGCTCGACCTCCGGCACGACCCCGCGGACACCGGGGTGATCGGCGAGGCGCCCGAGCAACTGGTCGCGCACCATCGCCCAGGTCCAGTCCACCTGCTGTTGCTTGCGTTTGCGCGGCAACTCGCCCGACTCGGTCAGCAGCAGCTGGTGCCGTTCGATCTGCTGCCACACGGTGTCGAGCCCGACGTCGTGCAGCCCGCTGCAGGTGAGCACGGGCGGCGTCCACGGCGCGTCGGGACCGTAGATCATCCGCAGCGCGCCGGAAAGTTCGCGCGCCGCACGCCGGGCGTCACGCTCGTGTTCGCCGTCGGCCTTGTTCACCGCGATCACGTCGGCGAGTTCCAGTACGCCCTTCTTGATGCCCTGCAACTGGTCCCCGGTTCTGGCCAGGGTGAGGAACAGGAAGCAGTCGACCATGTTGGCGACGGTCACCTCGGACTGCCCGACCCCGACGGTCTCGACCAGCACGACATCGTATCCGGCGGCCTCCATCAGCACGATCGTCTCGCGGGTCGCGCGAGCGACTCCGCCGAGCGTGCCCGAGGTCGGCGAGGGCCGGATGAACGCGGCGGGGTCGACGGCGAGGCGGGCCATCCTGGTCTTGTCGCCGAGGATGCTGCCGCCGGTCCTGGTGGACGACGGGTCGACGGCCAGCACCGCGACCCGGTGTCCCGCCTCGGTCAGGTCGGTGCCCAGTTGGTCGATGAAGGTCGACTTGCCGACTCCGGGCACCCCGGTGATCCCGACCCGGCGGGCGCCCCCGGCCCGCGGCAGCACCTCGATCAGCAGCTCCTGTGCCTGCCTGCGGTGCTCGGCCCGGTTCGACTCGACCAGGGTGATCGCCTTCGACAGGGTGGCGCGGTCACCGGCGAGGACACCCTTGGCGTACTCGGCGACATCGATCCGGCGACCCAATTCAGGACCGCCCACCCGTGGTGACGCGCCGCGACCGTTCCGGGCGCGTCATTTCCCGCCGGCCTCGTGTTCCAACCGGTCGAGCAGACCGAGCGCGGCGTCGGCGATCACGGTGCCCGGTCCGAAGATCGCCGACGCGCCGGCCTCGCGCAGCGCGTCGTGGTCCTGTGGGGGGATCACGCCGCCGACCGCGATCATGATGTCGTCGCGGCCCAGCCGCGCCAGCTCCTCCCGGAGGGCGGGCACCAGGGACAGGTGCCCGGCGGCGAGCGAGGACACCCCGACGATGTGCACGTCGGCCTCGATGGCCTGGCGCGCGACCTCGGCGGGCGTCGAGAACAGCGGGCCGACGTCGACGTCGAACCCGAGGTCGGCGAACGCGGTCGCGATCACCTTCTGGCCGCGGTCGTGTCCGTCCTGGCCCATCTTCGCGACCAGGATCCGGGGCCGCCGGCCCTCCAGTTCGGCGAACCGCTCGACCCGCTCGCGGGCAGCGTCCACGTTCTCGGTTTTCCCGACCTCGTCCCGGTACACGCCTGAGATGGTACGAATCTGGCCGGCGTGGCGCCCCCAGATCTGCTCCAGTGCCGCGGAGATCTCGCCGACCGTCGCCTTGGCCCGCGCGGCGTCGATGGCCAGGGCGAGCAGGTTCCCGTCCCCTTCGGCGCCCGCGGTCAGCCTGCGCAAGGCTTCCCGGGTCAGGGCTTCGTCGCGTTCGGAACGCAACCGGCTCAGCTTCTCCAGCTGTTGCGCGCGCACCCCGGCGTTGTCGATCTTGAGCACGTCGATCTGCTCGGCCTCTTCGCCGCGCGGGCGGTACTTGTTGACGCCGATCACCGGTTGGCGTCCCGAGTCGATCCGCGCCTGCGTCCGCGCGGCCGCTTCCTCGATGCGCAGCTTGGGAATCCCGGCGTCGATCGCGCGCGCCATGCCGCCCGCCGCCTCGACCTCGCTGATGTGCGCCCAGGCCCGGCGCGCGAGGTCGTAGGTCAGCCGCTCGACGAAGAAACTGCCGCCCCAGGGATCGATCGCCCGGGTGATGCCCGATTCCTGTTGGAGCAGCAGCTGGGTGTTCCGGGCGATGCGCGCGGAGAAGTCGGTCGGCAGCGCGAGCGCCTCGTCCAGCGCGTTGGTGTGCAGGGACTGGGTGTGGCCCTGGGTGGCGGCCATGGCCTCGACGCAGGTGCGGACGACGTTGTTGTAGACGTCCTGCGCGGTCAGCGACCAGCCCGAGGTCTGGCAGTGCGTGCGCAGGGACAGCGACTTTTCGGTGCGCGGTGCGAACTGCTTGACCAGCTTGGCCCACAGCAGGCGGGCCGCACGCAGCTTGGCGACCTCCATGAAGAAGTTCATGCCGATCGCCCAGAAGAACGACAGTCGCGGCGCGAAGCTGTCGATGTCCAGACCGGCGTCGAGGCCGGCGCGGAGGTACTCCACGCCGTCGGCGAGCGTGTAGGCCAGTTCGAGGTCGGCGGTGGCGCCCGCCTCCTGCATGTGGTACCCGGAGATCGAGATCGAGTTGAACCGCGGCATCCGCCGGGAGGTGAACGCGAAGATGTCGGAGATGATCCGCATCGACGGCCGCGGCGGGTAGATGTAGGTGTTGCGGACCATGAACTCCTTGAGGATGTCGTTCTGAATGGTCCCGGCCAGCTGTTCCGGCTCGACGCCCTGTTCCTCCGCGGCGACGATGTAGAGCGCGAGCACCGGCAGCACGGCGCCGTTCATGGTCATCGACACGCTCATCTTGTCCAGCGGGATGCCGTCGAAGAGCTGCCGCATGTCGTAGATCGAGTCGATCGCGACGCCCGCCATGCCCACGTCGCCGGAGACCCGCGGATGGTCGGAGTCGTACCCGCGGTGGGTGGCAAGGTCGAAGGCCACCGACAGCCCTTTCTGGCCCGCCGCGAGATTTCGGCGGTAGAAGGCGTTGGACTCCTGCGCGGTGGAGAAGCCGGCGTACTGGCGGACGGTCCACGGCTGGTTCACGTACATCGTGGGGTACGGCCCGCGCACGAAGGGCGCGAGGCCGGGATAGGTCCCCAGGAAGTCCACATCGGACAGATCTTCGGCGGTGTAGAGCGGTTTGACGCCGATGCCCTCGGGGGTTTCCCAGGTGAGGGCGTCCGCGCCCTTGCCGGTGGCGGCGTGCAGCGCCTCGGCCCAGTCCGCCGGGCTGCCGGGTTCGGGCACGCCGAGTTCGATGTCGGTGAAGTCGGGGATGGCCATCAGTCGACTCCCAGCTTCCGCAAAAGGCCGCGCAGCACGGTAAGCGCGTCACAACCGGTGTAGACGTACTCGGTGATGCCACGGTAACCCGCCGGCTTGCCCGCCGTGTACACGTCGATCGCGCCGGCCGCCCGCAGGCCGGCGGCGATCTCCTCCGCCTGCTCACCGTAGGACCGGTCGTTACCGCACAGACAGGCGACGCGGGCACCACTGTGACGGAACGCCTCGACGATGTCGGCGACCGCACCGGGTTCGACCGCCTCGATCCCGCCCGCCTGGAACAGGTTCGAGGCGAAGGTCGCCCGCGCCGTATGCGCGGCGACCGGGCCGAGCGTGGCCAGGAAGATCTTCGGCCGCTCGCCGTGCGCGGCCAGGTGCGCGTCGGAACGGTCGCGCAGTTCTTCGTAATCCTGCGCGTAGCGGACGCTGGGCAGCCCGCCCCCGGGAACGGCCGGAGCGGGTGCCCGTTCGACCGGTTTCTCCGCCAGGAAGGGAAATTCGCTGACGCCGGTGATGGGGTCCCGGCGTGTCGCGAGCCGCCCTGAGCGGGCGGCCGAGGTCTGGGCCAGTCGCTCGGCGAGGAAACCGGAGTCCAGCGCGGCGACGATGCCGCCCTGCCGTTCGAGTTCGGTGAACTCACGCCACGCGGCGTTGGCCAGCGCGTCGGTCAGGTTCTCCACATACCAGGAACCGCCCGCCGGGTCGATGACGCCGGCCAGGCGGGACTCCTCCAGCAGAACCGCCTGCGTGTTCCGGGCGATCCGCCGGGAGAACGAGTCCGGCAGGCCGATCGCGGCGTCGAAGGGCAGCACGGTCACCGCGTCGGCGCCGCCGACTCCGGCGGCGAAACACGCCACGGTGGTGCGGAGCAGGTTCACCCAGGGATCCCGCTGGGTCAGCATCGCGGACGAGGTCACGGCGTGCTGCCGCATCCCGCGCGAGGATGCCCCCGACACCTCGGTGACGCGCGACCACAGGCGCCGGGCCGCGCGGAACTTGGCGATGGTGAGGAACTGGTCGGTGGTCGCGGCGAAGCGGAATTCGAGCTGGGCGGCGGCCTGGTCGACGCTCAGCCCGACCTCCGTCAGCGCCCGCAGGTACGCGACGCCGGCCGCCACGGCCGCGCCGAGTTCCTGCGCGTTCGAGCCACCCGCTTCGTGGTACGGCAGCCCGTCCACCACGATCGTGCGCAGCTTCGGGTGTGGCTCGGCCAGCCGGGCCGCCAGCGCCGCCGCGGGCGCGAGGTCGTGTGGCCGGCCGGTGCGCGCGCGCAGCCCGACGGGATCGGCCCCGAGGACACCGATGACCTGGCTGTCCGGCAGCTCGCGGCAGAGGTCGAGGAAGACCGCCGCCGCGTTTTCGTAGTCCTCGCCGGGATCGAGCGCGACCGGGGCGAGATCCAGGTGGACGCCGTCGAGCGCCGCCGCGAGGGATTCCGTGGGAAGGCGCAGCCACGCCGACGTGGCACCGTTTTCCAGGTCGGCGAGCAGCGCACGGTTCGTCACGGCCGGGTCGGGGTGGGTGTGCGACACGCGGACGTCCCACCCGGTACCGACCACTCCCTCCGGCTTCCCGCCGCGCACATAGGGCGGCAGCCCCGGGAAACCCGCCGGTGGGGTGTCATCGTCGGCGGTGTAGAGCGGCTGGATGTCCAGGCCTTCGTAGGTGGGGCCGACCAGCAGGCTCTCCGGGGCGCCGGGGAAGTCCTCCGGCATCGCCCCGCTCTTCTTCAGCACGCCGGCGACCAGCCGCTGCCAGTCGGAACGGCGGGGGGAGGCGAACTCCGCCGCGAGTGCGAGCTCTTCGGGCACACCGGTGCCAGCCTGAGTCATACCTAGCAATCTTAGAGGGCTCCGCAGGGGTGGGATTGTGAGCCTGCCCGCGATTGACACAATGTCCCCGTGTCCTCCGACAGCGAAGAGCCCCGTGTCGTCGCCGGTCGTTACCGGCTGCGCTCCGTGCTGGGCTCGGGATCCATGGGCACCGTGTGGTCGGCCTACGACGAGTTCCTACGCCGGCCGGTCGCGGTCAAGGAGATCCGGCTGCCACCAGGGGTGACCCGCGCGCAGGCCGACGAGTTGCGGGAACGGACCCTGCGCGAGGCCAGGGCGATCGCCGTGCTGTCGCACCCCAACGTGATCGTGTTGCACGACGTCGCCCGCGAGAACGGCGAGCCGTTCGTGGTGATGGAACTGCTGCCCTCGCACAGCCTGGCCGAACTGCTGCGCGACCACGGACCGCTCAGCGACGAGCAGAGCGCCGCGGTCGGTGACGCGGTGGCGGCCGCGCTGGAGGCCGCCCACGACGCCGGGATCACCCACCGCGACGTCAAGCCGGGCAACGTGCTGGTCGCCGAGGACGGGCGGATCAAGCTGACCGACTTCGGCATCGCCCGCAACGTCGCCGAGGCGACGATGACCCGGACCGGCATGACCCTGGGTTCCCCCTCCTACATCGCGCCGGAGGTCGCCTCGGGGAAGGCGGTGACCCCGGCCGCGGACCTGTGGGGGCTCGGCGCGACCCTGTTCCACGTCATCGAGGGACACCCGCCCTACGACGCCGACGGTGATCCCCTGGAGACCGTCGGCAAGGTCGTCAAGGGCGAGGTCCCCAAGCCGAGCCCCGGCCCGCTCGCGCCCGTGATCAGCGGGTTGATGGCCAAACAGCCGCAGGACCGGATTTCGCTGCGGGAGGTCCGCCAGCAGCTTTATCCGCTGCTGACCAAGCCGCCCCGGGTACTGTTCGGGACGGAAATGTTCCACCAGGCCAGCGCACAGCGCGCCGAGGCCACCGACACCCGCGAGATCCAGACGGCGGCGCCGCAGGAGGAAAAGCCGGCGGAAGCGGCCGAACCGGCCGAGAGCGGTCCCGAGCTGGCCCGCGACCCGGGGCCGCTGCCCTTCAGCACCACCCCCGCGCCGGAGCCCGCACCGGTGCAGCCGCCGGGCCGGGGCGTGACGGCGACCGCGGTGCTGACCGGTGCCGCGATCCTGTTGTTCCTGGTCGCGGCGGTCGGCGGCTTCGTCGCGACCCGTGCCATCGGCGGGCAGCCCATCCCGCCGCCCGCGCGGGCGGCGTCTTCGCCGGCCGAGGAGGCGTCACCGCCGACCACGTACCAGGTCCGGCGAGCCGACGCGTCGGGCACACCGGGGCAGTCCGCCGAATTCACGGTCCAGGTGCCGCCGGACTGGCAGCAGTTCACCAGTTCCCAGACCGGCGACGGGTTACCCGCGTCCACGCTCATCCAGTGGATTTCCCCGGACGGCACGCAGATGCTGTCCGTGGACCACATCGGTGGCTACTTCCCGGACAACAGCATCCAGGATTATCTCAACGGGTTAGCGCAGATCAACGGCTACAAACCGGGCCCGGTGCAGCGGATGCAGAACGGCAACGGCGTCACGGTCAGCTACCGCATGCTGAACACCGGCAACGGCACCCAGATCAGCCGGACCACCTTCGCGCAGATCTTCCAGGACCATCAGAACCTCTGGGCGGTGAGCGTGACCGTGCCGACCGCGGACGAGGACGTCGCGCGGAACGTCCTCTACCAGAACACGGTGTCGACCTTCACCCCGGTGAACTGAAAGCCGCGCCGCGCTCACGATTCCGGCCCGGCACCGTCGTCGAGCAGCCGTTCGGAAGCACTGTGCTGGGCCAGTCTCCGCAACGCGGCGAACATCGCGTCGCCGAGGACCGTGCCGATCACCGCTCCCTCCACAATGGACTCCACGGTGGACAGCCCGGTGACCTGACGGAGGTCGATTTCGGCCATCCGCTCGGCGAGCGCGGCGTAGTCGGAAAGGGGCGCGAGGAGATCGGCCCTGCCCAGGTCCGCGAACGCGCACAGGATGCCGACCAGTGCCTCGACGACGGGGTCACCCGGTTTGAGCGTCCAGCCCCGCTCAGCGGCGACCCGCTCGATCATCGCCATCGCCCCGGCGCGAGACTCATCGTCCACCGGCACCTTCGGCGCGGGCAGACCGTACTGGACTCGGCCGAGCACGGCGTGGACGGACCGCTCGCCGTCGACGGCCTCGAGCACCCCACGGACCGCGGCGATGGTCAGACCACCGACATCGAGCAGAGCCCGCACCAGTTTGAGTCTGCGGACGTGGTCCGCGCCGTAGCGCGCCTGGTTGGGGCTCGTGCGCTCGCCGGGCGGAATCAGGCCTTCGCGCAGGTAGTACTTGATGGTGGCGACCGGGACTCCGGACGCCTCGCTCAGTTCTGCCATCCGCACGGCGGTTCTCCTGTGAGTTCTCTCAGTATGGATACTTTAGCTTCCCATAGCAGATAGAAGGACTATCTATTCTGGGAGGAAGCGCACCATGGTCACCTGGAACCGCCCCATGACACTCTTCGCGGGTCTGATGGGCGTGCTGACGCTCTTCTGCGTCGGCGGACTCGTCTTCGACCACCGGATCCTGCTCGGCGCGCCGATCTGGGAAAAGCCGTTCAAGTTCGCGATCTCCGTCGGTCTCTACTGCCTGGCCTGGGCATGGCTGACCTCGTTGCTCACCAGGGGCAGGCGCCTGGCGGAGCGTGTCTCGGCGGGCATCCTGGTGCTGATGACCGTCGAGTTCGTCGTCCTGATCACCCAGACCGTTCGTGGGGTACCCAGCCATTTCAACAACCGGACCGTGTTCGACCACACGCTCTACCTGATCATGGGCGGCAGCATCGCGATGGTCTGGGTGGCCACGCTGGTCCTCACCGTCCTGCTGTTCCGGGCGCCGATCGCCGACCCCGCGAACCGGCTGGCCATCCGGTCCGGCATGGTGATCTCGCTGGTGGGGATCGCGCTCGGTGGACTCATGGTGACACCGCGGCCAGGGCAGCCGGGACTGCAGGGACTCGTCGGCGCGCACAGCGTCGGCGTGCTCGACGGTGGCCCCGAGATGCCCATCACCGGTTGGGACACCACCGGCGGCGACCTGCGCATCCCGCATTTCGTCGGCATCCACGGCTTGCAGGCCCTGCCGCTCTTCGCCCTGCTACTGGGGGTCCTGGCCCGGCGTTTCCCGCGGCTTCGGCCCGCGAAGGTGCCGACCCGCCTCGTCATGATCGCCGCCGGCTGCTACGCCGGCCTGGTCGCGCTGGTGACCTGGCAGGCGCTGCGCGGCCAGGCACTGATCCATCCCGACACGCTCACCATCGCCGCTTTCGTGTTCCTCGTGGCCTGCGGCGTCATCCCGGCCACGTTCACCCTCGCCCGCGCGGACGCCGACGGCCAGGTGGAACGCACGGAAACCGGAGCGATCGAGGTGTCCCGGTGATGTTCAGCGCCGCCTTCGCCCTCGCGGCACCGTTCTGGGCGCTACTGATCTTCGCGCCCAACTGGAGGTGGACCGCGCGCGTGCTGACCTCACCGTGGGTACCGCTGCTCCCGCTGGTCGTCTATTTCGCCACGGCCCTGCCGCACTTCGGACAGCTGTGGCAGGTGGTGAGCCGACCCGATCTCGGCGCGCTGGAAGCGTTTCTCGGCCGGCCCTACGGGGCGACCGCGATCTGGGCGCAGCTGGTCGCGTTCGACCTGTTCCTGGGGCGGTGGATGTACTTCGAGGCACGGGCGCGTGGCATCCGCTCGCGGGTGGTCAGCCCGATCCTGCTGCTGACCATCTTCCTTTCCCCGTTCGGTCTCCTCGCCTTTCTCGCGGTCCGCTCGGCACATCCGGCCGAGAGGAAGGCGCCGGCGGAAAGCGCTTAACACCTTGAGACGATGGGCGCATGAGTCAAGAAGAGCAGGCAGCGGCGGCCATCGCCGAACGCACCGGGATCGCCCGGCACGACATCGCCGTGGTGCTGGGGTCCGGCTGGCGCCCGGCCGCGGACGTGCTCGGCACCCCGGACGCCGAGATCCCGCTCGGCGAGCTGCCCGGCTTCGAGACACCGACCGCGGTGGGGCACGGCGGCACCGTGCGCTCGGTCGACGTGGCGGGCAAGCGGACCCTCGTGCTGCTCGGCCGCACGCACCTGTACGAAGGGCGGGGCATCGCGCCGGTGGTGCACAACGTGCGGACCGCGGCCGCGGCCGGGGTCCGCTCCGTGCTGCTCACCAATGCCGCCGGCGGGCTGCGCGAGGGTTTCCAGGTCGGTCAGCCGGTGCTCGTCAGCGACCACCTGAACCTGACCGCGACCTCGCCGATCACCGGCGCGAACTTCGTCGACCTCGTCGACCTCTACTCGCCCCGCCTGCGCGGACTGGCGCGCGAAATCGATCCCAATCTGGAGGAAGGTGTGTACGCGGGACTCCCGGGCCCGCATTTCGAAACCCCCGCCGAGATCCGGATGCTGCGCGCGCTCGGCGCCGACCTGGTGGGCATGTCGACGGTGCTGGAAGCCATCGCGGCCCGCGCGGCCGGCATCGAGGTGTTCGGCCTGTCGCTGGTGACCAACCTCGCCGCCGGCATGACCGGTGAGCCGCTGAGCCACGAGGAGGTCATCGAAGCCGGCCGCGTCTCGGCCACCCGGATGGGCACCCTGCTGCGCGACCTGGTGGCCCGCGCCTGACCTTCGCGGCGGTGCTGTCCGGAGTCTCCCCGTGCGGAGTGGCGCTCTCCGGAGTGGCGCCCGGAGTTCCCGGCGCCACACGTCATACCCGGCCGGTTTTCTCCAGCACCCGCACGGTGTCCTCCGGGGAAGGCATGGCCGCGATCTCGGCGGCGACCGCGCGCGCGGCGGCGAGGGCGTCGTCGTCGGTCAACAGCGTTTTCACCTTCGTCGCGACGGCTTCGGCGGTCTGGTCCTCGGTGAGCAGCCGTGCCCCGGCACCGCGTTCCAGCACCGCTTCCGCGTTGCCGAACTGGTCGGCGCCCTGCGGCAGCACCAGTTGCGGCACGCCGTTGGCCAGCGCACCCAGCGTGGTCCCGCTGCCGCCGTGGTGGATCACCAGGTCCACGTGCGGCAACAGGTCCGCCTGCGGCACCCACTTTTCCACCCGGACATTGGCGGGCACACCGCCGAGCGCCTCGACGTCGATGGTCGGTCCGGCGGCGACGAGCACGTCCGCATCGAGGCCGGTCAGCCCGTCGATGGCCGCCCGGAGAACCGGGATCGCGCCGAAGGCCGTGCCCAGCGTGAGGTAGACCAGTGGCCGCCCACCCGCACGGGAGCCGACCCACGCGGGCAGCTCGCCCGGCTCGTTCACCGGCACCGGCCGCAGCGGGATCCGCTTCGCTGTCGGATCCTGCATTGCGGCCAGGAACCCGGCGTCCTGCACCGACTCGGGGCAGATGTCCAGGTAGGGGTCTCCACCGCCGCGGGCCGCGTCGGGAAAGTCGACGCCCACTTCGGCCGCGAAGGCGGTCAACGCGTCGTGGATGGGGAAGTCGACGGTGCTGCCCGCCGCCCGGCCGAAGCCGTGGCAGATCCCAGGAATCCCGGCCAGTTTCGCGGCGAAGAACCCGCCGAGGTTGCCGGCCTCGTGCACGACGAGGTCGGGCTGGAGCTCCGCCAGCAGCGGCCCGAGGTCGGTGACGAACGCGCGGGGCAGCACGCCGCCGAAGACCACGCCGATGAGTTCGGCCCGGAACTCACGAGGCAGCGCCCGCCGGTCGAGGTCACCGCCGTTGGCCTGGACGAACGCCTGGTAGATCCCGATTCCGGCGGCGACGGTGTCCAGCCCGAACGCCTTGAGCACGGGGTGAAAGGACTCATTCGTCGCGAACAACACGTCATGACCGGCGTCGCGCGCGGCACGCGCGAGCGGCACCAGCGGGTAGGTGTGGCCATGCGTGGGCAGACTGGAAAACAAGATCCGCATGTACGCCGACACTAGCCGGTGATGTCCCCGGAAGAGCACGCGGCTTTCCGTAGGCTGGCGGCGTGAGCACCGAGTTCCGGCTTACCCCGGATTTGCGCGACCGGGCTTTCCGGTGGATCGCCGACGACGTCGACACGGCCTCCCGCGGGGAACTTCAGGCGGTGCTCGCCGACGCGCTGGCCGGGGTGCCCGCGGCGACGGCCGAACTGGCGGACCGCATGGGTGCGCCGCTCGAATTCGGCACCGCGGGGCTGCGCGGCCCGGTGCGCGCGGGTCGGCACGGGATGAACACCGCGGTCGTGGTCCGCACCACCGCCGGGGTGGCCTCCTGGCTGAGCGCGCACGGCCGCGGCGGCGGGATCGTCGTGGTCGGCCGGGATGCCCGGCACGGTTCGGAAGCCTTCGCGACCGCGACCGCCGAGGTGCTCCAGGCGGCCGGCTTCGAAGCGCACGTGCTGCCCCGGCCATTACCCACGCCGCTGCTCGCGTTCGCGGTCGGCCGGCTCGGCGCCGTAGCCGGCATCCAGATAACCGCCTCGCACAATCCGCCGGGCGACAACGGCTACAAGGTCTACGACGACAGTGGTGCCCAGATCGTCCCGCCGTCGGACCGGGAGATCGAGGCGGCGATCGCCGCCGCCCCCGGTGCGGTGCGGATTCCCCGCGCGCCCGGGGCCATCGTGGTCGGTGACGACCTGGTCGACGAGTACCTGGCGAAGGTCGCCGAACTGCCCCGGGGGACGGCGCGCGCGCTCCGGGTCGCGGCGACCGCGCTTCACGGCGTCGGCGGGGCGACGCTGACGCAGGCACTCGAACGGGCCGGATTCACCGACGTGCACCTCGTCGCCGCACAGTCCACACCGGATCCCGATTTCCCCACGGTCTCCTTCCCCAACCCGGAAGAGCCTGGCGCGACTGATCTTCTGCTCACGCTGGCATCCGAAGTGGACGCCGATCTGGCGGTCGCCCTGGATCCGGACGCGGACCGGTGCGCGCTCGGCGTGCGGGATCGAGACGGCACCTGGCGGATGCTGCGGGGCGACGAGACGGGCGCTCTGCTCGGCGAGTACGTACTGTCCACAACGGACTCCACGGATCCGCTCGTCGCTACGACGATCGTTTCTTCCTCGATGCTGGCGAACATCGCCGCGGCACATGGGGTGCGATACGCGGAGACACTGACCGGGTTCAAGTGGCTGGTCCGCGCCGGCGACGGGTTGATCTACGCCTACGAGGAGGCGCTCGGGTTGTGCGCCAACCCGGACTTCGTGCGCGACAAGGACGGCATCGCGGCTGCCGTGCTGGCCTGCGATCTGGCCGCCTCGACACGGGCGGAGGAGCGTTCGCTGCTCGACCTGCTGGACGAACTCGACATCGCGCACGGCATTCACCGCACCGACCAGCTGTCTCTGCGGGTGAGTGACCTGGCCGAGCGCGGCCGGCTGCTGGCCGCCGTGCGGTCGGCTCCCCCGGCTCGGCTCGCGGGGGTGCCGGTGACCATGGAAGATCTGCTGCCACGAACCGACGCGTTGCGCTTGCAGGGGGCCGGAGTCCGCGTGGTGATCCGCCCGTCGGGTACCGAGCCGAAACTGAAGGCCTATCTCCAGGTGACGGAACAGGTCTCGACTGAAGGCGGTGGCGCACTGAGCGCCGTGCGCGCCACCGCCGAACGCCGGATGTCGGCGCTTCGCGACGCGGTGAACGCGATCCTTCACGGGTAAGGCCCGAGCCGGCGGAAAAACCGCGCTGCGAGTCTTATCTCGATTAAGCCCGGAAATGGCTTGAGGCCCTGGGAGAACCGGGGGGTTCTCGACCAGGGCCTCAAGGGTGGGTTGTGTTCGGCGGTGTCCTACTCTCCCACACCCTGTCGGGTGCAGTACCATCGGCGCTGGTGGGCTTAGCTTCCGGGTTCGGAATGGAGCCGGGCGTTTCCCCACAGCCATGACCACCGAAACTCTGTGAAACAGTCACACAACCTTCCCCCGTGGTGGGGGTGGTGTGGTGTCTCAGGATTGTAGAGTGGATGCGTAGCGATCTTTGTGAGTAAGTCCTCGGCCTATTAGTACCAGTCAACTTGTGAACACATTGCTGTGCGTCCATTTCTGGCCTATCAACCCGGTCGTCTTCCGGGGGCCTTACCCCACGTGGGGTGGGAGACCTCATCTTGGAACAGGCTTCCCGCT
>DASSAD010000212.1:0-10487 GCA_035685725.1 Amycolatopsis sp. | reverse complement strand
GGCGGCCCCTGGGAGCTGGGCCTGGCCGAGACCCAGCAGACCCTGCTGGCCAACGGGCTGCGGGACCGGATCGTGGTGCAGACCGACGGTCAGCTCAAGACCGGCCGCGACGTGGTGATCGCGGCGCTGCTCGGCGCCGAGGAGTTCGGGTTCGCGACCGCGCCGCTGGTGGTGTCCGGCTGCATCATGATGCGGGTGTGCCATCTGGACACCTGCCCGGTCGGGGTGGCCACCCAGAACCCGAAGCTGCGCGCGAAGTTCAGCGGAAAGGCCGACTACGTGGTGAACTTCTTCGAGTTCATCGCGCAGGAGGTCCGGGAATACCTGGCACAGCTGGGTTTCCGGTCCATCGCCGAAGCCGTCGGGCACGCCGAGCTGCTGGACAAGCGGCGCGCGGTCGAGCACTGGAAGGCGGCCGGGCTCGACCTGTCGCCGATCTTCCACGTGCCCGACCTGCCGCCGCGCACCGCCCGGCACCAGGTCGTCGCGCAGGATCACGGCCTGGACAAGGCGCTGGACAACACGCTGATCCAGCTCGCGGAGGGCGCGCTGTCCTCGGGCGACAAGGTGCGGCTGGAACTGCCGGTGCGCAACGTGAACCGGACCGTGGGCACGATGCTCGGTTCGGAGCTGACCAAGCGCTGGGGCGGCGAGGGCCTGCCGGACGACACCATCGAGGTGACCTTCACCGGCACGGCCGGCCAGTCCTTCGGCGCGTTCGTGCCGCGCGGGATCACCCTGCGCCTGATCGGGGACGCCAACGACTACGTGGGCAAGGGACTGTCCGGCGGGCGGATCGTGGTGCGGCCGCCGCGCGAGGCGCAGTTCCCCGCGGAAGAGCACATCATCGCCGGCAACGTGATCTGCTACGGCGCTACCGGCGGCGAGATCTTCCTGCGCGGCAAGGTCGGTGAACGGTTCTGCGTGCGCAACTCGGGTGCGGTCGCGGTGGTCGAGGGTGTCGGCGACCACGGTTGCGAGTACATGACCGGGGGCCGGGTCGTGGTGCTCGGGCCGACCGGGCGGAACTTCGCGGCGGGCATGTCAGGCGGTGTCGCCTACCTGCTCGACCTGTCGCCGATCCGGGTCAACCACGAAATGGTGGACGTCGACCCGCTCGACGACGAGGACACCGAGTTCCTGCGGGAAATGGTCGAACGGCATTACGCGGAAACGGAATCCGCGGTGGCGCACGCGCTGCTGGCCGACTGGGAAGTCGCGGTGGAACGCTTCGGCAAGGTCATGCCGAAGGACTACAAGCGCGTGCTGAACGCGCAGGCCGCGGCGGAGCGGGACGGCCGAAACGTGGACGAAGCGATCATGGAGGCGGCGCATGGCTGACAATGGCGCAGCCACCATGCCCGCCGACCGGGCGCGGGTGTCCCGCCCGACACAGTGGCGGCGCATGGCTGACAATGGCGCAGCCACCACGCCCGCCCACCGGCCGCGGGCGTCCCGCACCACACGAACACCAGGACAATTCGACGATTGCGCCCGATCAGTTTCGAACCCGGGCCACGGAAATGAGGCTGCAGATGGCTGACCCGAAGGGTTTTCTGACCACGCGCCGGGAGACCCCGACGAGCCGGCCGGTGTTCCTGCGCCTTCAGGACTGGCACGAGGTCTACGAGGAGTTCCCCGCCGACCGGCTGGAGAAGCAGGCCGGCCGGTGCATGGACTGCGGGATTCCCTTCTGTCATCAGGGTTGTCCGCTGGGCAACCTGATCCCGGAATGGAACACCCTGGTCTGGGACCAGGACTGGCGGGACGCGAGCGAACGGCTGCACGCCACGAACAATTTCCCGGAGTTCACCGGGACGTTGTGCCCGGCCCCGTGTGAAACCGCTTGCGTGCTCGGCATCAACGACGATCCGGTGACGATCAAGCGGGTCGAGATCTCCATCGTGGACCGGGCGTGGGAGTCCGGCTGGATCTCCCCGGAGGTGCCGGAAACCCGGTCGGGCAGGAAGGTCGCGGTGGTGGGTTCGGGGCCGTCGGGTCTGGCGGCCGCCCAGCAGCTGACGCGTGCCGGGCACGACGTCGTCGTGTTCGAGCGGGCAGACGCCATCGGCGGGCTGCTGCGGTACGGCATTCCCGCGTTCAAGATGGAAAAGTGGCGGCTGGACCGGCGGCTGGATCAGATGCGGGCGGAGGGCACGGAATTCCGGGCCGGGGTGAATGTGGGCGTCGACATCACCGCCGCGCGACTGCGGTCGGAGTTCGACGCGGTGGTGCTGGCCGGCGGCGCGACGGCGTGGCGCGAGCTGCCGATCCCGGGGCGGGAACTGGCCGGCGTCCACCAGGCGATGGAGTATCTGCCGCCGGCCAACCGGGTCGCCGCCGGGGAGCTCGCGGAGTCGCCGATTTCGGCCGCGGGCAAGCACGTCGTGGTGATCGGCGGCGGGGACACCGGCGCGGACTGTGTCGGCACGGCGCACCGCCAGGGCGCGGCTTCGGTGACGCAGCTGGAAATCATGCCGCAGCCGCCCGCGTCGCGGTCGGATGCGCATCCGTGGCCGATGTACCCGATGATCTACCGGGTCTCCTCCGCGCACGAGGAGGGTGGCGAGCGGCTGTATTCGGTCAACACCCAGGAATTCGTCGCGGGCGAGGACGGCGGGGTGGCCGCGCTGCGGCTGGTCGAGGTGCGCAACGAAGGCGGGAAGTTCGTTCCCGTCGAGGGCTCCGAAAGCGTGCTGCCGGCCCAGCTGGTGTTGCTGGCCATGGGTTTCGTCGGCCCGCAGCGGGAAGGCCTGCTGACCGACCTCGGCGTCGAACTGGACCAGCGCGGCAACGTGGTCCGCGACGCGGAGTTCAAGACGAGCGTGGACAACGTGTTCGTCGCGGGCGACATGGGCCGCGGTCAGTCGCTGATCGTCTGGGCGATCGCGGAGGGCCGGTCCGCGGCCTCGGCCGTCGACGCCTTCCTCACCGGCCGGCCGCATCTCCCGGCGCCCATCGCGCCGACCGACCGGCAGATTTCGTGACGGAGTGACCGGAAGCGCCCGGGGAGGCAGCCGTCGACATGGTGCCTCCCCGGGTCGCGAAAATCCAACAGGCGGACGATTTCCCTCTCCCGGCGAAGAGGGCGATACTTCATCGGTGCATCGGCATCAGCGGCTGAACACCTTGCTCGAAATGGTCGGGCAGCGGGGCCGGATCGAAGTCGACGAGGCGGCGGAAGAACTCCAGGTCTCCTTGGCGACCATCCGGCGCGACCTCGATCATCTGGCAGAGCGCCAACTCCTGACGCGGACCCGGGGTGGAGCGGTCACCGGGAGCGTTCCCTACGACCTTTCGGGGCGGCACAAGGCGCAGCACGCCAAGGAGAAGGAGCGGATCGGCGCCGCGGCCGCGCGGCTCGTCCAGCGCGGCATGGTGGTGGGGTTCAACGGCGGCACGACCACGCGGGAGGTCGCCCGCGCGATCGCGACCCGGCCCGAGTTCAACGACGGCAGCGCCGCCTACGCGCTGACCGTGGTGACCAACGCGCTCAACATCGCGCATGAACTGACGGTCCGCCGGAACATCCGGACCGTGGCCACCGGCGGGGTGGCCAGGACCCAGTCGTTCGAGCTCACCGGGCCCTACGCCGCCGCCACGCTGAGCGAAGTCAGCCTGGAACTGGCCTTCGTCGGCGTCGACGCGATCGACCCGCTACGCGGCGCGTACTCCGATCACGAGGCCGAGGCGAGCGTCAACCGCCTGCTGGTCTCCCGCGCTCGCCAGGTCATCGTGGTGGCGGACGCGGCCAAGCTCGGTGGCTACGCGTTCGCCCGCATCTGTCCGACCCTCGACGTCGACATGCTTGTCACCAGCGCGAACGCGGACCCCGATCTGCTGGCCGCCTTCGAGATGGAAGGCGTCAAGGTCCGCGCTGTGTAAGCGAACCACTACGGTACGCGGTGACTACCAGGTGGCACGGTGCCGTCTCCCGACGCGGATACCCCTCGTGCCTCGCACGTCCGGCGAAAAACACTGCATGCACCACGAACCCGACACAGAGGTGTGCACCACAATGCCGGGTATGACCAAGCTGACCCACCGGCTCGCGGCCGCGCTGGAGGCCGCCGCCCGGCTGCTCCGCGGCAGCGACCACACCAAGGTGCTCGTGCTCGGCGGGGTGCGATCGGGCAAGTCCCGTCACGCGGAGCGACTGCTGGCCGGGCATCCCGAGGTGGTCTACGTCGCGCCCGGCCCGCCGGCGGGCGCCGACGACCCGGACTGGGCGGCCCGCGTCCGCCAGCACCAGGCGAGAAGGCCGGCGAACTGGCGGACCCTGGAAACCACCGACCTGGCCACCACGCTGCGCAAGGCGTCCCGGCCGCTGCTCATCGACTGCCTCGGCACCTGGGTGAGCCAGGTGCTCGGCGAGATCGGCGCGTGGGACCAGCGCGAGGGCTGGGAGCTGCGGCTGGACGAGCGGCTGGAGGACTTCCTCGCCGCGCTCGCGGCGGCGCACGTGCCGGTGGTCGCGGTGAGCAACGAGGTCGGCATGGGTGTGGTGCCCGCGACGGTTTCCGGGCGGCTGTTCCGGGACGTGCTGGGCGCGTTGAACAGCCGGGTCGGCGCCGAGGCCGACAGCGTGCAGCTGGTCGCGGCCGGGCGCGTGCTGCGCCTGGACGAACGAGCCCTGCTGTGACCGGGATCGCCCACCGCGCGTCGACGGCCGGGATGCCCGTGCCGGCCCCGGCGCGCCGCGGGCCGTCCCGGTGAGGGCGGCGGAGGGCCTGCGGATGGCGGTGGGCACGCTCACCGCGCTGCCGGTCCGACCGCCGCGGGTCATCGACCGGACGGTGGCGGCCGGTGCGATGGTGCTCGCGCCGGTGGCCGCACTGCCGCTGGCCGCGCTGGCGGCGGCGGTGCTCCTGCTCCCGCTGCCGCCGCTGGTGGTGGCCGGCCTGGCGACCGGTGCCGTCGCACTCGCCAGCCGCGGGCTGCACCTCGACGGATTGGCCGACACCGCGGACGGGCTCAGCGCGTCCTACGACCGCGAGCGCGCGCTGGAGATCATGCGGCGGGGCGATTCCGGGCCGTCCGGGGTGGCCGCCCTGATCCTGACCCTGATCGTCCAATGTGGAGCGTTGGCGGGCGCGATCGCCGCGGGCCACGGGATCGCGGCCGTCATCGTCGCGGTGCTCACCGGCCGCTGCGTGCTTTCCGCGTGCTGCGCCCGCGGTGTGCCCTCGGCCCGGCCGGAGGGACTCGGCGCCACGGTCGCCGGCTCCGTCCCGGTCCCGGCCGCCGTGCTGGTCTTCCTGCTCGCCGCCGGAATCGGCGCGGCGTCGTGTGTGCTCTCGCCGGGGTTGCCGTGGTGGCGCGGCCCGCTCGCGGCGGCGGTCGCCTACGCGTGCGCCGGTCTGCTTCTCCGGCGCTGCGCCCGACGGCTCGGCGGCATCACCGGGGACGTCCTCGGCGCCTGTGTGGAAACCGCCGCGACAGCCGCATTGGTCACTCTTTGCGTTTAAGGCGAACCGCCGCGCCGCGGGCGCCGGAATCGAATCCCGGAGCAGGCGGAAAAATCCTCACGAACCGCCCGGGAAGGTGTCCCGCCGCGGTCATCCGGCATTCCCGGGCCAAGGGGAAACGGCCGTCCCGGGGGATGCGAGTCGTGCGAGTTCGACTCGCGCGTGGGCGGGCGCGACTCGCCGAAGATTCTCCCGCCGCCGGGTTACCCGAGGTCCACGGCAGACAATGACCAGCAATGAGCACCATGCCCCCGCCGAACCCGGCGCCACCGCCGGCACCGCACCCGGCAGCACCGCCGCGCTACCCCCCACCCGCGGCGGCCACCGGTGACCCACACCGGCGGCGGCAGCCACCCGCCGGCCCGCGGGCACCTGCGCGGGTTTACGGGCAGTAAGCGGGCATAATTCCGTGAGCATCGAACCCGAAGAAAACTCGACACAACAAGGCGATAGCGTTCGTTCAATGTGGATGGCCAGTAGGACGCCAACCGTCACCCCAAGTGAGGTGACCACTGAAGATCAGCCGAACCGACAGACCACCTCCGCTCCCAGACCGCGGACCACGCTCTGGCGAACATTGGCCATCGTGCTCGGGCTTTTCGCGGCCGCGAGTGCGATCGCATACCCTTTTCTGCCGGTCATGCAGGACACCGCCGAGATCACCTGGCCGGTGGGCAGCGACACCCGCCCGGTGAACTCGCCCCTCGTCGGCTACTGGGCGCAGGACATGCAGGTCGACCTGCCCTGCGCGACGATCAAATCCGTCGCGGCGCGCGAGCCCGGCGGCGCGATGTTGTTCTCCACCGTTCCCGCGGCACGCACCGCGGACGGCGCCGGCATGCAGCTGCGCGTCGAGAACGGCGCACTCCTCGCGTTCAGCCGCGGCCAGCAGGTCGCCCGCCAGGTCCTGCCCGCGACCGGCTGCGACGTGACCTACAGCTCCAGCGCGACCCACACGACCCTCAAGGTCGGCGGCACCCCCGTCTACGACGCAAGCGGTGACGTGCGGGCGCGCGTGATCGGCATCTACACCGACATCACCTCGGCCAAGGATCCGATCGCCGGACTCAGCGTGTCGATCGTGCCCGACACCCGCTACGACTCCTCGGCGACGGGGTGGAAGATCGGCATCGGCGTGTTCGGGGTGCTTTGCCTGATCGGCTCCCTGATGGCGGTGTACCGGCTCGACGCCAAGGGCGCGCGGCGCGCACCCCGGTGGGCACCGATCGGCTGGTGGAAGCTCACCCCGCGGGACCTCACCGTGTTCGGCGTCCTGGGCGCCTGGGTGATCATCGGCCCGGTGACCTCCGACGACGGTTACATCCTCACCATGGCCAGGGTCGCGGCCCAGACCGGATACCTCACCAACTACCACCGCTGGTTCGGCGTCGCGGAAGCGCCGTTCGGCTGGAACGACCACATCACCGAGCTCATGGCGCAGCTTTCCACGGCGCCCACCTGGATCAGGCTGCCCTCGTTCCTGCTCGCCGTGATCAGCTGGATGCTGATCAGCCGGGAGGTGCTGCCGCGCCTGGGCACACAGGTCCGCAACAGCCGGGCCGCCGGCTGGGCCTCGGCGATGGTCTTCCTGGTGTGGTGGATGCCGTTCAACAACGGTGTGCGTCCGGAACCGTGGGCCGCGCTCGGCTCGCTGCTCGCGCTGTGCGCGGTGGAGCGGACGCTGGTCACCCGGCGGTTGCTCCCACTGTGCCTCGGCCTGATCGGCGCCGCCTTCGCGCTGGCCGCCACACCCACCGCGCTGATCGCGGTGGCGCCCTTCCTCGTCGCCGCCCGGCCGCTGTTCCAGATGTTGCGGTCCCGGGCCAGGGAAGGCGGCTGGCTACCGGTGCTCGCGCCGATCGCCGCCGCCGGGTTCATCGTGCTGATCGCGGTCTTCTTCGACCAGACCATGGCCACCGTCGTCGAGGCGAGCCGCCTGCGGAGCGTCGTCGGGCCGAACGAGCCGTGGTACGACGAGCTGTCCCGGTACGAACTGCTGTTCGCCGACAGCGCGGACGGGTCCATGACACGCCGGTTCCCGGTGCTGCTGCTCATCCTGTGCACCGGCACCTGCCTGGTCGTGTTGCTGCGGCGCGGCCGGATCCAGGGTGCCGCGCTGGGCCCCGCCCGGCGGCTGATCGGCACCACCGCGTTGTTCTTCCTGCTGCTCGCGCTCACGCCGACCAAGTGGACCCACCACTTCGGCGCGTTCGCGGCGGTCGGCTCGGCGATGGCCGGACTGACCGCGCTGGCGACCAGCACCACCGTGCTGCGGTCCAAGCGCAACCGCGCCGCGTTCACCGCGGGCCTGCTCGTGGTCGCCGCGTTGGCCGCGACCGGGCCGAACGCCTACTGGTTCGTCTCCCAGCTGGGCGTGCCGTGGTTCGACAAGGCACCCTCGATCCACGGGTACCGCCTGTCGACCCTGTTGCTGCTCGGCGCCGCCGTCGCCGCGGTGATCGCGTTCGTGGAGAACGTGCGTGCCCAGCGGCCGGGGCTGCCCCCGCCCATTCCCGAGCGGCGCGGTCTCGCCCTGCGGCTCGGGTCGATCTCGCTGGTCGTCGTGTGTGGCGCCGTGGTCGGTTTCGAGTTCGCCAGCATGGGCAAGGCGATCCAGAAGCAGGCGGGCAGCTACAGCCTGGGCGCGGCCAACGTCGCCGAACTGTTCGGCGAGAACACGTGCAACCTCTCCGATCACGTCATGGTGGAGACCAACCCGGTCGCCAGCGTGCTCAAGCCGATCGTCGCCCCGACCCTGCCGGACACGCAGTCCCAGGCGCAGGCCAACAGCACGCTTCCGGCGCCCAACGAGGACAACGGGACGACGACCACCGGCTTCCACGGCGACGCGAACGGTGACGGCGGCGACCCGCTGAGCAGCCCGCCGCACGGTTTCACCACCACGACCGTTCCGATGTGGAGCAGCTACAACGACCCCAAGGGACCGACCGGCCGCCTGCGCACCGACTGGTACACGCTGCCCGCGAACCACACGGGCCAGCAGGTCGCGGTAGCGGTCGCCGCTCCCACCGGCAAGGCGACGAACGTGTCGCTGCAGTTCGGCACCCAGACCCCGCAAGGGGTCCAGGTGGTCAAGACGGAGCAGGTGCTGGCCGACAACGCCGGCACACCGCAGAAGTCCGGGGACAACATCGGCCAGTGGATGTGGAGCGACGAGCGCGTTCAGATCGGCGACCTGCCGAAGAACGTGACCGTGGTCCGGGTGATGGCCCGGGACGACGACCTCACCGCCGACGGCTGGGTCGCGGTCAGCGCGCCGCGGGTGCCCACCTTCACCACGCTCACCCAGCGCGTGGGGAACGCCCCGGTGTACATGGACTGGCCCTCGGCGTTCGTCTACCCGTGCATGAACCCGGTGGTCTCGCACGACGGCATCTCGCAGGTGCCGGCCTACCGCATCACCGCCGGCGACCTGGCGGCGGAAGCCGACTGGGCCAACAGCGTCGGCGGCGGACCCAACGGCTGGCTGGAGGAACTGGCCGACGAGCCCGAGGTGCCGAGCTACCTGCAGGGTGACCCCGGGCAGTCGTGGGGACAGTTGATGCAGGTCGAGCCCTACACCGACGGGGTCGCCCCGCATGTGGTGACCGGCCAGAAGATGGAGTGGGGCTGGTGGTCACCCGGCCCCGGCCCACAACAGCCCAACGGCTCCACCCCCACCCGGTAAACCCCCAGGCCCCACCGGTAAGCGTTTCAGACCCACCGGGTAAGAGCCCCACACCCACCGGGTAAAAGCGACACGAAGGCTCCCGGCCGACGTCCCCACGTCAGCCGGGAGCCTTTCTCGTACCACCGCCGTGTCCCCTCCTCCGGCCGCCGTGTCCCCCCGTCCAGCCGCCGTGTCCCCCCGTCCCGTCGGCAGGACACCGTGCTCATGTGCGGCGCCCGGCCGCCGATCAATTCCGGTGCGCTTGCGTCGTCTCGGGCTCGCCGGGAGCGGCCAACCGCATCACCGGCCGTTTGCCCGCTGCGACGCTGATCTCGCGGAATCCCGCAGTGCGGAAGAGATCCCGGGTACCCATGTAGCGGTAGCTGGCACCGCCGGGCCACGGGTAAGCCTCGACGGCAGACACTCCGGAGCCGAAGGCGTAATCGCACGCGGCGGCTAACAGAAGCGCCGACAGTCCGACGCGGCGCGGCGGACCGGCGGGCTCAGGGAGAAGCAGACCACCGACCAAACGCCGTCGCCCTCGGGAACCTCGATGACGCGAGACGCGGTAGCGCCCGGTAACTCTCCCGTGGCGCGATCGAGCACCACCCGACGACTTCGAAATCGCGCTAGGCCAGGATTCCGGCCGGACCGCCCGAGTCGAGGAGTTCGTCGAGCGCGGCCACCCGGCCGTCGCGTCCGAGATCGCGGAACTGGCTGCTCGGCACCCGCCATCGCATGCACGAGCAGTACCGGAACTTCCCGTGTGCACGGGAAAACCGTGCCAGCTCCGCCGACCTTGCCGGGGAAAAGCGGAAAGCACAGCGATCTTCTAGGGTCCGACGACATGCGGATGGAGTGGTCGGACGACGAGCTGGTGGCGTCGTGGACATTGGTCGGCGAGGACTGGTCGCTGGTGGGCAACAAGACGGGAGCGACCCGGCTCGGGTTCGCAGTATTGTTGAAATTCTTCGAGATCGAGGCACGGTTCCCGCCAGCCCCCGACGAGGTTCCCCCGTCGCCGTCGGGGGGTGGCGTACTTGGCCGAGCAGCTGCGGGTCGATGCGGACGGCTTTGCCGACTACGCGTGGTCGGGGCGCACGATCGAATACCACCGGGCGCAGGTTCGTGCTGCGTTCGGGTTCCGCGAGTTCGCCCATCTCACGTGTGCCATGAGCGATCCCCGTCCCGGTGGCTCTACCGGGACGGGGGATCCCGTGGCGTGCACGAACTCAGACGCACGGGAGGAGCCTGATGGGTTATGGCTGGGTGAGGTGGTGTTGGTAGGCGTAGCGGACGGCTTGGGCGCGGTCGGCGGCGCCGATTTTGGCGTAGATGTGGTTGATGTG
>DASSAD010000211.1:0-5900 GCA_035685725.1 Amycolatopsis sp. | reverse complement strand
CTGGACCGGGAGCGGTGCGTGTTGTGCCAGCGCTGCACCCGCTTCTCCGCGCAGATCGCCGGTGACCCGTTCATCGAGCTGCTGGAACGCGGCGCGGAACAGCAGATCGGCACCGCCGAGACCGCCGACGTGCTCGACCTGGCTTCGCGGACCACCTCCGGGCAGCCCTTCCAGTCCTATTTCTCCGGCAACACCATCCAGATCTGCCCGGTGGGCGCGCTGACCAGCGCTCAGTACCGCTTCCGGTCGCGGCCCTTCGACCTGGTGTCCGCGTCGTCGGTGTGCGAGCACTGCTCGTCCGGGTGTGCCGAGCGGACGGACTTCCGGCGCGGCACGGTCATGCGCAAGCTCGCCGGAAACGACCCGGAAGTCAACGAGGAATGGCTCTGCGACAAGGGCCGCTTCGCCTTCCGGTACGCGCAGGCCGAGGACCGCCTGCGTCGCCCGCTGGTACGCAACGCGGGCGGCGAGCTCGAAGAATCTTCGTGGACCGAGGCCCTGCGGGTCGCGGCCGAGGGGCTGACGAGGGCACGCGAGGGCGCCGGCGCCGGGGTGCTCGCCGGGGGCCGGCTCACCGTCGAGGACGCCTACTCCTACGCGAAGTTCGCCCGGATCGCCTTGCGCACCAACGACATCGACTTCCGGGCCCGCGCGCACTCCGCCGAGGAGCTGGACTTCCTGGCGGACACGGTGGTCGGGACGACCCCGGAGACCGGGGTCACCTACGCCGCGCTGGAGCGCGCGGCGACGGTGCTGTGCGTGGCGTTCGAACCGGAAGAGGAGTCCCCGATCGTCTTTCTCCGGCTGCGCAAGGCGGCTCGCAAGGGCCACACCAAGGTCGTCCATCTTGGACAGTGGACCACCCCGTCGGTGCGCAAGGCGTTCGGTGAGCTGCTCGCCTGCGTACCCGGCGGCGAGGCGACCGCGCTCGACGGGCTTGCCCGGCACGCACCCGATCTGGAGGAGGCGCTGTCCCGCCCGGACGCGGTCGTCCTGGTCGGGGAGCGGGCGGCGGAGGTCCCCGGCCTGTTCGGCGCGGTCCGCGCGCTGTCCGCGCGGACCGGCGCGAAGGTCGCCTGGATCCCGCGGCGGGCGGGCGAGCGCGGGGCACTGGAGGCGGGCGCCGTCCCGTCGCTGCTGCCCGGCGGCCGCCCGGTCACCGACCCCGCGGCGCGCGCGGTGGCCGAGGACCGGTGGGGCGTGCCCGTGCCGGCCGCGCCGGGCCACGACACGACCGGCATCCTCACCGCCGCCGCCGAGGGCAGGCTGGCCGGACTGGTCGTCGGCGGTGTCGACCCGGACGACCTGCCCGATCCCGAACTGGCGCGGCGAGCTTTCGAGACCGTCGGCTTCGTCGTCAGCCTCGAACTCCGCACGAGCGGTGTGACCGAGTACGCCGACGTGGTCCTGCCCGTCGCACCCGATGTCGAGAAGTCCGGCAGCTACCTGGACTGGGAGGGCAGGGCGCGCCCGTTCGACACGACGATCGAGGGCACCGGTTCCCTGTCCGACTGCCGGGTCCTGGACACCCTCGCCGTCGAGATGGACGCCGACCTGTTCACCCAGACCCCGGCCGCCGCCGCGGGCGACCTGGCGGCGCTGACCGCCGCCCTGCGCGAAGCCACCGGGGAAACCGGCGGGGAAATCGTCGCGGAAACACTGCCGCCGCCGGAGCCCGCCCGCCCCGCGCTGCGCGACCTGCGGGCCGGGGAGGCGAGGCTGGCGACCTGGCGGCATCTGCTGGACGAGGGCTCGTTGCAGGACGGCGAACCGCACCTGGCGGGTACCGCCCGGGCGCCCGTCGCGCGACTGTCGGCCAGGACCGCCGAACACGTCGGCGACACCGTGACGGTGTCGACCGCCCGCGGGGAGATCACGCTGCCGGTCGAGGTCGCGGACCTGCCCGACGGCGTGGTGTGGCTGCCAGCCAACTCTCCCGGGTCCCGGGTACGCCGGACGCTCGGGGCCGGGCACGGCGACGTGGTGTCGATCAAGGGAGGCGTCCGGTGACCCCCTTACTGGTGCAGGAACAGCTGACCAGGGCGCAGCTGCTGGCCGCCGACCCGTGGTGGCTGATCCTGATCAAGGCGGTCGTGATCCTGCTGATCGGGCCGATCCTGACGATCTTCCTGATCGTCTGGGAGCGCAAGGCGATCGGCCGGATGCAGAACCGCCCCGGGCCCAACCGGGTCGGCCCGGGCGGCTATCTGCAGTCCCTCGCGGACGCGGTCAAACTGCCGTTCAAGGAACAGATCATCCCGGACAGCGCCGACCGCAAGGTCTACTTCCTCGCCCCGGTGGTGGCCGTCGTGCCGTCCCTGATCGCGCTGGCGGCCATCCCGTTCGGGCCGGAGGTGTCGATCTTCGGCCACCGCACGGTGCTGCAACTGGTGGACCTGCCGGTCGGGGTGCTGGTGGTGCTGGCCTGCTCGTCGGTCGGCGTGTACGGGATCGTCCTGGCCGGCTGGTCGTCCGGTTCGCCGTACCCGCTGCTCGGCGGTCTGCGCTCGGCGGCGCAGGTGATCTCCTACGAGATCGCGATGGGCCTTTCGCTCGTCGGGGTCGTGCTCTACGCGCATTCGCTGTCCACCGGGGACATCGTCACCGCGCAACAGCACGGCTGGTACTTCTACCTGCTGCTCCCGAGTTTCGTGATCTACCTGATCTCCATGGTGGGGGAGACCAACCGGGCGCCGTTCGACCTGCCCGAGGCGGAGTCCGAACTCGTCGGCGGCTTCCACACCGAGTACTCGTCGATGAAGTTCGCGATGTTCTTCCTCGCCGAGTACGTGAACATGGTGATCGTTTCGGCGTTCGCGACGACGCTGTTCCTCGGCGGCTGGATGTTCCCGTTCGTCGGCCTCGATTCGCCGCTGAACCAGGGCTGGCTGCCGATCCTCTGGTTCGCGATCAAGCTGTTCGCGCTGCTGTTCGGGTTCATCTGGCTGCGCGGCACGCTACCCCGGTTCCGCTACGACCAGTTCATGCAGCTGGGCTGGAAGGTCCTGGTCCCGGTCAACCTGGTGTGGATCGTCGCGGTGGTCTCGTTCCGCTCGATCGACAACGTCGGTATCCGGGTGGTCGTGGCACTGGTCATCGTCGCGCTGGTGGTCATCCCGCTCGCGCTGACCGTGGATTCCCGGCAGGCGGCCAAGGACGACTCGGTGCCGATCACCGGCGGCGGGTACCCGCTTCCCCCGCTGGACCTCAAGGTGCCGCCGGTGCCGGAGCGGGGCGCGATCAAGAAGAAGCGGCGTCGCGTCAAGGCGGGGGAGCGGGAACAGGTTTCGGCGGGGAGTGACGGCTGACATGAGCGCCCGGTATCCGCAGGCGAAGACGCGGCGAAACGGCGAAGGGAAAGCTGGTTCCGATGGGAATGTTTGACCCGATCAAGGGTTTCGGGGTCACCTTCTCCACCATGTTCAAGAAGGTGGCGACGGAGGAGTACCCGGAGGCCGGAGCCCCCGCCGCCCCGCGCTATCACGGCCGGCACCAGCTCAACCGGCATCCGGACGGGCTGGAGAAGTGCGTCGGCTGCGAGCTGTGCGCCTGGGCCTGCCCGGCCGACGCGATCTACGTCGAGGGCGGGGACAACACCGAGGAGGCCCGATACTCCCCGGGCGAGCGCTACGGCAAGGACTACCAGATCAACTACCTGCGCTGCATCGGCTGCGGCCTGTGCGTGGAGGCCTGCCCGACCCGGTCCCTCACGATGATCAACTTCTACGAGCTCGCCGACGACGACCGGCAGCGGCTGATCTACACGAAGGAGGACCTGCTCGCGCCCCTGCTGCCGGGCATGGAGCAGCCGCCGCACCCGATGCGCCTGGGTGAGAGCGAACAGGACTACTACGTCAACGGCCCGGAGCTGGCCAGGGGGCGTGGCGTCCCGGAGGGGGAGACCGTAGAGACCTCACGCGAGGAGGTCATCCAATGACCACACTCGTTCTGGCGCAGGCCGTCGAGGGGCACGTGTCCACCGGCGAGGCGATCGCGTTCTGGATCCTCGGCCCGATTTCGCTGTTCGGCGCGATCGGCCTGATCTTCGCGCGCAGCGCGGTGCATTCCGCGCTGTTCCTCGCCATGACGATGTTCTCCCTCGGCGTGCTGTACATGGTGCAGCAGGCGCCGTTCCTGGGCTTCACCCAGATCATCGTCTACACCGGCGCGATCATGATGCTGTTCCTGTTCGTGCTCATGCTCGTCGGCAGGGAAAGCTCGGACTCGGTGGTGGAAGTCCTGCGGGGACAACGGCTTTGGGCCGGTGTCCTCGGTGTCGGCATCGCCGGGCTGCTCGCCACCACGCTCACCCGGGCACTGGCCGATGTCCCGCCGGTCCCGCCGCCGAACGGCACACCGGCCGCGCTCGGCCGGTCGATCTTCACGGACTACCTGTTCCCGTTCGAGCTCACCTCGGCGCTGCTGATCACCGCCGCACTGGGCGCCATGGTGTTGGCGTTCACCGAGAAACGCGGGCGCCGCCGCACCCAGCGGGAACTCGTCGAGGCGCGCTTCCGCGGCGAGTACGAGCGGATCTCGCCGAAGCCCGGGCCCGGGGTGTTCGCCACCTCCCATTCGGTGACCACCCCCGCGCTGCTGCCGGACGGCTCGGTGGCGGAGGAATCGCTGTCCACGATCATCGAATCCACGCCCACCGTCCGGTTGGAGGCGGAGCGGAAACGGGTGGAAGGCACCGAAACCAAGGCGGACGCGCACGCCCTGGTCGGCCGGGAGACGCACGAGGGGCACGGCTCCGGGGGTGACCGGTGAGCGCGGACGAAGGCGAAGTCAGGCAGAAAGCGGCGGAGTGAAAGCGGTGGAGAAGTCATGACGCCTACCTATTACCTGTTGTTGTCCGCACTGCTGTTCACCATCGGCGCGGTGGGCGTTCTGGTGCGCCGCAACGCCATCGTGGTGTTCATGTGCATCGAGCTGATGCTCAACGCGGTGAACCTCACGCTGGTCACCTTCTCCCGCATCAACGGCGGGATCGGTGGCCAGGTGATGGCGTTCTTCGTGATGGTGGTGGCCGCCGCCGAGGTCGTGGTCGGGCTGGCGATCATCATGGCGATCTTCCGCACCCGGCGCTCCGCCTCGGTGGACGACACGAACCTGCTCAAGTACTAGGAATCCGTTCACCCGCAAGGAGCTTCGCCACCCCGCTGACATCCTCCCGCCCGTCGCCGCCTTCAACGGAGGCGCTGCGCGCCACAGAAAGCCCCACCCGTCACCCACCACCACCCTCAACGGAGGCGCTGCGCGCCACAGGAAGCCCCACCCGTCGCCCACCGCCACCCTCAACGGAGGCGCTGCGCGCCACAGAAAGGAATTAAGTGATCGCATCATCGTGGCTGCTGGTCGCGTTCCCGGCCTTGGGCGCGCTGGTCCTGCTGGTCGGGGGGAAGCGCACCAACCCGTGGGGGCACCTGCTCGGCTGCGCCACCGTCATCCTGTCTTTCGTCTACGGTGTGGCGCTGTTCGTGGCCAGCACCGGCAGCTCCACCGACACCGCCACCGACACGAGCTTCTACACCTGGTTCGCCGTCGGCAACTTCGGAGTGGACTTCGGGTTCCGGATCGACGCGCTGTCGCTGGTGTTCGTGCTGCTGATCACCGGCGTCGGTGCACTGATCCACGTCTATTCGATCGGCTACATGGCGGTCGATCAGGACCGCCGCCGGTTCTTCGGCTACCTGAACCTGTTCGTCGCCTCGATGCTGGTTCTGGTGCTGGGCAACAACTTCGTCACCCTCTACCTCGGCTGGGAGGGGGTGGGCCTGGCCTCCTACCTGCTGATCGGCTGGTACCAGGACCGGCCGTCGGCGGCCACCGCGGCGAAGAAGGCGTTCCTGATGAACCGGGTCGGCGACGTCGGCCTGGCCATCGCGATCTTCCTGATG
>DASSAD010000210.1:0-13282 GCA_035685725.1 Amycolatopsis sp. | reverse complement strand
CTGCTTGCAGGACCGTGTTCTCCTGCCACAACCACCGATCTGGCCCGCGACGGCGCCTGGTTACTCAGCGTTGGTGCCCATTCGGGACCTCGGTGCGCGGCGAGTCGTTGGAGGGACTCGGCGACGGGAAGGGAGAACTCGGCGACGGGAACGGGGGACACGGCGACCGGGAGGGGGGACACGGGGTGCGGTGGGGTGGGCGTTGACAAGGGGTGTGGGTGGGGATACAAATCTGATGCATCACACATCAGTCGGCTCTGGCGCCTGGGATCACCGGGTTCGGCCGGGTCGGTGGGGAGCGGAGGTGCTGGCGTGAGTGCACCCTCGAACGCCGGCGGTGGCCGCGACCTGGGTCTGGGACCGATCGAAGCGCCGCGTTCGCTGCGCGACATCGTGCTCGAACGGCTCGAACAGGAAATGATCAGTGGCGCGCTGCCGCCCGGCAGCAGGCTGCGGGAGCGCGAGATCGCCGCCGCGCTCGGTGTGAGCGTCACGCCGGTCAAGGAAGCGTTGCGCACCCTGGAGCAGTACGGCCTGGTCCGGGTGGAAGCGCGGCGTGGCACGTACGTCTCGGAGCTGGTCAACTCACCCGTCGCCGAGGTGTATGCGGTGCGCGGCGCGATCGAGTCCCTCGCCGCGCGGTTCACCGCGACCAAGATCACCGACGCGCAGATCGACGAACTCGGCCGTGCGGTGGCCACGATGCGGCAGCTGGCGGACGAGCGCCGCCTACCCGAGCTGATCGAGGCCAATGCGCGGTTCCACGCCCTGATCCGGGATTTCACCGGCAATCTCATGCTCCGCCAGATCTGGGACACCATCATGCTGATCGACCGTGCGGTCCGGCGGCGCGCCTACCGGCACGCCACGGAGATCCAGCAGGGTTTCGCCGATCATCTCGAGATCTTCGAAGCGATCCGCGACCGCGACCCGGTCGCCGCGGAATCCCTGATGCGTCGCCATGTCGAGCGGGGCACCGCGGACGTGCTGCCACACGAGGACGCCAACGGCTGACTTCACGCGCTTTTTTCCGTTGGTCACCACACCAATCGGCCGAAAAGAGGAGCGATCATGGCGCTGACACCCGAGAACTGGCGGAAGTTGCGGGAGGTGTCGACCGCCAGCCTCACGAGCGAGCTGCTGAAGCTGGGCTTCCGCAACACCTTCATGGGCGGTGTCCGGCCGCTGCGGCCGGACCGCCGGCTGCTCGGCTACGCCTTCACCCTGCGCTACATCCCGGCCCGCGAGGATCGCGACCTGGAGGTGGACTACGACAACTGGACCAACGCGCAGCGGGTCGCGGTGGAGACCATCGGCCCGGACCAGGTTCTGGTGATCGACGCGCGCGGCGAACTGGACGCGGCCTCGTTCGGCCACATCCTGTGCACCCGGATGATGACCCGCGGTGTCGCCGGCCTGGTCACCGACGGCGCGCTGCGCGACTCGCCCGCCATCGCCCGGCTGGACTTCTCCAGCTATGCCCGGGGCGCGCACGCCACCACCAGCTCGGTGCTGCATCACCCGGTGGACTTCGAGGTGCCGATCGGGTGTGGCGGGGTCATGGTCGAGCCCGGCGACGTGATCGTCGGGGACGCCGAAGGCGTGGTGGTGATCCCGATCGACGTCGCCGACGAGGTCGCCACGCGTTGCCACGAACGCGACCGCCTGGAGAACTGGTTGCAGCGCCGCGTCGCCGCGGGCGCCAGCATCCGCGGCACCTATCCGCCCGACGAGCAGACGCTGGCCGAGTACCGACGGGCGGTGGAGGAGTCCGGTGAAGATCACTGACGTCCGCACCCACGTGCTGGTACAGGAACTGGACCGGCCGTTCGGCATGTCGCAGTGGTATTGGGGCAGCCGGGCCAGCTGCCTGGTCGAGGTGAGCACGGACGAGGGCATCACGGGCTGGGGCGAGTGCTACGGCCCGGCAGCGGCCAACGCGGCCGTCATCACCGAGCTGTTCCGCCCGGCACTGCTCGGGCGAGACCCCGGCGAGCGCGCCGTCCTGTGGCAGCAGCTCTACAACCGCACCCGCGACTACGGCCGCAAGGGCATCCCGGTCTGCGCACTGTCCGGAGTGGACATCGCGCTGTGGGACATCGCGGGCCGGGCCGTGGACCAGCCGGTCTACCGGCTGTTGGGCGGACCCTTCGCGACCGAACTGTCCTGCTACGCATCGGCTTTCTACTATCCCACCGAGGACGAGCCGGCCGACGTCATCGAACGGGAGGCGGCCCGCTTGGTGGCGCGGGGTTTCCGTGCGGCGAAGATGAAGGTGGGCGGCGAGTCCATTGCGGACGATGTCGAGCGGGTGCGGCGGGTTCGTGCCGCGCTCGGCCCGGACGTCGCGCTGGCCGTGGACGCCAACCGCGCTTACACCCCGGCGCAGGCCATCGATTTCGGTGAGCGGGTGACGCCGTATGACATCCTGTGGTTCGAAGAACCCGTCGAGCCCGAAGACATCGCCGGATACCAGGAAGTCCGCGCCGCGCTGCGCATCCCGATCGCGGGCGGGGAATCGGAGTACACCAGCTACGGGTTCCGGGACTTCATCGGTAACCGCTGCGTGGACATCGCGCAGCCGGATCTCACCGGCTGTGGCGGGATCAGCGAGGGGCTGCGCATCGCCGCGATCACCAACGCGGCTCAGGTGTCGTGCTTCCCGCACGTGTGGGGCTCGGCGGTGGCCGTCGCCGCGGCGCTGCACTTCGTCGCCGCTTTGCCCGACCCGGTTCCCTCCCGCGCCGCGCAGCGCCCGCTGGTGGAACTCGACCAGGCGCCGAACGTGCTGCGGGAGCGCCTGGCCGACCTGACCACCGGGCCGGTCGTCACCGTGCCCGACGGTCCCGGCCTCGGCATCACGATCGACCGGGAAGTGCTGGCCGCGTTCACCGTCACGACCTGATCGCGAAGTCTGAAACCTCAACCTGGCAACACAGCAACGGAGGTGTGGGCCATGGCCAACCGCTGGTGGCGCATTGGCGTGACAATGCTGCTCGGCCTGTTCGTCGCCTATCTCGACCGCTCCAACCTCTCCATCGGATTGCCGTCGATGGCCAAGGATCTCGGCTTTTCCGGCGCCCGGTTCTCCGTCACCTCCAGCCTGGTCCTGACCGTGTTCAACATCGGCTACGCGGTGGCGAACGTCTTCGGCGGCCTGGCGCCCCGGCGGCTCGACCCGAAGATCACCCTGGTGATCATGGTTGCGCTGTGGTCGGTTTCGGTGGTGCTGACCGGTTTCGTCACCTCGGTGGCGCTGCTGCTGGTCTACCGGATCGTGCTCGGCGTCGCGGAGGGCGCGTACTGGCCGCAGCAGTCGCGCATCGCGCATACCTGGTTCCGGCCGGAGGAACTGACCAAGGCGAACTCGATCATCCAGTACCACGGCCAGTTCCTTTCCCTGGCACTGGGTTTCGCGATCTTGACGCCGCTGTACGACGCACTGGGCTGGCCGCCGCTGTTCTTCATCACCGGCGGCATCGGCCTGGTGGTGATCGTCCCGCTGTTCCTCGTCGCGCTGCGCACGCCGAAACCCGGTACAGCCGCCGCCGAGCCGGCGGGCGTACCGGAACGGCGGGAGGGCGAGCCGAGGCCGAAGCTCACCCTCGCCTCGCTGGGCGGCCCGAAGTTCCTGCTGGTGGTGTTCAGCTACCTGACCAACGGCATGATCTTCTGGGGCGCCACCCTGTGGATGCCGCTGGTGGTCAGCTCGCTGGGCTTCCACGGCCTCATGCAGGGCTTCGGCTCCGGCCTGCCGTATCTGGCCGCGGTGGTGCTCGCGATCCCGATGGCGATGCTGTCCGACCGCACCGGCAGGCGCACCACCATCGCGGCGCTGGGTCTGATCGTGGCGGGCGTGCTGCTGGTGATCCTGCCCGAGGTCGGCGGCCCGGTCGCCAAGCTGATCCTGATCATCTGTGCCATCGGTTTCTATGCCAGCAGCTTCAGTCCGAACATCTGGGCGATCATCCAGTCCACAGTGGACCCCCGGGCGATCGGGCCGGCCGCGGGCATCGTCAACGGCATCGGGGCCGGGCTCGGCGGGGTGCTCGCGGGCTGGCTCGTCGGCCTGCTGCACGCGCGCAGCGACTCCTACCTGCCAGGGTTCGTGGCGATCGGCGCGATCGCCGTGCTGGGCGGCCTCAGCCTGGTCGTCTACGGGAGGCTGGCTTCCTCGGCGGCGCGCACCGGTGCCGGCAGTAGGGGCGGGCTGCCCGCACGGGCGGGCTGAGTAGTGGCCGCCGGCGGGGGGACCGCTCCGCCGGCAGCCCCACTTTCGCCGAAACCGCGATGGCGGCTATCCGGCCGCGGCGGGGGCGCCGCCGGCGAACTGCATCGCCCGGTAGGGCCAGTTCTTCTTGGTGTTCCACTGGCTGACCACCAGATGCAGATCGTCCACTGTGGAGCCGGGCACGACGTATCCGCCGTAGAGCTGGGCAACGTAACCGCTGGAATGGTTCTCGCGGCGCCATGCCGTGCCGTGCACGGCCGTGGCGCGCACGGCCTCGTAGAGATTCGATGTCGGCCGAGCGAGGTTCAGCACATCGATGCGGTAGTTGCCGGCATCGAAGAAGGCCAGCAGCCACCTGCCCTCGACGGGACGCAGACACAGTTCCCCGTACGCGCCGGTGAGCGCGATCGTCGGCGGGTTTCCCCATGCCCAGACGCCGTCCCGGAAACCCCGGCCTTGCCAGGCTTCGGGCTCGGTCAGCCGGCCCGCGGGCACACGCCGGAGGATGAGGCCCTTGTCCCGCTGGAATCCGGTGGAGAACGCGTAGACGTAGCCGTCGTCGCCCGCCGCCCAGGTCAGCATCTGGCACAGTCCGCCATGGTCGTCGCCGGGCCACCTCGCGCCGGTCGGGTGCCAGGTCTCACCGTTGTCGGTCGAACGGTGTATCTCGGTCCAGTGCACGGCGCCGATCCCTGCGCAGACCATCACATGCAGATACATCGCGTTCCCGAGCGTGATCACGTCGGTCGGGATCACGGTGCCCACGCGCCGCCCGTTGATCACCGAGTCGTGGCGGTACGGCAGTGCCTGCGCCGCGTACGGACCGGCACCGCCGGAACCGGTCCACTCGATCCCGGTCCGGGCGGTCGAGGGATCTCCGAAGAGCACGACCGGTGACCGCCATCCGGGCCCGCCCACGCCCGCTCGCTCGAAGGTGTCGCCGAACACCGCGACCAGTCGCCCGTCCGGCGCGATCGCCATCACACCCAGGTCGGTCCCGCCGATTCCGAACCGGTCCGTGTGCCCGGGACCCGTCAGGTCTTTCACCTTGTGCATGTCGTTTCACCGCCTCCCGAACCCCGGTGTACGACTGTAGGTGCGCGGCGTCTTCACCTTCGAAGGGAGGGCGCGGACCCCGGTGCCGCGCCACGGCCGCGACGGTCCAGGGAGCGGCCGCGCCGGAAAGTGTTTGCGGACCGGGCGGCGGGTTGGCAGGCTTGCCGTCATGCCCGGCTCCCACGACGTCCCCGGCGAGGCCACCGGTGAGGTAATGGCGGCCCGCGCGACGGACTGGATCACCACGCCGATCACCGAGGACCTCCTGCGCGGTGCGATCGAGGTGGAGCGTACGGAGCAGGGTGTGCTGCCGCACCGGTTGCCCGCGTGGGCCCGCGCGCAGTGCAGCGACGGACAACTCGCCATGGCCGAGGCACAGTCCTCCGGCGTACGGCTGGTCCTGCGCAGCCGGGCCACCGCTGTCGAGGTGGACGTGCTCCCCACCAAAAAGGTCTACCAGGGTGTCCCGTCGCGTCCCGACGGCGTGTACGACCTGCTCGTCGACGGCCGCCTCACCGGCCAGGCCAGTGTGTCCGGCGGCAATGTGGTGATCGTGGACCTGGCCACCGGCACCACGGTCACCCGGACAGGTCCGCCCGGCACGCTCCGGTTCACCGGCCTGCGCGCCGGGGTGAAGGACATCGAGATCTGGCTGCCGCACAAGGAGATCACCGAGCTGATCGCCCTGCGCACCGACGCCCCCGTCGAGGCCGTGCCGGATCGGGGCCGCCGGATCTGGCTGCACCACGGCAGTTCGATCAGCCACGGTTCCGACGCCGCGAGCCCCACCACGACCTGGCCGGCGGTGGCCGCCTCCCGCGGCGACGTGGAGCTGATCAATCTGGGCTTCGGCGGCGGCGCTCTGCTCGACCCGTTCACCGCGCGCACCCTGCGCGACAGTCCCGCGGACCTGATCAGCGTCAAGATCGGCATCAACCTGGTCAACGCCGACCTGATGCGCCTGCGCGCGTTCACCCCGGCCGTCCACGGTTTCCTCGACACGATCCGCGAGGGGCACCCGGCCACACCGCTGCTGGTCGTATCTCCGCTCTACTGTCCCATTCACGAGGACACCCCCGGTCCCGCCGCCCTGGATTCCGCCGCGCTTCGCGCCGGGAACCGGCGGTTCCGGGCCACGGGCGACCCCGCCGAGCGCGCCGTCGGGAAACTGACGCTCACCGTCATCCGGGACGAACTGGCCCGGATCACCGCCATCCGGGCGGCCGCCGATCCCACCCTGCACTACCTCGACGGACGCGCGCTCTACGGAGCTGCGGATTTCGCCGAGCTGCCGTTGCCTGACCAGCTTCACCCGGACGCCGCCGCGCATCTCCGCATCGGTGAACGCTTCGCGAAACTGGCCTTCGGCTCGGACGGCCCGTTCGCGACCGCCTGAGCCCGTTTCGCCGAGATGGGGTGGGCTGGACCAAACGGCTGTTAACGTGCGGTCAACTTCATGCCTCCTGTTCGCCGGGCCGGATTTCGGTCAGCCCCGCTGTCCCGGCCGTGCTGGGGCCGCCGGTGGGCTCGTTCGTGCCGGTCGTCTACCTGCCGCATCGCCCGCGCTCGGCCCGCGCCGACACCAGGGCACACCGGGTGACCGCGCTCGGCCTGCCGGCCGTGCTGGCCGCATCGTGCCTGTTCCTGGCGGTCTCCCGGCTCGCCCGGCCCTGACCCGCGCCCGCGGCGGCCGGTCCGCTGTGAGCACGGTCATCCGGAAGTCCACCGAGGCGGCCCGGATCGTCGTCGAAGGACACCTGCACGCGGCGAGCGCCGGTGGACCGGCCGCGCGGCGGAAGTCCGGGTCGCGGCCACGCTGAACCGGGCGCCCGGGTCAGCCGAAGGGACTCTGCGGCTCGAGCGGGCGGCTCGAGCGGGCACATCGGGTCGGATGGAGCCTCGTCCTGCGGCACACAGTGCTGGCCGGGCGGCGCGCCGGCCTCGCCACCGTCGGCGGGATCACGCTCGGCTGCCTGGTCTGGGCGACGGATCAGCCGTCGGCGAGCTCGGCGAGTTCGGCGTCGGTGAGCAGCCGGGACCGGATCAGGAAGCGCACGCCTTCGGGCGCTTCGAGGGAAAACCCGCTGCCCCGCCCGGACACCACGTCGATGGTGAGGTGGGTGTGCCGCCAGTACTCGAACTGTGCCTGGGACATCCACACCGGAATCGGCTCGGCGACTCCGTCCACCCGCAACTGTCCCAACGCGACATCGGAGCGGCCGGTGCGGAATTCCCCGGCCGGATAGCACATCGGGGCACTGCCGTCGCAGCAGCCGCCGGACTGGTGGAACATCAACGGCCCGTGCTGGTCGGTCAGCCTGCGCAGCAGGCCGGCGGCCGCCTCGGTGAGGTCCACTCGCGACATCGTCGCAGCCCTTCTCGCTCGCGGGGGCGCGGCCGGTGGCGCCGATCGCCGCACACCGGCCACGCCCGCCGGTCCGATCAGAAGAAACCCTGGGCGTCGGGGGAGTAGGACACCAGAAGGTTCTTCGTCTGCTGGTAGTGGTCCAGCATCATCTTGTGCGTCTCGCGGCCGATGCCGGACTGCTTGTAGCCGCCGAAGGCCGCGTGCGCGGGGTAGGCGTGATAGCAGTTGGTCCACACCCGACCGGCCTGGATGTCGCGTCCGGCCCGGTACGCCGTGCCGCCGTCGCGGCTCCACACCCCGGCGCCCAGGCCGTAGAGCGTGTCGTTGGCGGTCTTGATCGCGTCGTCGTAGTCGTCGAACCTCGTCACCGAGACCACCGGCCCGAAGATCTCCTCCTGGAAGATCCGCATCTTGTTGTCGCCCTCGAACACCGTCGGCTGCACGTAGTAGCCGCCGGAAAGCTCGCCGCCGAGGTCGGCGGGCACGCCGCCGGTGAGCACCTTCGCGCCCTCCTGCCTGCCGATGTCGATATAGGACAGGATCTTCTCGAACTGGTCGTTGGACGCCTGCGCGCCGATCATCGTCCCGGTGTCCAGCGGATGTCCCTGCTTGATCCGCTCGACCCGGCTCACCGCGTCGCCGACGAACCGCTCGTAGATCGACGACTGGATCAGCGCGCGGGACGGGCAGGTGCACACCTCGCCCTGGTTGAGCGCGAACATGGCGAAGCCTTCTTGTGCCTTGTCGTAGAAGGCGTCGTTGGCCGCGGCCACGTCGGCGAAGAAGATGTTCGGGCTCTTGCCGCCCAGTTCCAGCGTGACCGGGATGATGTTTTCGCTGGCGTACTGCATGATCAGCCGGCCGGTGGTGGTTTCGCCGGTGAAGGCGACCTTGCGGATCCGCGGGTGCTGGGCGAGCGGTTTGCCCGCCTCCACACCGAATCCGTTGACCACGTTGAGCACTCCCGCCGGGAGCAGATCGGCGATCAGGCCGAGCAGCACGTGGATCGAGGCGGGCGTCTGTTCCGCGGGCTTGAGCACCACCGTGTTGCCCGCGGCCAGCGCCGGGGCTAGCTTCCAGGTGGCCATCAGGATCGGGAAGTTCCACGGGATGATCTGGCCGACCACCCCGAGCGGTTCGTGGAAGTGGTAGGCCACCGTGTCCGCGTCGATCTGGGAGATGGCGCCTTCCTGGGCGCGCAGCGCGCCCGCGAAATAGCGGAAGTGGTCGATGGCCAGCGGGAGGTCCGCGGCCAGCGTCTCGCGCACCGGTTTGCCGTTCTCCCAGGATTCGGCCACCGCGAGCGCTTCGAGGTTCTGTTCCATGCGGTCGGCGATCCGGGTGAGCACGGCGGCGCGCTCGGCGGCCGAGGTGCGGCCCCACGCCCCCGCCGCGCCCTCGGCCGCGGTGACCGCGCGGTCCACGTCCTCCGCGGTGCCGCGGGCGACCTCGGTGAACGTCTTGCCCGTGATCGGTGTCGGATTCTCGAAGTACCCGCCCTTCACCGGCGGCACGTACTCGCCGCCGATGAAGTGGTCGTAGCGGGCCTGATAGCTCACCACGCTGCCCGTCTCGCCGGGAGCTGCGTACCGCGTCATCGTCGGCCTCCTCGCTTTTGTGTCCCTCGCTTCGCATCCCTCGCTGTGGACGCGAAGCTAGCCGCGGCACGGTTGCAGCGACGTTGCACGGCGTGAAAAGCCGGGCCGCGGTGGCACATCGGCATGCTTGCCCCGGTATCGACGCTGAGGCATGCTGAGACGAACTGGGCCAGTGGACGGTGTCCGTTCGCCCATCCTGCGTCAACGTTGCCGGGGAGTGCCTATGCAGCTCACATCCGCCGACGCGGCGACGGCCATGCCTCTGTCCTCGAATCCGGTCAGGCAGTTCCATTTGTTGCAACAGGTGCGAGACGCCGTCCTCAGCGGCGAACGGCCACCCGCCTCGCCGCGCGAGGTGATTTCCCAGTCCTGGCGCCGATCCCTGGCCGCGCGGGTGGACCCGGAGGAGGACCGTCCACCCGTGGTGTACGAACCGGACGAAGTGGTCGAGGTGCGTGCCGTGCATCCGCTGCAGGCCGTGCTTCCGCTGCTGCGCGAGCTGCTGGTCAGCATCGCGGACGAGGCGCAGCACATCATGATCGTCACCGACGCGGACGGCGCCATCCTGTGGCGGGAGGGGCCGCCCGCGGTCTGTCTGCGCGCGGACCCGGTCGGCCTGTGCGAGGGCACCCGGTGGGCCGAGGACGCGATCGGCACCAACGCCATGGGCACCGCGCTGGCCCTCGGCGCCCCGGTGCAGATCTATTCCGCGGAACACCTGGTCCGCACCTATCACGGGTGGACCTGTGCCGCCGCGCCGATCCACGATCCCGACACCGGCCGGGTGCTGGGCGTGCTGGACATCAGCGGCCGCCTCGACACGCTGCATCCCGCGGTGGTCTCGCTCGTCGGCGCGGCCGCCCAGCTGGCCGAAAACCACCTGCGCGGCCTGATCACGGCGCGCGACGACGAGCTGCGCGAGCGGAACATGCCGCATCTGACGGGTTTGCGGGGGGAACCCGGCGCGCTGCTCACCTCGACCGGCCGAGTGATCGCCGCGCAGCCACCCGGCCGGTGGCCCGGCCGGGTGCGGTTGCGGCCCGGAGCCGACCGGGTCGCACTCGACGACGGCCGCGAGGCGCTGGTCGAACCGCTGTTGGACGGCTACCTGCTCCGGCTGCCCCACACGGCCGCGACGCCGGCCCGGCGGCCGACGCTGTCCCTGTCGTTCCTGGGCGGCCGGCCCCGCGCGGTGCTCGACGGCCGGGAACTACCGCTGACGCTGCGGCGCGCGGAACTGCTGGCCGTGCTCGCGTTGCACCCGGAAGGCCTCACCGCCGAACAGATGGCGGTGCACCTCTACGGCGACAGCGGCAATCCCACGACGGTGCGCGCGGAGATCCACCGGCTGCGCGCGCAACTCGGCGAGTCCACATTGGTCACTCGCCCGTACCGGTTGCGGGCCCGGGTCGAGGCGGACTTCCTCACCGCGCGGGAAGCGGTGCGCTCGGGCAAGGTGCGCGCCGCGGCGACCGTGCACCACGCGCCGTTGCTGGCGAGATCGGAGTCGCCGACCGTCCGGGCCGAACGCGACCAGCTGATCATCGCGCTGCGCTCGGCGGTGCTGGAACACCGCGATCTCGAGGCACTGTGGACCTTCGGCCAGGGTGAACCGGGCAACGAGGACATCGAGGTCTTCGAGCGGCTCGCCGCGGAACTGCCCGCCCACGACGCGCGGCAGCCGGTCGCCGCCGCGCGGCTGGCCTGGCTGCTGGCCGAGGACGGGTGAACGCCCGAACCGGGGCACCGGCTGCAACGTGACTGCAACGTCGCCCCGCTTACCGTTTCCCGGCACCTGGTCGAAAATCCGATCAGCGATCACCGGAAACGACGGCGGGGATTTCTGTTCATTGGTTGGCTGACGAGGCGGAGGCGGACATGACGGCGAACGACCTGGACCCCCGGCACGACTACCCGCTGGCCACCCGGCGGCCGGAGCTGTTGCGCACTCCCACCGGAAAGACCCTCGACGAGATCACCATGGCGGCCGTGCTCGCCGGTGAGGTCACCGCCGAGGACCTGCGCATCACCGGCGACACCCTGCGGTTGCAGGCGCAGATCGCCGAATCGGCCGACCGCCCGCAGGTCGGCCAGAACTTCCGCCGGGCCGCCGAACTCACCGCGCTGCCGGACGAAAAGGTGCTGGCCATCTACAACGCCCTGCGGCCCCGCGCCGCCACCAAGCAGCAACTGCTGGACATCGCGGCGGAACTGGAGCGCGACTACGCCGCGACGCTGTGCGCGGGCCTGGTGCGTGAGGCCGCCGCCGTCTACGAGCGCCGCGACATCCTGGCTCCCTGAGGTGGTGGGCGGGACACATCCGACTCGTCAGCCACCGGCAGGACCTCGCCGTAGGAAGGGAAACCGCAGATGACCACGATGAGCGCGGCCGCCGACGGGCAGCCGGTTCCGCCCCGCCGGTCCAAGCGCACCGAGATTCTGGAGAACCGGCCGGTCAACCTCGACGGCTTCGTGGAGGAATGGCCCGAGGTCGGCATGGTCGCGATGGACAGCCCCTACGACCCCGAACCCAGCCTGCGGGTCTCCGACGGCGTCATCGTGGAGATGGACGGCAGGCCACGGGCCGAGTTCGACTTCCTCGACCAGTTCATCGCCGACCACAGCATCGACGTCGCCGCCGCGCCCGCGGCCATGGCACGGTCGGCGGTGGAAATCGCGCACCTGCTGGTGAATCCGCAGGTCTCCCGCGACGAGGTGCTCGCGGTGTCCCGCGGGCTGACCCCGGCGAAGCTGCTGGAAGTCGTCAAGACCATGAACGTGGTGGAGATGATGATGGCGCTGCAGAAGATGCGCGCCCGCCGCACACCGGCCAACCAGGCGCATTCCACCAGCGCGCGGGACAATCCGGTGCAGGTCGCCGCGGACGCCGCCGAGGCGGCGCTGCGCGGATTCCGGGAACTGGAAACCACTCTGGGTGTCGTCCGCTATGCCCCGCTCGTCGCGATCGCCCTCCAGGTCGGGGCCCAGACCGGCAAGCCGGGGGTGCTCACCCAGTGCGCGCTGGAGGAGGCCACCGAACTCGAACTGGGCATGCGTGGCATCACCGGCTACGCCGAGACGATTTCGGTGTATGGCACGGAACCGGTGTTCTGCGACGGCGACGACACGCCGTGGTCCAAGGCGTTCCTGGCCTCCGCCTACGCCTCGCGGGGCATCAAGATGCGGTTCACCTCCGGCACCGGTTCGGAGGTGCAGATGGGCAACGCCGAGGGAAAGTCCATGCTGTACCTGGAGATCCGGTGCATCCTGGTGACCAAGGGGGCCGGGGTGCAGGGCCTGCAGAACGGCTCGATCAGCTGCATCGGGGTGCCCGGTGCCGTCCCGGCCGGGATCAGGGCGGTGCTCGCCGAAAACCTCATCGCCAGCACCGTCGACCTGGAATGCGCTTCCGGCAACGACCAGTCCTTTTCGCACTCGGACATGCGCCGCACCGCGCGGCTGCTGCCCCAGTTGCTGCCCGGCACCGACTTCGTCTGCTCGGGCTATTCCGGGGTGCCCAACTACGACAACATGTTCGCCGGCTCCAATCTGGACCCGGAGGACTACGACGACTGGAACGTCATCCAGCGTGATCTCCAGGTCGACGGTGCGTTGCGGCACGTGCCCGAGGCGGAGATCCTGGCCGCGCGCGGCCGGGCGGCCCGCGCCCTGCAGGGCGTGTTCGACTATCTGGGCCTGCCGCCCATCACGGACCGGGAGATCGAGGCCGTCACCTACGCGCACGGCAGCGAGGATCTGCCCTTCCGGGATGTCCTGGAGGACCTCAAGGGTGCCCAGTCGGTCATGGACCGCGGCATCACCGGCCTGGACATCGTCAAGGGGCTGGAGGCCGGCGGGTTCTCCGACATCGCCGAAACCCTGCTCGGCGTGCTGCGGCACCGGGTGTCCGGCGACCTGCTGCACACCTCGGCGATCCTGACCCCCGAGCTGACCACGTTGTCGGCGGTCAACGACGCCAACGACTATGCCGGACCCGGCACCGGCTATCGCCCGACCGGGGCACGCTGG
>DASSAD010000209.1:0-43306 GCA_035685725.1 Amycolatopsis sp. | reverse complement strand
GCGATCGACGGGTTCTTCTCGGCGTTGCGCGAACGCAGCACGCGGATCGGGGCCGGCGATGCCTGACCTGAGCTTCGACTGCCTCGAGGTGCGACCGCTGCGCTTCGCCGCCGCGCCCACGCTCACCTTCCGGTTGCGCGTGGCGGATGCAAGCAAAACGCCGATCCACGCGATCGCACTGCGGGTGCAGATCCGGATCGAACCGCAGCGCCGCCGCTACGACGAACGGGAATCGGAGCTGCTTTCGTCGCTGTTCGGCGAACCGTCCCGGTGGGGCGAGACGCTGCGGCCGTTCCAGTTCGCGACCGAGTCGGTGATGGTGCCGGGCTTCACCGGGTCGTGCGAGGTGGAGCTGCCGGTGCCGTGCACCTACGACCTGGAGGTGGCGGCCGGCAAGTACTTCCACGCCCTCGCCGACGGCGTGGTCCCCCTGACCTTGTTGTTCTCCGGCACCGTTTTCGCCAAGGGCGGGCAGGGATTCTGGGTCGAGCAGGTGCCCTGGCACGCCGAGGCCGGCTATCGGATGCCGGTGACGGTGTGGCGGGAGCTGATGGACCGCTACTTCCCGTCCTCGGCGTGGATCCGGCTCCACCGCGAGACCGTGGACGCGCTGCTGCGGTACAAGGGCCGGCACGCGATCCCGACCTGGGACGCGGCGATGGAAAAGCTCCTCGCCGCGGCGAGCGAAGCGTCGGGGCAGGCAGCGGGCAGGACGGCGGGCAAGACGGCGGGCAAGACGGCGGGGACTCAGCCATGAGCACCGAGTTCGACCAGGCCAAGGCGATCGGCGATGCCGTGCTGTACGAGGGCTACCTGCTCTACCCGTACCGGGCCTCGGCGGCGAAGAACCAGCTGCGGTGGCAGTTCGGGGTGCTGATGCCCCCGGCGGTCGCCTCGCCGCACGCCGGTGAGCACAGCGACGCCTTCTTCGAGTGCCTGCTGGAGCCCGGTCCACACGCCGTGTGCCACCTCAAGCTCCGCTTCCTGCAGGCGCAGCACCGCAGCGCCGAGGAGCGCACGCGCGACGGCTATCGACCGGTGGAGGTACTCAACGTCGACGGTGCCGAGTACACCACCTGGGACGAGGCGGTCGAGCGTGAGGTCGACGTGGTGCTGCCGGTGCCCGAACTGATCGCGCAGCGGAACACCGTCCCGTACGTCGTCGGCGGCGAGGAACGGGCGGAACGGCTGGGCAGGGCAGGCAGGCTGGTGCGGCGCACCTGGCCGGTGTCGGGAGAACTGCGGTTGAAGGCGGAGCCGCTGGCGGGCCCGTACGGGGGACTGCGGCTGCGGGTCGAGGTCGTCAACACCACGCAGTGGTTCGAGCAGGACTGCCCACGTCAGATCGTTCTGCGCCACGCGCTGTTGGCCGCGCACGTCGTGCTCGCGGTGAACTCCGGCCGGTTCATGTCCTTGACCGACCCTCCCGAATGGGCACGCCCGGCCACCGAAGAGTGCCGCAACGAACGGATGTGGCCGGTGCTGATCGGTGAGAACGACAACGCGATGCTCGCCTCGCCGATCATCCTCTACGACCACCCGGCCATCGCGGCGGAAAGCGCCGGAGAGCTGTTCGACGGCACCGAAATCGACGAGATCCTCACCCTGCGCACGATGGCGCTGACCGATGCGGAAAAGCGTGAGGCCAGGGCGACCGACGAACGGGCGAAGGCCGTCGTCGACCGGGTCGATGCGATGCCGCCCGAACTGCTGGAACGGCTGCACGGCACGATCCGTTATCTGCGCTCGGTCACCGGTCCGGCTTCACCGCCGGAGGAGGACGGGATCTTCGGGAACCGGGGCGTGCCGTGGTGGGATCCGGCCGCCGAGGAGAGCGTGTCTCCCGAGACCGACACCGTGGTGGTCTCCGGGGTGGCACTGGCCGCGGGCTCGCGCGTGCGGCTGCGGCCCGGGCACCGGCGCACCGACGCGCAGGACATGTTCCTCACCGGCCGCATCGCCACCGTCCGGGCCGTACTGTCCGATGTGGACGGAAACCGGCACCTGGCGGTCACCGTGGACGAGGATCCGGCCGCGCAACTCCAGCACGCCCACGGACGCTACCGCTACTTCGCGCCCGACGAAGTCGAGCCGCTGCCCGCTGGGGAGGCGCGATGAACGGTTCTCCGCGCGTGCTGGTCGCCGGGATCGGCAACATCTTCCTCAGCGACGACGGCTTCGGCGTCGAGGTGGTGCGCCGGCTGGGCGAGGATCGCGTGCCGCCGTGGGTGCGGGTGGCCGACTACGGCATCAGCGGGCTGCACCTTGCCTACGAACTGCTGCACGGCTACGAGAAAACGATCCTGGTCGACACCGTCTCCCAGGGCGGCGAACCGGGCACCCTCTACCTCATCGAAGCCGAGTCGGGTACCCAGACCGGTCGGCCCACCAGCACGCTCGACGCGCACGGCATGCAGCCGGACGCCGTGCTGCACCTGGCGCGGGCGATGGGGGCCGACCCGGGCAAGGTGCTGCTCCTCGGGTGCGAACCCGCTCGCCTCGACGAGGGAATCGGGCTGACCACCGCGATCGCGGCCGCCGTGCCGAAAGCGGTCGAACTTCTCACCCGTCTCGCGCGGGAGCCCACCGGGGTCCCACTGTCCACACCCGTCCGAACGAAAGGTACGCCATGTTGATCCGAGCACTGGCGATCGTGTGCCTCGCCGGCCTGGTCGCGTTCACCATCAAGAACATCGCACCCGACGTCCGGCGGTACGTCCGGATCAGCCGTATGTGAGGCCGCCATGTGTCTAGGAATTCCCGGAGAGATCATCGAAATCAGCCAGGAACGACCGGATCTGGCGAAGGTGGCGGTCAGCGGCGTCAAACGGACGATCAACATCGGCCTGCTCTCCGACGACCCGCCGACACCCGGCGAGTGGATCCTCATCCACGTCGGTTTCGCACTGTCCAAAATAGACGAAAAGGAAGCGGCGGCGGCGCTGGAGTTCCTCGAGAGCATCGGCAAGGCCTACGAGGACGAGCTGGCCGCGCTGCGCGATTCCCGGATCGATTAGGAGGCCGGAGGAATGGCGGCATTCACCCGGGGCGAGACGAAAGGAGCGTGCCATGCGATTCGTCGACGAGTTCCGTGACGCCGACAAGGCCCGCGCGCTTTCGGCGAAGATCACCAGCCTGTGCGAGCCGGGCCGGCAGTACAAGTTCATGGAGGTGTGCGGCGGGCACACGCACACGATCTACAAGCACGGACTGGAGGACTACCTCCCGGAGAACATCACCCTGGTGCACGGACCGGGCTGCCCGGTCTGCGTCATCCCGATGGGCCGCGTCGACGACGCCATCCACATCGCCCGACGCCCGGACGTGCTGATGACCTCCTTCGGCGACATGATGCGCGTGCCGGGCAGTGGCGGGAACTTCTTCGACTCCAACGCCGAGGGAACCAACATCCGGATGGTCTACTCGCCGCTCGACTCGCTCAAGATCGCCCGGCAGAACCCCGATCTGCGGGTCGTGTTCATGGCGATCGGGTTCGAGACCACCGCCCCCTCCACCGCCATGACGGTGCTGCGGGCGGCGCAGGAAGGCCTGCGCAACTTCTCGATCTTCTGCAACCACGTCACGATCGTGCCGGCCATCAAGGCCATTCTGGACTCGCCGGATCTGCGGCTGGACGGGTTCATCGGTCCCGGGCACGTGTCGACCGTCATCGGCTGCCGCCCGTACGAATTCATCGCGCGGGACTACGGAAAGCCCGTCGTCGTCGCCGGTTTCGAGCCGCTCGACATTCTGCAGTCGATCTACCTGCTGATGAAACAGCTCGCGCGGGGACGCTCCGAAGTGGAGAACCAGTACACCCGCGTGGTGCCCTGGAACGGAAACGAGGTCGCGCTGCGCGCGATCGGCCAGGTGATGGAACTGCGCCCGTACTTCGAATGGCGCGGGCTGGGATTCATCTCGCATTCGGCGATGAAGGTGCGCGACGCCTACGCCGACTTCGACGCCGAACGGATCTTCGAAGTGCCCGGTGTCCGGGTCGCCGACCCGAAGGCCTGCCAGTGCGGCGAGGTGCTCAAGGGCGTGCTCAAACCGTGGGAGTGCAAGGTGTTCGGCACCGCGTGCACACCGGAGACGCCGATCGGGACCTGCATGGTGTCACCGGAAGGCGCCTGCGCCGCCTATTACAACTTCGGCCGGTTCACCCGCAGCCGGGTCCGGGAAGCGAGTCAGCATGAGCACGCGTGAACAGCAGGTGCTCGACCGCATCGACAAGGCGCGGCGGCGCCGCCCGAAGGTCCGGGAGGAACGGATCACCCTTTCCCACGGCTCCGGCGGCAAGGCCACGCACACCCTGATCGAAGCGATCTTCCTCGAGGCCTTCCGCAACCCGATGCTGGAACCGCTGGAAGACGCCGCGGCGTTCACAGTGGGCACCGGACCGGACACCGCGCGCCTGGCGCTGACCACGGACTCGTTCGTGGTGTCGCCGCTGTTCTTCCCGGGCGGCAACATCGGTGATCTCGCGGTGAACGGGACCGTGAACGATCTCGCCGTCTCCGGTGCGCGGCCACTGCACCTGAGCGCCGGATTCATTCTGGAAGAAGGGTTCCCGGTCGCCGACCTGACCCGCATCGTGGACGCCATGGCCGTGGCGGCCCAGGCGGCCGGGGTCGCGATCGTCACCGGCGACACGAAAGTCGTGCAACGCGGGAAGGCCGACGGTTGTTACATCAACACCGCCGGTGTCGGCGTCGTCGAACATCCCGGCTTGGGTGTCGCGACGGTCCGCCCTGGCGACGCGATCCTCGTGTCGGGGCCGATCGGCGAGCACGGCATCACCATCATGCTGGCCCGCGGCGAACTCGACATCGACGCCGACCTGACCTCCGACACCGCGCCGCTCCACGAGCTCGCCGCGGGGTTGCTCGCGGTGCCCGGGGTGCGGGCGCTGCGTGACGCGACCCGTGGTGGCGTCGCCACCATCCTCAACGAAATGGCGAAGGCCGCCGAGGTCGCCGTGGTCGTGGACGAACAGGCGGTGCCCGTCGCGGAAGAGGTGCGGGGCGCTTCCGAGTTGCTGGGCATCGACCCGCTGTATGTGGCCTGCGAAGGCCGCCTGGTGGCCGTCGTCGACGGCGCTTGCGCCGAGCGGGCGCTGGCCGCGTTGCGGGCGCATCCCCTGGGCGAGCAGTCCGCGATCATCGGGCGGGTCGCCGAGGACCCGCCGGGGATCGTCCTGTTGAACACGACGTTCGGTGGGACCCGCATCGTCGACCTGCTGGTCGGCGACCCGTTACCCCGGATCTGCTAGCCGTGCACGAGCTGTCGGTCACGCAGAGCGTCGTCGATGCCATCACCGAACGCATGGGCGACGCGACGGTCCTCGGCGTCTGCCTGGAGATCGGCAAACTGTCCGGAGTGGTCCCGGACGCGGTGCGGTTCTGCTTCGACGTGGTCTGCACCGGCACCACCCTGGAAGGCGCGTGGCTGGAGATCGACGAGCCGGAGGGGCGGGCGCGCTGCCGCGACTGCGCCGCGGAGTTCCGGCTCGACGACCCGATCCCGCTGTGCCCGTGCGGCAGCGCGAATGTCGAGATCACCGCGGGGCGGCAGCTGCGGATCATGTCGGTGGAGGTGAACTAGATGTGCCAGACCTGCGGATGCTCCGGTGACGGCGCGGTCATCGCGGAACCGGGCCACCAGCACGAGCACGAGCAACATGAACATGAGCACGGGCATGAACACGGGCACCGCGTGTCGCTGGAACAGGACGTGCTCGCCAAGAACGACCTGCTCGCCGAGCACAACCGGCGGTGGCTGACCGAACGTGGCGTGCTGGCGGTGAACCTGATGAGTTCGCCCGGCGCCGGAAAGACCACTTTGCTGGAACGCACCGCCCGGGAGGCCGACCTGCCGATGGCGGTGATCGAGGGCGACCAGGAAACCATGCTGGACGCCGAACGGATCAAGGCCGCCGGCGCGCCGGTCGTGCAGATCAACACCGGCGCGGGCTGCCACCTCGACGCGGCCATGCTCGACCGCGCGGTGCACACCGTCGAACCAGCGCCGGGCAGCGTGCTGTTCATCGAGAACGTCGGCAACCTGGTCTGTCCGGCGCTGTTCGATCTCGGGGAAGAACAGCGGGTGGTCATCCTGTCGGTCACCGAAGGACAGGACAAGCCCCGCAAGTATCCCCATATGTTCGCCAGCGCCGATCTGGTGCTGCTGAACAAGGTCGATCTGCTGCCCTACCTCGACTTCGACATCGCCGCGTTCCTCCGGGACGCGCGTCGCGTCAACCCCGACGTCGAGGTCGTCCGGCTTTCGGCCACCCGTGGCACGGGTCTGACGGACTGGTACTCCTGGCTCCGCGAGCACCGTCCGCATTTCGCGGGACCGGCGCACGGTTCGGCCGGCGGTTCGGCTGGCCAGAAGCGCAGGTGACCCGATCCTCGCCGCGGGAATAGTGTGGGCGACGGCGGAGTTCTGCCGGCATGACGATCAACAATCTGGGCGGGATCGGGATCTGGGCGCATCGCTCGAATGTCAGTCCGGAGGCCGCGAGCGAACTGGAACGGCTCGGGTACTCGGCGATCTGGCTCGGCGCTTCCCCCGCCGCTGAGCTCGACGTGGTCGATCCGCTGTTGGACGCCACCGAGCGGCTCGTCGTCGGCACCAGCATCGTCAACGTGTGGACGGCGGCGGCCAAGCCGGTGGCCGAGTCGTTCCACCGGCTGGAAGCCAAATACCCGGGGCGGTTCGTGCTCGGAATCGGTGCGGGACACCGGGAAAACGACACGGACTACCGGAAACCCTACGACGCGCTGGCGGACTACCTCGACGAACTCGACCAGGGCGGAGTGCCGGTGCGGCGGCGGGCGTTGGCCGCGCTCGGGCCGCGCGTGCTGGAACTGGCCCGCACCCGCACGGCCGGCGCGCTGCCTTACCTCGCCACTCCGGACCACACCCGCGGGGCGCGCGCGAAACTCGGCCCCGAGGCCCTGCTGGTGGCCGAGCAGAAGGTCGTGCTCGACGACAACCCCGAACGGGCACGCGAACTCGGCCGCGAGCGTGTCGGCCCCTACTTGCGGCTGTCGAACTACGTTACCAATCTGCGCCGGATCGGCTTTGATTCCGACGACGTGACCTTTCCCGGGAGTGACCGGCTCGTGGATGCACTCGCCGTGCACGGCGACGCGGACGCGGTCGCCGCGGGGCTGCACGCCCATTTGGCGGCCGGCGCGACCCAGGTCGCCATCCAGGTGCTGTCCGCGGACGACGACATCCTGCCCACCGCGCGGGCGCTGGCCACCCGGGTCCACGGCTAGGGCATCGACACCTGAACGCCGCCACTCGCCGCGACGACCATCCCTGCCCGCACCCGGAGGTTCTCAGCAGCGCGTGGCCGCGACGACGGCTTGTCCGAGGCTCACGCCGCCGTCGTTGGTCGGCACCCGGGAGTGGGTCAGGACCCGGAAACCACACGCGGCCAACCCCTGCACCGTCCGGCGGAGCAACAGGAGGTTCTGGAACACCCCACCGGAAAGCGCGACGGTGCCGATCCCGGTCGACTTCCGGAGCACGCCACAGGTCCGGATGATCACGTCCGCGATTCCGTTGTGGAATCGGGCGGCGATCACCGGCGTCGGAACTCCGCGCCGCAGATCGTCCACAGTGGAGCGAATGAGTTCGGTGCCGGCGATCAGGACCGGATCGGTGCCGGTCAGGCCGGCTCGGTAACAGCCGGTTTCGGTCGGGTCAGCGCGTTGTTCCAGCTCGATCGCGGCCTGTCCCTCGTAGTTCACGGTGTCACGGATGCCGACGATGGCGGCGACCGCGTCGAACAGCCTGCCCGCGCTGGACGTGAGAGGCGCATGGACACCGCTTCGCGCCAGGGAAACGACGTTCTGCCACTGTGGACGGTTCGCGAACGTCTCGGGGACCTCGGCACCGAAGGTCGCGTCCAGATAGGCCGCGGCCATCCGCCAGGGTTGCTTGATCGCCGCGGTGCCGCCGGGCATCGGCACCGGGGCGAGATGGGCCAAGCGCTCGAACCCGACGAGATCGGCCAGCAGGAACTCACCGCCCCAGAGCGTCGCGTCACTGCCGTAGCCGAGCCCGTCGAACGCCACTCCGAGCACCGGTCCGGATTCCCCGTTGTCGGCGAGGCAGGCGGCGATATGGGCATGGTGGTGCTGGACCCCGACCGCGGCGAGCTCGTCGCGCTCCAGCGCGTACTTCGTGGACAGGTACTCGGGGTGCAGATCATGCGCGACGATCCGTGGCCGGATATCGAACAAGCGCTGGAAATGCTCGATCCCCTCGGTGAACGAGCGCAATGTCTCGTAGTTTTCGAGATCACCGATGTGGTGGGACACGAACGCGTGCCGGTCCTTGGCCAGGCAGAAGGTGTTCTTGAGTTCGGCGCCACAGGCGAGGATGTGGTCCGGGAACCCGGTCGCGGTGATGACCGGCTCGGGCACGTAACCGCGGGAACGGCGCTGAAGCTGTTCCCGGCCACCGAAGGGGCGTACCACGGAATCGTCCGTGCGAATGTGGATGGCGCGATCGTGCGTGAGAAACGCGTCCGCGATCCCGCCGAGGCGGTCCTCGACTTCGTCATCGCGGTACACAATGGGTTCATCGGAGACGTTCCCGCTGGTCAGCACGACGGGACCGGCAACGGCGCCGAGCAGGAGATGGTGCAGTGGGGTGTAGGGAAGCATCACCCCGAGCTGCCGGTTCCCTGGCGCCACGGCTTCGGCGACGGCCCGGCGCCCACGCGGCAGCAACACGATGGGCCGGCGACGGCTGGTGAGCAGCGTGGCCGCCAGATCGTCCACTTCGCACAGATCGCGGGCGTGGCCGAGGTCGGGCACCATCACCGCGAAAGGCTTGTCCTCCCGATGCTTCCGGCTGCGCAGCCTGGTCGCGGCCTCGTCGTCGCGGGCATCGACGGCGAGGTGGTAACCACCCAGTCCCTTGATCGCCACAATGGCCCCGGTCCGCAACAAATCCACAGTGGACGATATGGGGTCGCCGGGAACCGGTTTCCCGTCCCGCCGGAGTTCGAGTGCCGGACCGCAGGCGGGGCAGCACACCGGCTGCGCGTGGAAGCGGCGATCGGCGGGATCGTGGTACTCGCGCGCACACTCGGCGCACATCGCGAAGGCCGCCATCGTCGTCAAAGGACGGTCGTAGGGCACACCGCGCACGATGGTGAACCGCGGACCGCACTGGGTGCAGTTGATGAACGGGTACCGGTAGCGCCGGTCGGCGGGGTCGGCCAGTTCGGCGAGGCAGTCGTCGCAGGTGGCCGAGTCGGCGGAGATGAGTGTGCTCGCCGCTCCACCCCGGGGGCTGGCGACGATGTCGAACCCGGCGGTGCCCTGGCATGGACGGGGTTCCACGGTGACTCGGTCGACCGTGGCCAGCGGTGGCGCCTGCTCGCCCAGCGCACTCAGGAAATCCGCGACCGTTTCGGGATCGCCCTCGATCTCGGCGAACACGCCCGCGGCGTCGTTCCCGACATACCCGGCCAACCCGAGGCGGGTCGCGAGCCCGTGCACGAAAGGCCGAAACCCCACGCCCTGCACGATTCCTTCGACACGCAAGGCCATCCGAACCTCTCGGCCCATGCCAGGAGTCTCCGCCGCGGCCGGTGAATCGGCAACCCTGCCGCACCCGCGCGCCCCGCACAGGTGACCCACGACCGGAGCAGGCGACTCGCCGGCGGGAACCGAGAACCCGGCGACCGGACCGGAGATCTCGACGACCGGAAGAGGGGACACGGCGACCGCACCGGAGGACACGGCGACCGGAGGAGGGGACACGGCCGGGGTGTTCACCCGGGGTGGGTGGTGCCGGGTGCCGGCGCGGCTTCGAGGCTTGCGGGGTGAGAACGGTCGATGGCTGATACGACACCCCCGCCACCGACCCCGCGCGAACTCGGGCGGGTCCGGCGTGGACGGTTCCTGCTGCTGGCGGTGATCCGCCCGATGGTGACCATCGCCGTGCAGATCGTGGCCTACTACCTCCTGCCGGTCGACCAGCGGATGAGCGCCGTGACCGTCGTCGAACTGGCCATCGGCTTCGTGGTGGTGGTGGCGCTGGTCGTCTGGGAGGTCCGCGTGATCGTGCGCTCGCCCTACCCGGCGCTTCAGGGCGTCCAGGCGCTCGCCATCATCATCCCGCTATTCCTCCTGATCTTCGCCTACACGTATTACATCGTGGAACACAACATCCCGAACAGCTTCACCACGCCGCTCACCCGCACCGATTCCCTCTACTTCGTGGTCACCGTCTTCGCCACCGTCGGCTTCGGCGACATCACGGCCGTGACGCAGGTCGCCAGGGTGCTCGTGATCATCCAGATGGTCGGCGACCTGCTGGTGCTCGGCGTGGTTCTGCGCGTCGTGGTCAGCGCCGTCCAACGCGGCAGGGCGCGGCCCCCTCCCCAAACCCCGTGACGCCAGAGGACCGTGCTGATCACCGTGCGATCGCAGCCCGCTCCACCCCGGACCACGGCGGTGGATGGAGCGGCTACGAGGCGGCTTCCCACGGTAGGTCGCTGCCGCGCCAGGTGGCCGCCAACTCCTGCACCGGCAGGTCGAGCGCCTCGCCGAGACAGATGATCGTGCCGAATCCCGGAGAGGGCAGTCGTCCGGTCTCGATCTTGCGCAGAGTTTCCGGCGAGATGCCCGCCGCGTGCGCGACTTCCACCAGATCGCGTCCCGCTCGCGCCTGGCGCAACAGCGCGCCGAGACGCCTGCCGGCTTCGATCTGCTCAGGTGTGAGCGGTTGGCGGACCATGCCCCCAGAATAGGACTGGTATTATTATACCGGCAAATGGTAAAGTTCCGGTATAACTATACCAACACTCCGTGACACGAGGTATTCGTGATTGAACTGAAGACGCCTGCGGAGATCCAACGCATGCACGTGGCTGGTCGGTTCGTCGCCGAGGCGCTCTCCGAGGTCGGCCGGCTTGCCGACGTGGGCGTGAACCTCTTGGACCTGGAGCACCACGTGCGCGGCATGATCAAACGGCGCGGGGCGGAGTCGTGCTACTGGGACTATGCGCCGTCCTTCGGCAGGGGCCCGTTCCGCAACGTCATCTGCCTGTCGGTCAACGACGCCGTCCTGCACGGCTTGCCCCACGACTACACGTTGCGCGACGGGGACGTGCTCAGCGCGGACCTCGCGGTCAGCATCGACGGCTGGGTGGCCGACTCGGCGCGCACGGTCGTCGTCGGGACGGCCGCCGAGGAGGACCTGCGGATCATCCGCGCGACCGAGCAGGCGCTGGAGGCGGCGATCGAGGTGGCACGTCCGGGCAATCGCCTGGGTGACATCTCGGCGGCGATCTGGGCGGTGGCCAGCGAATACGGCTATCCGGTCAACACCGAATTCGGTGGCCACGGCCTCGGCCGCACCATGCACCAGGAGCCCCACGTTTCGAACAAGGGCCGGGCAGGGCGCGGCCTGGCGCTCCGACCGGGCCTGACCCTCGCACTCGAACCCTGGTTCGCCCGCACGACCGACCGGATCGTCTACGACGCCGACGGCTGGACCATCCGGTCGGCCGACGGCTCACGCACCGCCCACTCCGAGCACACGGTCGCCATCACCGAGAACGGCCCCTCGGTGCTCACCCGGCGTGAATCGGAGCGCCCGGAAACGAGAGATACGGGGGATTCCGCCGGTCGTCTCTCCACAAGAGACACCTTGCCGTCGCAGGTCGAGAGGTTGACGACGCGGATCGGCAAGAATCCGATCGCGTAGGGCCAGGCGAGTGTGAGTAGTGTGCGAGTCGTGTCGAGCCCTGAGGCATCCACCGTGGGGGCTTTCGGTCACACCGTCAGCCCCTGAACCACTGAGTTCTCGAGCCCGCTGCGCGCTGTCCCGCGCGGGCGGTCGCTCGGGCATCCCTGGGTGCTGGCCGTGGTGACGAGACGCCTTCCGTGTTCGTTCTCTCGCCTCGGAGTCTTCGATGCCGCTCGCGCTCTACCTGCTCGCCCTGGCTGTCTTCGCCATGGGCACCTCGGAATTCATGCCGGCCGGCCTGGTGCCGGAGATCGCAGCCGATCTCGGCGTCTCCGTCGGGGCCGCCGGCCTGCCGACCTCGGCCTTCGCGGCCGGGATGATCATCGGCGCACCCGTAATGGCCGCCCTCGCACGCCGGTGGCAGGCTCGCGCCACGCTCCTCGGCCGCGTTGTCCTCTTCGCGCTGTTTCACGTCGTCGGCGCGGTCACCCCGACCTTCGCGATCCTCTTTGCCGCTCGGGTGGTGGCTGCGCTGGCCAATGCCGGCTTCCTGGCCGTCGCGCTCAGCATCGCGACCGGTCTCGTGGCAGAGGATCGGAAGGGCCGAGCGCTGGCGGTCCCGCCCTGGGAGCGGCCGCACTCGCCACCCGGGTGGGATACATCGGGCCGGTGTGGGTGACCGTCGCGGTCACAACCCTCGCCATGCTCGTCGCGCTGCCACTGCTACGGGTGATCGCGGCGCGGGCCCGCGAGGTTGCCAGGTGACTGTGTCGACCTGATCGGCCCCTGCCCACACCAACGCTCACGCGCGAGTGGGCGGTGATCCTGGGAATGGTTCGGTGAGTGCGTGTCGCCGGTGGCGGGCCCGGTCGAGGCCGGAGGATTCAGACCGCAACCGCACCTCCGATGGGGACGAGCCGCGCAACACGAATCCGAGTCGATCCCGGGTTACAATCGAACATGTGATCGATAGAAGACGGACGTCCGGCGCGCAGGGCGAGTTCGGGCACGCGGTGCCGGTGCGCCCCGCGGTCGGCGACGGTAGCGCCCGCATTCCGGACCGGTGTCCCCGGGGGCACCACCTCAGGATCAGCGGCGCCGGGAGCGGCTGGTCCCACTTCTACGACCTGCCCGACGTCACCTGCCGGGTCTGCGCGGCGCTGGGCGACACCGCGACCTGGTGCCTGCTCGATCCCACCCGGCAACCGGCCGCGGAGGCCGCCCCGGAGCGCGGGTTGACCCTGGTCAGGTTCCCGCCCGCCCGGCGGGCCGGGATCGGGCGCATCGAACTGCAGCTGAACGGGCAAACGGTGGGCGAGGTGAGCCTGGCGGCCTGCGGCCCCTGCCGCCGGGCCGTGCTCACCGGAATCAGGGTCGACGACGTGCCGGTCAACTACCGGCGGCTGGGGTACGGCCGAGTGCTGGTCGCGGCCGCGCTCGCGCGGGCGCCTGCCGCCCGCTACCGGTGGTCCACCACCGCCCTTCGGGACACGGTCGAAGCGCGGGCGTTCTGGGCCGCCGTCGGGTTTCCCGGCACCGTCGGCCACCCCACCTACTGCTCCGACATGACCTCTCGTGAACCGAAGCCGTTCCGCGACTGAAGCGCGAAAGTCACCACCAGTAACGGAAATCGCCCACGTAACCGATTCATCCGGAGAAATCGGACCCCGGCGTCAATAAGCTTGCCCTACCCTGTTTGAGGTGAGGCTTACCTGAGTTACGGTCGTCGGGTATCCATGACAGGCCAACCAGGGAGCCATCGTGTCGCCAGCCCAGATCGCCCTGCTCGGTGCCATCGCCGGGTTCACCATCTACCTGGGCCTCCCGGTGGGACGCTTGCGCTCTCCGGCACCCCGGCTGAAGGCCATGCTCAACGCGGTCGCCATCGGCATCCTGGTGTTCCTGCTCGTCGACGTACTCGAACACGCCTGGGAGCCGATCGGTTCCGGCCTGAGCAACGGCGGAACGGGTGTGGCGATCGGCAACGGGGCCCTGCTCCTGGTCACCTTCGGCATCGGCCTGCTGGGTCTGCTCTCGGTCGAGCGGGCGACGGCGCGGCGGGTCCGGCGGGAATCCGCCCAGGGTCCGGGCGCGGCGTCGGTGGGCGAACTGCGCACCCGCGCCTGGGCGAGCACCGCGAGCCGCCTCGCGCTCACCATCGCCGTCGGGATCGGCCTGCACAACTTCGCGGAGGGCCTGGCCATCGGCAGTTCGGCGGCGCAGGGTCAGATCAGCCTGGCGCTGCTGTTGGTCATCGGTTTCGGGCTGCACAACGCGACCGAGGGATTCGGCATCGTCGCCCCGCTCGCCGGCACTCGCCCGTCCTGGGGACAGCTCGCGCTGCTCGGGCTGATCGGCGGCGGCCCGACCTTCCTGGGCACGTTGGTCGGCCGGAGCGTGGTCAACGAGAGCATGTCGATCGCCTTCCTCGGCCTCGCCGCGGGCTCCATCCTCTATGTCGTGATCGAGCTACTCGCCGTGGCCCGCAAGGCCGATCTCAAGGTCCTCGTGACGTGGGGGATCTTCCTCGGGCTCGCCCTCGGTTTCGTGACCGACGGCGTGGTCACCGCCGCCGGGGGCTGACCGATCACGCGATCCCGGACGGAGTTCGACACAGCACTCACCTGCGGCGGGCGCGACGAGCCGGGCGTCGACGGAAGTCGCCCGCAGGCCCGTGAGCAGCCCTTGCAGGAAGGCGTGGTTGAGGCCGCAGACGAGTTCGGGCGCTCGGCCGGCGAGGGGATGGAAGGGACAGTTGCGCAGCCGCAGGCAGGTCGGGGTGGTGCGACTGGGTTCGAAACCGCGCCGGGCGAGCAGCGCTTCGGCGAGGGTGAGCGCGCGTTCGGTCCCGAGCCTGCCGGGCCGGATCCGGTCGCGTTCGGTCTCGCCGAGCCGCCTGCCGCGCTCACGGGCCACGCGCAGGGCCGCGGCGCGCGCGGTTTCGCCGTCGCGGGCGTCGAGGACCGCGTCGATGAAGATCTCCGCGAGCACCTCGGGGCGCCGGGCCGGGATCGCCACCTGGACCGCGGCGCCGGAGGGCTCGTAGACCTTCGGGCGACGACCCACCTTGCGCGGGCCCGCCCCACCTTCGAAATGACAGCGCAACAGTCCGGCGTCGACGAGCTTGTCGAGATGGAAGGCCGCGAGCTTGCGGGAAATGCCGACCGCGGCGGCGGCCTCATCCCGGGTGACCGGACGGCGCGCCGCCCGCGCGAAGCCGTACATGCCCCGGCGGAGATCGTCCTCCAACGCGGCGACCGCCCTGATCGCGAAATCGTCGTCCGGTTCGGCCGCACCGTTCACGACGTTCAGAGTATCGCCTAATCGGATAACCCCAACAGCAACGCGAGCCGATCATCCAGCGCTGCCCGGTGGTAGGCCCCGATAACGCAAAGCCTCGTGGGCTAAATGCCGGACACCGGCCGAGCTTGCGGTCCCGTCCGTCGGACGCGGACATGGCCGCGCTCGCCGGATTTTCGGCAAGGCGGTCTAGTCGCGAGCAGCGGGCTCGTCGGCCTCGTCGTGCTCAAGGTGATCGGCGTGGAAAAGGGCCTGCTTCAGCAGGCGGCCGACATGCTCGTCGGCGGCGGAATAGAAGACGAACGTCCCTTCGCGACGGCCCTTGACCAGCCCGGCGAGCCGCAGTTTCGCGAGATGCTGACTCACCGCGGCCGGTGCGGCGCCGGCGAGTTCGGCCAGGCACGCGACCGAGGACTCGCCCTGGAGCAGGGCCCACAACACCTTGATCCGGGTCGGGTCGGCCAGCAGCCGGAACGACTCGGCCGCCAGGTGTACCTGCTCCTCGTCGGGCATCTCGAAGTCCGGCAGCGACGTGTGCATAGCGTCAGCATAACTCCCCTTTTTCACCTGGTTGCGTATCTGCATGAATGCGCAGGTACGATCGTTCGGTGTCTACCGAACTCGAAACCGCCGCCACCGGTCAGGCCGGGACCGGCGACCTCCGCGACCAACGGCAACCGCCCCGCACGTGGGCGGGCATGTGGTCGGGCGTGTGGTCGGGCATGTGGTCGCTGCCGGAGGTGCGGTGGGCGGCCATCGCGACCGGACTGTTCGGGCTGGGCCTGCTGACTCAGCTCACCGGTGGACCGGGCTGGTGGTGGTGGGCGCTGTACCTGGCCTGCTATGTCACGGGCGGCTGGGAACCAGGGTGGGCCGGGCTGAAGGCGCTGAGCGAGAAGACGCTGGATGTCGATCTGCTGATGGTGGCCGCCGCCATCGGTGCGGCGGCGATCGGCCAGGTCTTCGACGGCGGCCTGCTCATCGTCATCTTCGCCACCTCCGGGGCACTGGAGGCGATCGCGACCAAACGCACCGAGGACTCCGTCCGGGGCCTGCTCGATCTCGCCCCCACCACGGCCGCCCGCCTCACCCCGGCGGGGAACGGGACCAGGGAAGAGATCGTGGAAACCGCGGCGCTGCGGGTCGGGGACCTGATCCTGGTGCGGCCCGGTGAGCGGATCGGTGGCGACGGCGAAGTCGTCGATGGCGCCGGCGAGGTCGATCAGGCCGGTATCACCGGGGAGCCGCTGCCCGTCGACAAACAGGCCGGCGACGAGGTGTTCGCCGGTACCCTCAACGGCACCGGCATGCTGCGGGTGCGGATCACGCGCCCCGCCGGGGACACCGTGATCGCCCGGATCGTGGCGATGGTCGAGCAGGCCGGCGCCACCAAGGCCCGCACCCAGCTGTTCATCGAAAAGGTCGAGCAGCGCTACTCGGTCGGCATGGTCGCCGTCACGCTCGCCCTGTTCCTGATCCCGCTGCTGTCCGGCGCGGCACTGCAACCGACGCTGTTGCGCGCGATGACCTTCATGATCGTCGCATCGCCGTGCGCGGTGGTGCTGGCCACGATGCCGCCGCTGCTCTCCGCGATCGCCACGGCTGGCCGTCACGGCGTGCTGGTGAAATCCGCGGTGGTGCTGGAACATCTCGGCACCGCCACCCGGGTCGCGTTCGACAAGACGGGAACGCTCACCGAAGGCACTCCGCGGGTGACCGAGATCCGGCCGGGCACCGGCTATTCCGGCACCGAACTGCTCGGATTGGCGGCCGCCGCCGAGAACCCCTCCGAACATCCCCTGGCCCGCGCCGTGGTCGCCGCCGCCCGTGCGGCCGCGGTGCCGATCCCCGAGGCCGGCGAGTTCAGCTCCGCGCCGGGACGGGGTGTCGACGCCCGGGTCGGCGAGCATCGGGTCGAAGTGGGCAGCCCGACACACCTGCGGGACGACAGCGAGGACGCCACGCGCGTCGTGGCCGAACTGGAGGAGACCGGCCACACGGCCGTTCTCGTGCGCGTCGACGGCCGTCCCGCTGGTGTGCTCGGCCTGTCCGATTCCGTGCGACCCGGCGCGAAGGACACCGTGACCCGGCTGGCCGCGCTGACCGCGGCGACTCCGGTGCTGCTGACCGGCGACAACCCACGGGCCGCGAGCCGGCTCGCCGCCGAGGTCGGCATCAGCGACGTCCGCGCCGGCTTGCTGCCCGAAGACAAGGTCACCGCGGTACGCGAGCTGGAACGCGAAGGCGGGAAACTGGTGGTGGTCGGCGACGGCGTGAACGACGCACCCGCGCTGGCGGCCGCGCACACCGGGATCGCGATGGGGCGCGCGGGCGCCGATCTGACGCTCGACACCGCGGACGCCGTCATCACCCGGGACGACCTGGCCACCCTGCCCGCGCTGCTCGCCCTCGCCCGGCGGGCCCGCCGCCTCGTGGTCGCGAACCTGGTCATCGCCGCCGTTTTCATCGGCGTCCTGGTCGCCTGGGACCTCATCGGGACGCTGCCCCTCCCACTCGGGGTGGCCGGGCACGAGGGGTCGACCGTGCTGGTCGGTCTCAACGGACTGCGGCTGCTGCGCGGCGCGGCCTGGCGCCGCGCGGCCGCCTCATAGCTCGGGGGTGGTGACGGCGCTGGAAAACCGCCGTAGCCGCAAGCTGTTCGACACCACGAACACCGAGGAACACGCCATCGCCGCACCGGCGACCATCGGGTTGAGCAGTCCCAGCGCGGCGAGCGGCAAGGCGGCGACGTTGTAGGCGAAGGCCCAGAACAGATTGCCCTTGATCGTGCCGAGGGTGCGCCTGGACAGCCGGATCGCGTCGACCGCGGCGCGCAGGTCACCACGCACGAGGGTGAGATCGCCGGCTTCGATCGCGACATCGGTGCCGGTGCCCATCGCCAGGCCCAGGTCGGCCTGCGCCAGCGCGGCGGCGTCGTTGACCCCGTCGCCGACCATGGCCACGACGCGGCCCTCCTGCTGCAGCCGGGTGACCACGGCCACCTTGTCCTGCGGCAGGACCTCGGCGATCACCTCGTCGATGCCGGTCTCGGCGGCGACCGCGCGCGCCGCGGCCTCGTTGTCCCCGGTCAGCAACACGGGCGTCAACCCGAGGCCGCGCAGTTCGCGGACGGCCCGCGCCGAGGTCGGCTTGATCGTGTCGGACACGACGAGCAGGCCCCGCGCCCGGCCGTCCCAGGCGACGAAGACGGCGGTCCGGCCGTGGGATTCGGCATCGTCCTTCGCGGCGGCCAACGAGTCGTCCACGGGCACGCTCCACTGCGCGAGCAGCGCGGCCCTGCCGACGAGCACCGCCTTGCCCTCGACCACGCCCTGCACGCCGAGGCCCTCGGCATTGCGGAACTCCTCGACCACGGGCAGCGCGTCCCCGCGTTCGGCGGCACCGGCGGCGATCGCCCGGGCGATGGGATGTTCGGAGGCGTGTTCGGCGGCTCCCGCGACCCGCAGCACCTCGGCCTCGTCCGCACCGGGCGCGGCGTGCACCGCGACCAGGCTCATCCTGCCGGTGGTCACGGTGCCGGTCTTGTCCAGCACCACGGTGTCGACCTTGCGCGTGGACTCCAGCACTTCCGGCCCCTTGATCAGGATGCCGAGCTGCGCGCCGCGACCGGTGCCGACCAGCAGGGCGGTCGGGGTGGCCAGGCCGAGGGCGCACGGGCAGGCGATGATCAGCACGGCGACGGCGGCCGTGAACGCGGCCGCGGTGCCCCCGCCGAGCACGAGCCAGGTCACCAGCGTGCCGAGGGCGAGCACGAGCACGACCGGCACGAACACGGCCGACACCCGGTCGGCCAGCCGCTGCACGGCGGCCTTGCCGTTCTGTGCCTCTTCGACGAGTTCGGCCATCTGGGCCAGCTGGGTGTCCGCGCCGATCCGGGTGGCCCGCACCACCAGCCGGCCACCGGCGTTCACGGTCGCGCCCACGACGCTGTCGCCGGGCCGCACCTCCACGGGCACGGATTCACCGGTGAGCATGCTGGCGTCGACCGCGGAGCTGCCGTCGGCCACCACGCCGTCGGTGGCGATCTTCTCGCCCGGCCGCACGACGAACTGGTCCCCCACCCGCAGCGCGTCGACGGGGATCCGCTCCTCACGGCCGTCGCGCAGCACCGCCACGTCCTTGGCTCCCAGCTCCAGCAGCGCCCGCAACGCCGCGCCGGCCCGGCGCTTCGACCGCGCCTCGAAATAGCGCCCGGTCAGGATCGCCGCCGTGACGCCCGCGGCGACTTCCAGGTAGATCGTCGAATCGCCGGTGCCGCGCTCGGCGACGAACTGGAAGACATCCCGCATACCCGGTATTCCCGCGTCACCGAAGAAAAGCGCGTACAGCGACCACGCGAACGCGGCGCCGACACCGAGCGAGATGAGCGTGTCCATGGTGGCGGCGCCGTGCCGCAGGTTGGTGAAAGCGGCCTGGTGGAACGGCCACGCGCCCCACACCACGACCGGGGCGGCCAGGACGAGCGAGAGCCACTGCCAGTAGGTGAACTGAAGGGCGGGGATCATCGCCAGCACGATCACCGGGACGGCGAGGACCACCGACGCGATCATGCGCTGCCGCAGGGAACCGGTCGGGTCCGCCGGCCCGCCGCCGGTGCCGGTCGACTCGCCGGTACCGGCCGGCGCCGGCAGTAGCGCGGTGTAGCCGGCCGCCTCCACCACCTTCACCAGGTCCGCGGGCGAGGTCCCGGCGGGGTAGGCGACTTTGGCCTTCTCGGTGGCGAAGTTGACGGTCGCGGTGACCCCGTCGACCTTGTTCAGCTTGCGTTCGATGCGGGCGGCGCAGGAAGCGCAGGTCATGCCCCCGATCGACAACTCCATCTCCCGCGCGGCTTCCGCACGGCTGTCCTGGGTCACCGAACTCATGGCGCGCCTTTCGAAGAAGTCTCGGCAGGGACGGAGAAGCCAGTGCCGCCCGGCGGGCGCCGGGCGGCCCCCGGGTTCAGCTGACCAGCTCGTAGCCGGCCTCGGTCACCGCGGCGGCGATCTTCTCCGCCGGGATCGGCTCGTCACTGCCGATGGTGACCGTGCCGGTGGCCAGGTCGACGTCGACGGTGCGCACGCCCGCGATCTCGCCGACCTCCTCGGTCACCGAGGCCACGCAGTGGCCGCACGTCATGCCCTTGACCAGGTAGCTGGTTTCCGCCATTCGAATTGCCTCCTCGGCTGTGCGACTTCCCTGTCTTTATACCCCAAGGGGGTAAGGGTAGCCACCCTGGCGGAGTCCACGTTCTGGTGATTCTCCGGGAAATTCACGGGGATCGCAGCGGTACGGACTTACCGTACGGCGGTATCACCGCAGCGGCGTAGCCGGGCCTGACGGAGTGTGGGGGCGGGCCGGGCCCGCCCCCACACTCAATTCGACTGCTCGATAACGTCCGCGATCACATCGACGTCAGCAACTGCTGCATCTGCGTGACCTCCGCCGTCTGACCGGTGATGATGCTCTGCGCCAGGGCCTTGGCCTCGGCACTGGAGCCGGTGGCGACCTCGGTCCTGGCCGCGGCGACCGCGCCCTGGTGATGAGTGATCATCATCTGCAGGAACATCCTGTCGAACGCGGTGCCGCTCGCCTGCGTCAGCTTCGTCATATCCGCGTCGCTCATCATCCCCGGCATCGAGCCACCGCTCATGCCCGGCATCGAGCCGCCACTCATCCCCGGCATGGCGGACATGGAAGGCGCCGCCGCGGCCGAGGGGACGCCCCATTGCGCGAGCCACGCGGTCATCTCCTGGATCTCCGGCGACTGCTCGCTTTCGATCCGGCCCGCCAGGTCCTTCACCTGTGTGCTCGCTGCCCGCGTCGCCGCCAGCTCGGCCATGTCCACCGCCTGCTGGTGATGCGGGATCATCTGCTGCACGAAGGTGACATCGGCCTGGTTGTGCGTCCCTGACTGCGCGCCCGAGGACGCGGTGGAGGACGCTGCGGAGGACGCGGAAGCCGGGGCGCTCGCGGACGTCCCGCCCGTGTTCCCGCTGCCGCACGCGGCCAGCAGGACCGCGGCCGCGGTCACGGCCACACCCAGAATTGTCTTGTTCAGCATGGTTTTCCTTCGCTTCGGTTCTTTTCTCGTGTCGTGGTCGACCGGCACTGGGCGCGCCAAAGCCGCCCAGCGCCGGTCACAGCCGCAACACGCAGACCGAAGCGAGGACCAGCCGGCCGGTCCGGGGTGGCCGGTCCGGCGCGCGGGCGATCCCGCGCGGATGAGGCAGCCGTGGCCCGCCCGCCCACCAGAGGGCAGCACCCAGCAGCAGCGCGGTCAGGACGAGACCGGCGAGCTGGCTCACGAGGTGTCCCAGCACGGCCAGGCACATGTGCATTGCTTGCACGGGATGGCCCGGTGACTGGCCGGAGGGCCCCATGCCTTCCTGGCCGGCGACGAGGGAAATCCCCGCCGGAGTCCGGAACTCCGTCTCGGACGCGTCCTGAGATCCGGCCGGCGCGCTCGCCATCGGCCCCGGGCCGGGCCCGCCCATGTCCATCCCCGTGCCCATGTCCACCAGGTTGTGCATGCCGATCAACCCGAACACGAGCGCGGCCATCAGCACCCACCGCAGGGCGGCCGAGCGCGTCGGGGGGATCACCCCGTCACCGTACGGCGGAGCGATCTTCGCGCCGCGGCCACCCCGGCACGGCTCCGCGCGCTGCCGCGGGCCGCGCTCACGCCTCGTCATGGTGCTCGTGAGCGGCATGACCGGCGTGACCGGCATGGTGGTCATGGCCGGCATGGTGGTCATGACCGACCGGCGGGGACCCGCCCATCATCCGCAGCATCGAAAGCCCGCCGGTGCGCACGAAACGCACGACGAGGACCGCGGCGAGGGCGAGGAAGGCGAGGTCGAGCCAGGTCGTGTAGTTCCACGAGATCCCGGCTTCGAGCACGGTGGCGGATCGTTGCCGGGGCGTGAGTCCGGTCGCCCCGAAAAGCAGTTCGACGAAATACCCCGCACCGACCATGGCCGCGTAGAAGACACCGAACAACACCAGCGTCATGCGCGTTCCGTAGTAGCGCCGGTAAATGCCGAGGATCGGCAGGATGAGCAGGTCGGCGAAGACGAACGCGACCACACCGCCGAAGCTGATGCCGCCGTTCCAGAGCACCGCGGCCAGCGGCACGTTCCCGATGGAGCAGACGAAGGACAGGATCGCCACGAGCGGGCCGACGAGCGGGCCCCACAGCGCGGAGAGCACCGGGTCGCCGGTGAAGAAGAACGCGTGCCAGAAGGACTCCGGCACCCACGCCCCGATCGCACCCGCGATGAGCAGGCCGATGACCAGGTCCCGCAGGATCGCCGCCCATTCCATGACGAACACGTGGGACACGGCGGTGAAGCCGCCGCGGGAAAGCAGGCGCCGGAGGAAGGGACCTTCGCGCGCCACCGACATGTCCATCGCGGCGTGCCCTTCCATCGATCCCGCCAGACCCCGCTCGGCCTGCTCACGCGCCCCCTCCAGCAGACGCCGTCGCACGAACAACCGAAAGAGCACGGCGACGAGCACGATCATCGGGGGCCCGCCGAGGAACTCCGCCGCGGTGAACTGCCAGCCCAGCAGCAGAGCCATGATGATGCCCAGCTCGATCACCAAGTTCGTGGAGGCGATCTCGAAGGCCATCGCCGCGGTGAACGTGGCCCCCTTGCGGAACAGCGAGCGCGCCAGCGCCACCGCCGCGTAGGAGCACGACGACGACGCGGCGCCCAGCGCGGCGGCCACGGCCAGGGTGCGGGGCCGGTCCTCGCCCATCAGTCGCACGATCGTCGCCTTGCGCACCACCGCCTGCACGACGGCCGAGAGCGCGAATCCCAGGATCAGCGCCCACAGGATCTCCCAGGTCATGGCTCCCGCCAGCGCCAGCGCATGCCCTATCGCGGCCACATTCCATCACCTCTCCATACCCTAGGGGGGTACCGTTTCGAACCAGAGTAAGCCCGCCGCGGGCCGACTGTCACCCGGAGTGCCCGGAAGGCGAGCTTCGGCACACTCCGGACGCGGACCGCGGCCGCGCGAACTCACCCCGGAAGCCCTTGCCACCGATACTCGCCTGCGTATACTCGTCAGCGAGTATTTGTGGACGAGGAGGTGCCCGGTGGCCCGGCAACGGAAAGTGGGAAACCTGTTGGCCCTCGCCGTGCTCGCCACCGTGCTGCAACGGCCGATGCATCCCTACGAAATCGCCTCACTGCTGCGTGCCCGCGGCAAAGAGGACGACATGGAGATCAAGTGGGGCTCCCTGTACACGGTCGTGCGCAACCTGACCAAGCACGGATTCCTGGAGGTCGTCGACAGCCGGCGGGAAGGCGCCCGGCCGGAACGGACGATCTACCGGATCACCGATGCCGGTCACGCGGAACTCGTCGACTGGGTGCGCGAACTGGTCTCCACGCCGCAGCCGGAGTATCCGCGGTTCAAGGCCGGCCTGTCGGTGCTCGCCGCGCTGGCACCCGAGGAAGCGGCGAGCGCCCTGCGCCACCGGCTCACCGCGCTGAAGCAGACGATCGCCGGCCGGCGTGCCTCGCTCGCCGAGCACCGCGCCGAGGTACCACGGCTGTTCCTGATCGAGGACGAGTACGAAATCGCCGTTCGCGAAGCCGAAGCGGCGTGGGTGGGTGCGCTCCTGGCGGAACTGACCGCCGGCACGTTCCCGGGTCAGGCTCAGTGGCGGCAATGGCAGGCCATGGCAGCGTCCTCGCGTGACGTGACCGAGCCGCGGGAAAGGGGGACCACGACCTGACACGACGGCTCCGGCGGCGGTGTTGCAGCACCCCCACCGGAGCCGCCCCAACCCGAACCGACCCCGTGCGGAATCGGCCACCAGGTGTGGCGACCTCAGGGTAGCCGGAACTCCTCCCGGGACGGTTCGCCACCACGAAAGGTGCCGGATCCGGAATTCGCCGGTCCGGCTGGAATCCTGGGAGTGAGCCATGAACAAGGTAGAAAGCGCCCTCGTGATCGGTGGCGGCGTCGCCGGCCCGGTCACCGCGCTGGCACTGCGCAAGGCGGGCATCGACGCGATCGTCTACGAGGCCTATCCGAGCACCGCCGACGGCATCGGCGGCACGCTCGCGATCGCCCCCAACGGGCTGGCCGCGCTCGACATCGTCGGCGCGCGGGACACCGCCACGGCCGGCGCGCAGCCGATCACCGCGACCGTGATGTCCTTCGGTGGTCGATCGGTGGCACTGCCGCCGGTGGCGGGACTGCCGCCGATGCGACTACTCCAGCGCGCCGAGTTGTACCGCGCGCTGTATGACGTTGCCGTGGCCGACGGAATCCGGTTCGAGCACGGCAAACGCCTCGAATCGGCCGAGGACGGCGCCGACGGGGTCACCGCGCGGTTCGCCGACGGCAGCACCGAGAAGGCCGACGTGCTCATCGGAGCGGACGGCATCCATTCGACCGTCCGCGGCCTGATCGACCCGGACGCTCCCGGCCCCGGCTACACCGGCTTGCTGGGACTCGAGGCGGTGGTCGACCGGCCTGTCGAGGTCGAGACGGGCACGATGTGCTTCGCCTTCGGCAAACGGGCCTACTACCTGTACTGGCGGCGCCCGGACGGGCGCACCGGCTTCGGCGCCAACCTGCCGCGGGAGCGGCCGATGCGGCTGACCGAGGCCAGAGCCGTTCCGCGCGAGGAATGGCTGCGGCGCCTGCGGGAAACCTACGGCGACGACGATCCGGGCGGCGACCTGGTGCGGCACCTCGACCCGGACCGGCTGACCGTCAGCGGATCGCTGCACCTCATGCCCAGCGTGCCGCGCTGGTACCGCGGACGGCTCGTCCTGGTCGGCGACGCGGTCCACGCGCCGTCCAACAGCTCCGGCCAGGGTGCCTCGCTGGCCATCGAAAGCGCCATCGAACTGGCGCGGTGCCTGCGGGACCTGCCCGGCCCGGAATCGGCGTTCGCCGTCTACGAGCGCCTCCGTCGGCCGCGGGTCGAGAGCATCGCCGCGCGCGCCGCGAAGATCAACCACATGAAGGCGCCCGGCCCGCTCACCGGTGCCGTGCTGCCGGTACTGATGCGGCTGCTGCTGAAAACCGCGATGCGGCCGGAAAAAACCCTGGGCCCGCAGCAGCGGCACCGCATCGACTGGGCGGCGCCGGTGACCTCCGCGGCTCCGCCGGGAAATCCGGTGGGAAGACCGGTGTCGTGACCGCTCCCACGGCCGGGCGGCGCGGCAGCAGCAGGGGGTGACTCAGTCTGCCGCGCGCTTCCCGGCCGCGCGAAAACCTCGGCGCCACCGGGAAAAGACGGTCAGAGCCAGCGCCCCAGCTCGGGCGCCCGTGCGGTCCGCCCGGTCAGCCAGCGGGCCAGGTCGGGGCCCTGACCGTGGGAGAGGCGCCGGGTGAGCACGTCGTCGATGACGGCCCGGAGCAGATCGTCGGACAGGTCACCGAAATCGGTGCCGGCGGCGAGATCGACGGCGTGCACCGCGACCTCCCTGGTCCGCATCCACGGGATCTCGGTCGCGGGGACGACAGCGCCCTGGGCGGTCATCACCTCGTGCCGCCAGTCCTGTTCGGACAGTGCGTCGAGATCGTGGTCGAGTGCCGACGCGGAGCCGTGCACCATCGTCCGCAACTCGCCGACCGGCAGCCGCGATCCCGCCTCGATCTCGGCCGCGCGGTGTTCGGGACTTTCGTACATCCGGCTTTCCTCACCGGTGCGGGCCCACCGGACGAGCCGGCGCAGCGCTTCGGCGTTGTAGTGCACATGAGCGACGACGTGCCGGCGTGTCCAATCCGGCAAGGCGCTCGGGGCGTCGAACTCGTCGTCGGCGAGCCGGTCGACGGTCGCCAGCAGCAGCCTGGTGCCCTCATCCAGCCAGTCCCGGTTGATCATCGTGCCCCGTTCGTCGCCCTGATCGTCGCCCTGATCGTGATGGCCAGCTCCGCTCCCCACTCTAGGACTTCGAAGTCCGCTGACGGGTGTCGAGGGCCCTTGGTCCACCCGCCGGGACCCTTCGGCTCTCGTCGCCGGCCCGCGCCGCCCTGGACGCTGAAACGATGCTGGTCAAGGACATCATGAGCTCGCCGGTCATCGGCGTGACCGGGGACGCGACCATCGAAGAGGCGGCCGCGCTCATGCTCGGCCGCGGCTTCACGACGGTGCCGGTGTTCGCCGGGTCGGGCGCGTTGATCGGCCTGCTCACCGAGGCCGATCTCGGCCGCGCCCGCTTCACGGTGGGCCGCACCGAGGACGGCCCCGACCAGGGCGCCATGACCGGCGTCACCGCCCGCCTGGTCCGGCAGGTGATGCGGCCCTCGACCATCACGGTGCCCGCCGGGGCGGACCTGGCCGAGCTGGCCACGATCATGGTCGAAACACACCTGCGCTGCGTTCCGGTGGTCGACGGCGACCACGTCGTCGGCATCGTCAGCTGGCGCGATCTCCTCATCAATCTGCACCCGCGCTGAACTCAGCCGCTCCGCGGTGAGGACGACCGGGCGGCGGCCACCGCGTGACAGGCGCCGCGACCAGCGGCACGAGCCACGACCAGGCCGCCCTCGACGCGTACCGCGATCTCGGTCTCATCGCTGACGGCCAGCACACCGGCCGCCGCGGCGAGCGATCCGCCTTCGTCGCAGACGACCCGGGGCGGCGACCACGCCTCGGGCGAGAGGGCCTGACGCAGGCAGCCACAGAACTCCGCGATGACCAGCCGCGCCAGCGGGGCGAGTTCGCCCGGGTCACCGGTGACCAGCACGACGGTGACCGGTGCCCCGGTCCGGACGGCCTCCTCCGCGGAAGCGATCCGGTCGAGGCCGAGAATCGCGACGACGCCGTCGCCGTCGAACCGCGCGGGCTCGCCGCGCACCAGGTCGATCGCGGGTGGCGGCGACCAGGGTTCGTGCACCGACAAGGCGGGCTGGCCCGCCGCCGGCGGCGCCCACCGGTCGTCGAGGGCGAGCCCGGCGAGCTGTTCGCAGGCGGCCACGACATCGAAGGGCTCGACGAAACCCGGTGCGGCCGCGGCCAGTTGGCTCGCGCCACGCAGCGTCGTGAGCACCGTCCCGGCCAGGCGCACCAGGCGGGCGGGCCCGTCCTCGGGCGATCGCAGGTGTTCCAGCGCGAGCGCCAGCAGCAGCGCATCCAGTTTCATCAGCTCGGTGAACGAACGCCGAATCCGCGCGTCGGCGAGCACCTCGGGAATCAGGGCCGTCCCCAGCCGGGCGGCACCTTGCCCAGGGCCGGCCTCGGGGGGCGGCAGCCGCGCGACCCAGGCGTGGGCAAGCGCCCCGAGTGCCTGGGAAACCGTGCGGCTGGGCACCGGAGGCGGCGGCGCGGAAGCGCGTTCGGCCAAGTGCGCCAGCACCGCGAAATAGAGCGCCCGCTTGCCGGGAAAGGTGGCGTAGACCGCGCCACGGGTGAGCCCGGCCCGCTCGGCTATCACGTCGATCTTGGCGTCGCGGAACCCGCGTTCGGCGAACTCGGCCTGAGCCGCTGTCAGCACCTTCGCACGGTTACGCCCCTGCAGTTGCGCCCTGGTCAGCCGGCCCATGGTCCTCCCCCTGCCCGCCTCCGCTCGGCCCCGGTCCACTCCGGACGCCCACCTTATCGCCGCGCATCACCGCCGTCAGTGCGAACCGCGGCGCGGTGCCCGGCCATGGCACGCCGGACGGCGTCTCACTGCTGGTAGGACTCCACGTCGCGGACCGGCCGCGGCTGTGCCGTGTCGGGATTTTCGCCGAACTCGCGCCGCGCCCGGCGCTGCCGGAGCAGGTCCCAGCACTGGTCCAGCTGCTCCTCCACCTGTCGCACGCGGGCCCGCTCGCGCTCGCTCAGGCCGCCGCCGACGGCCCGGGACCGCAACCGATGCTCCTCGGCGATCAGCTCGTCGATGTTGGCGATGATGTCATCGCTGATCTGCTTGTCGCCCATACCGACGAAGCTACCCGCGAACGGGCCGCGGCACCGTCCATTCACGACCCGTCCACCGGCGGATACAGCCCGCCCAGCGCGAAGTCCACCCCGGCTGCCCGCCACGAATCGGCCTGTTCACCGGTTTCGACCCCGTCGACGCCGACCCGCACCCCGGCGCGGTGCGCGGTCTCGATCACGGTCGCCAGCACGGCGCCGACCGCCGAATCCGGGTCCGGACATGCTCCGGCGGTCAGCTCCGGGGCGATCCGGATCGCGTGCAGGGGCTCCTCCCGCAGGAACGTCGTGTCGGCGACCGCGCCGAAGCCGTGGAGGGCCGTGCGGACCCCGATCTCGGCCAGTACCCGCAGGTTGTCGGTGGCCTCACCGCGCTCGGCGAGCAGTGCCCCACTGGGAAAGGAGATCTCGAACTCCGCGAACTCCAGGCCGGCCTCGGCCGCGATGCGCCGGATGCCGCCCACCAGGTCGGGATCGGCGGCCTGGTGGGCGGTCAGCGCGACCGAAAGCGGCCACCCGTTCCGCCCGGCCCGGTCGCCGGCCACCCTGAGCAGCCACGCGCCCAGCGGCAGGATCAGCCCGGTCCGTTCCGCCAGCGCCACGCATTCCCGGTGCCGCAGCTCGCCGCGTTCCGGGTGATCCCAGCACAACACCGCCTCGACCCCGACCCGCCGCCCGTCCGCCAGGCGCACGATCGGCCGATAGTCCACGCGGATTTCGCCGTTCTCCCACGCGCCCGGCATGGACACGGCCAGCGCGGCGGTCTCGCGGTCCCGGGCGTCGAGAACCGGGTCGAACAGCTGCCACTGGCCACGGCCCACGCTTTTCGCCCGGTGCAAGGTCGCCTCCGCCGCCCGCAGCACCTCGGCCGCCGCGTCGCCGGGATCGGGCCGGTGCACGACACCGACACTGACCGAAGCCGCCAGCCCGTGCTCGCCGTCGAGGTAGACCGGCTCGGACAACTCCTCGGTGAACCGCTCGACCAGCGTCACGACGTCCGGGGTCGTCGCCGAGTTTTCCACGATGACCCCGAACTCGTCGGCGCCGAGCCGCGCGACCGTCGCGTTCTCCTTGCGCACCACGGCACTCAGCCGCTCGGCGACGCTGGTGAGCAGCCGGTCAGCGGTTTCGTGGCCGAGGCCGCCGGTGATCAGGGAGAACCCGTCGATGTCGAGTTGGTAGACGGTGATCCCGTGTTCGCGATCGGCCTGGCGCAACGCCTTTTCCAGCCTGCTGCGGAAGAACTGGCGGTTGGGCAGGTCCGTCAGCGGGTCGTGCAGCGTCTGGTGGGTGAGCCGCTGCTGTAACAGCGAAACCTCGCTGTCCCCCTCGATCACGGCGATGACGTGGTCGGCGTGCCGCGCGTCGTCGGTCTCGCGGACGGGAGAACCGGTGATCGAAACCCGTTTGTCCGTGCCGTCCGCGCATCTGACCCGGCAACTCTGCCGCAGCTGCCCGGCACTGCCGTCGAGCAGCGCGGCATAAGCGCCCCGCAGCGGCTCGGCGTCCGCGAGGTGCACCACCTCGAAGACGGTGAGCCCGGTCAACTCGCCAGGGAGCCGCTCGAGGATACCGCCCAGCGCGTCGTTGACCCGCAGAAAGCGCCCGTCGCGCCCGATCGTCGCGATGCCGCTCGACGACGAGCGGAAGACCTCCGCGAAGTGCGCCTGGCTCGTGCGATGGCGCTGCCGCGCATCGTCGGCGGAGGCCAGCAGCGCCTGGTTGAGGCCCTCGTAGCGGTCCCGCGTGACCCGGGTGAGCGCGTCGGTGTAACCGGCGGCCAGCTCGGCCATCAGGCGCACCACCCGCTCGGCAAGCCGGTCGAGCCCCCGCAACTCCGGTTGCCGCACCATCGCGGTACCCAGCAGTTCCAGCGAACGCCCGAGGCTGTCCTTTCCGGCGCACCTCATCTCCACCAGACGCGCGCCCACTGCCTGCGCTTCGGGCGAAGGCTCGAAGGGCTCGCCGGTGATCGCCGCGAACAAGCGGCTGATCAGATGCAGCAGGTGTTGTTCGAGTTCGGCCTGCGTGAGCGGGAGGGATGCGGTCGCACTGATCACGTAGGCCCACGTGCGCGCCAGCAGCAAACGCGACCGCGCCGCGTCCTCGGGCGACACACCGCTGGCCGGCGACGCCGGACCGCCGTCCGGAATCGAGCCGCTCACAGCGGATCATCCAGGGCCGGGAGGGACCGGATTTCGTGCAAGTCTGAAGTAATTGTTGACACCAGCGCGTAGTTTAGGGGTCACCCGACAGGACGCGCTGGAATGCACCCCGGCGCGTCACCGTGCGGTCCCCTTCGCGGGGGAGTCTCTCGCTCCGAAGTGCCGTGAAATCGTGCTCGATATAGGAAATTAGCCGGCCAGGAAGGCGCGCCACACCTGACTGTCCTGGAAGTGATTGTCGAAGCGATCCTGCGTTTCGAGGAGTTCGCCCGGACCGGCCTCGCCCCGGCGAACCCGGTCGGCCAGGCGAAAATAGTCGAACCGCCGCGCCCCTGGCATCAGGAACAGCATGTCGACACCGGTGTCTCCGGGCGTCGCAAAGGCGTGCGGCGTATTCGGCGGCACCAGGAGGAAATCGCCTTCGCCGACGGTCACCACGCGCCGACCGGTCAGCACATGGAGACCGCCCTCGATGATGAAGAAGATCTCCGCCGCGCCGGTGTGGTAATGCGGGGGCGGCCCCTCGGTGCCCTTCTTCATCTTCGAACGGATCGCACTCATGCCGCCGTTGTCGCCATCGGCGAGGAGCTGGATGGTGTTCGGCGCGACCCCGAGCAGTTCGGCGTCGTTCGCCCGGATCAGGACCGTGTCCCGCGGATCGATCGTCGTCATGTCCACGATAGTACGCCGTCGAACTATCTCACGTCGAATAAAATCATCCGATATGGACGATGTGATCGACTCGGCCCTGGCGGCGTGGCGCCGTGAGCGTCCCGACCTGGACCTCTCCGCCATCGCGGTGTTCGGCCGGATCGGCCGGCTGGCACGGATCCTCGAAGCGGCGGTCGAGGAGGTGTTCCGCCGCCACGGGCTGCGCCAGGGGGAATTCGACGTGCTCGCCGCGCTGCGCCGTTCGGGCCCGCCTTACGCGCTGATTCCTTCGGAACTGTCGGAACTGCTGATGATGTCGCGGGCGGGCATGACCAACCGGCTCGACCGGCTCGAAGACGCCGGGTTCATCGACCGCGCCCTCGACCCGCGCGACCGCCGCAGCTTCCGGGTCACCCTGACCGCGCGGGGCAAACGGACCATCGACGCCACGCTCACCGACCACGCGGAAACGCTGACCCGGCTGGCCTCGTCCCTCGGCAAGGAGGACACCGCCACCCTCACCCGCCTCCTCCGGACCCTGCTCGGCGCACTGCCCTGAAACGGTAGGGCCCCGGCGTCACCCGCGGAGAAACCCGCCTCGGAAACACTTCCCGGCGGCACTCAACATCCGGCGGACCTCATCGCGTTTCTCCGGTGCGCACATCCAGCGAGGAGAAGGGAGCGACGAGTGCCGGACGGTTTCGACGAGTTCGTCACCGAACGACTCGATCGGCTGCTGCGGTACGCGACCGCCCTGGCCTGCGATCCACACCTGGCCCAGGACATCGTGCAGGAGGTGTTGCTCCGGGTGCAGCGCCACTGGCCGAAAATCGCGTCGCTGAACGCCCCGGACCTTTACGTCCGCCGGATGGTGACGAACGAGTACCTGTCCTGGCGCCGCAGGCGGGCGGCCCGCGACATCGCGTCGGAGCACGGAACCCTCGACGCCATCGGGCAACCGACCCTGGACCCGGCCGTTTCCTACGCCGAGCGCGATGCCATGCGCGCCCGCATCGCCGTGCTGCCGCGCAAGCAGCGGGCGGCGATCGTCCTGCGCTATTACGAGGACCGCACGGACCCCGAGATCGCCGAGGTCCTCGGTTGTTCGGCGGGAACGGTGCGCAGCCACATCTCCCGCGCGCTGGGCACGCTGCGCGCGGCCGTCCAGCAGCACTCCGAATGGACCGGCCGGGAGGCCGTTCGGGAGGGATCGTCATGAGTCCTGCGGACAGCGCCGGGATGGGCGCCGGGATGGGCGCCGACCCGGCCGAGACCCTGATCCGGGAGGCCGTGGCCGCCGAGGCCGACCGTGCCCCCGACACGCGAGCCGTGCTGGCCGGACTGCGCGGGAGCCGCGCGCGGTCGGTCCGGCACCGGTTTCCCCTCATGGCCATGACGGCGACGGTGGTTGTCACGGTGGTTGTCACCGTGGTTGTCACCATCGTGTGCGGGGTGATTCTCGTTCCCCCACTGCTGCGCTCCGCCGCGCCGGCCGCTCACGACAGCGGCACGCCCGCCCCGGTGAGCCAGAACGTGCTGCTGGCCGGAATCGACGACAACGACACCGCCGACTCGATCGTCCTGGCGCACCTCGACCGCGACGGGGCCGCCGAGGTGATCTCGCTGCCCCGGGACTCGTGGGTGAACTCCGGCTCCGGTATGGCCAAGCTGAGCGCCGTCTACACCACGGGCGGGATCACGAAGCTGGTGTCCACCGTGGAAGAGCTGACCGGCGTGCACGTCGATCACTACGCGACCGTGCCGATGCAGGGCTTCGCCCAGCTCAGCACCGCGGTCGGCGGTGTGCCGGTGTGCCTGAAGGCGGCCGTGCACGACACCTACTCGGGAGCCTCGTTCCCGGCCGGCCGCCAGGTCCTGGAAGGCGCCTCGGCATTGGCTTTCCTGCGACAGCGGCACGGCCTGCCCGACGGTGATCTCGACCGCGAGGCGCGGCTGCAGGTTTTCCTGACTTCGCTCGCCCGGGAACTGCTCAGCGGGTCGAAGCTGACCGATCCGGACACGCTGCACGCTCTGCTCGCCCAGGTCCGCGAGGACGTGACGGCCGATCCGGGCTGGGATCTGGTCGCCTTCGCCGAGCAGGTGATCGGGCTGCGGCCGGCCGGGTTACGTACCGGCACCATCCCGATCACGACCACGGCGCTGTGGACGGACACGAGTGGCGCGGCCATCGGCGTCGACCCGGCGCAGGTGCGCGCCTACGTCCGGCACATGATGGACGACACGGTGAACGACACAGCGCCGTCGCCCGGCGCCGCGGCGCCGACCGGTCCGCCTTCGCCCGTCGCGGACACCTGCGTCAACTGATTCCGTCGGAGCCCGCCCGCCCGGGGCGGGCTCCGCGCATTTTCTCCGCTGGTGCGGTGCACCCGGGAAACCGCCGAACTGGGCGTTCGACGAATTCGACGATTCCCTTTCCGGGAAAGCGCATTCTCGGTGCTTTTCACAACCCTTGTTTTCACCGGGACAGTCGTCTAACTTCGGGCGCGGTCGATACGTTTCGACAGCCGGAGGAGGCTGTTGCACGATGTCGGAGACCCCGGCCGATTCCCCGTCAGAACCACGCCCATGGTGACGATCATCGATGTCGCGCGCGCGGCCGGTGTCGCGCCCAGCACCGTTTCCTATGTGCTGTCCGGAAAGCGGTCGATCTCCCCCGAGACCCGGCGACAGGTCGAGCGGAGCATCCGCCGGCTCGGCTATCACCCGCACGCGGGAGCCCGCGCGCTGGCCAGCAGCAGGACCAAGGTCCTCGCGCTGGTCATCCCGTTGCGCACCGACCTCAACGTCGGCGTGGTGATGCAGTTCGTGGCGGCGGTCAGCCTGGCCGCGCGTCGGTACGACCACGACGTGCTGCTGGTGACCAAGGACGAGGGGCCGGGCGGGCTGAAACGGGTGGCCGGCTCGGCGATCGCGGACGCGCTGATCGTGATGGATGTCGAGTCGGCCGACCCGCGGGTGCCCATGTTGCTGGCACTGGACCGCCCGGTGGTGCTGATCGGCACACCCGCCGACCCCGGCGGTCTGACCTGCGTCGACCTCGACTTCAACGCGGCAGGCGCCACCGCCGTGCGGCATCTCGTGCGGCTCGGTCATCGCGCGGTCGGACTGGTCGGGCCCTCCCCCGCGGTCTACGAGCGCGGCACCAGTTTCGCCGAACGGTTCCGGCGCGGGTTCACCGAAACGGCCGAGGAACGCGGTGTGCGCTCGACGATCCAGCCGTGCGCGCATTCCTACGAGGCGGCGGAAGCGTGCCTGGACGCCCTGTTCGCGCGGGACCCCGGCATCACCGCGCTGGTCGTGCAGAACGAGGCCGTCCTCGGCCCGGTCCTTGCGGACCTGCGCCACCGGGGAAAACGGGTGCCGTCGGACATCTCGGTGCTCGCGGTGTGCCCGGACTCCCTGGCCGAAAACCAGCTCCTCCCGCTGACCACCATCGGCGTTCCCGCCGACGAGCTCGGCGAGCTGGCCGTCGAGATGACCATCCGGCAGCTCGCCGGGGAAGCCGCCGGCCGGACCCGGCTGCTCGCCCCACGGCTCATCCGGCGCACCAGCACCGCAAGACACGGCTGAGGCGGTTTCGTCGCGCACGAAAGGTCCGTCGCCGGGAAAACGAGGAGAACGATGTCCACAACGAAGTGGTGCGTACCAGTACTGATCGCCGCAGTCGCCGCGATGTGCACGGCGATGTGCACGGCCTGCACTCCGGGCCCGCCCGCCGCGGGTGGCGGGTCGGCCACCTCGATCACCGAACTCGACTACTACACCGACGCCGAGGGCTCGGCCGCATGGCAGCAGAACCTGGACAGCTGCGGGCGGCAGACCGGGATCACCATCGCGCGCCAGCAGGTCCCGACCGACCAGTTGCTGCCGACCGTGTTGCGCGCGGCCGGTTCGCATTCCCTGCCGAACCTGCTGATGACCGACAACCCGACCATCCAGCAGATCGCCGCGACCGGCGCGCTGACCCCGGTGACCGATTACGGCATCGCCACCGAGGGCTACTACGACAGTATCCTCAAGGCCGGCACCTATCAGGGCAAGGTCTACGGCCTCGCGCCAGGCGTGAACGGGCTTGCCCTGTTCTACAACAAGGACATGCTCGGCGAAGCCGGCATCCAGCCACCATCCACATGGGACGATCTGCGGGCCGCGGCGACCAGGCTCACCGGGAACGGCCGCTACGGGCTCGCCTTCTCCGCCGTCCCGTCGGAGGAGGGCACCTGGCAGTTCCTGCCGTTCTTCTGGAGCAACGGCGGCGATCTGTCCCAGGTGGACTCCCCACAGGCCACGGTGGCACTGCAGTTCCTGACGGATCTCGTCTCCGCCGGCGCGGCGTCGAAGTCGGTGCTCACCTGGAAGCAGGACGACGTGACCAACCAGTTCGTGTCCGGCGACGCCGCGATGATGATCAACGGATCGTGGAACCTGAACAAACTCGACGCCGACTCCGCACTGCGCTACGGGATCGTGCCGATCCCGGTCCCGCACCCGGGTGACACTCCGACGGTCGCGCTCGGCGGTGAGGTGGGCGCCGTGCCGGTCACCAACCCGGACGCCCAACAGGCGGCCGGAAAGGTGTTGTCCTGCCTGCTGTCCGAACAGAACATGCTCACCTGGGACACGGCGCATTCGCTGGTACCGGCCAAGACGGCGGTCGCGGCCGAGTACGGGCAACGCTACCCGCAGATGCGGTCGTTCATCGACGAGGTGGCGACGGCGAAGTCCCGCACCGCGGAGCTGGGTGAGAAGTACCAGCCGCTTTCCACCGCGCTGGGCACCGCGATCCAGTCGGCGCTCACCGGCCGGCAAACCCCGGCGCAGGCGCTGCACGAGGCGGCCAAGGCCACGTCATGACGGTCACCGGGACGCGCGCGAACCGCGGCGACCGGGAAGGCACCGCGGTCGCGTCCTCCTCCGGATCCCGTCGGCACACCGGCTGGGCGGCACTGGGGTTCCTGCTCCCCGCACTCGTCTACCTCGTGGTGTTTTTCGGCTATCCGTTGCTCAACAACGTCTCGATGAGCTTCCGCGATTTCACCGTGCGGTCGTTCTACACCGGGCAGGCACCGTTCGTCGGCCTGCGCAACTACGCCGCCGTGCTGCAGAACCCGCTCTTCGGCCCGGCCATGCTGGACACGGTGCTGTTCACCGTGGGCTCCATCGTCTTCCAGTTCGGCATCGGACTGGCGCTGGCGGTCTTCTTCCAGGGCCGGTTTCCCGGCGGCACGACCCTGCGCTCGCTGCTGCTGTTGCCGTGGCTGCTGCCGCTGGTGGTCAGCGGAGCGGTGTGGCGGTGGATGTTCGACCAGGACCACGGCATCCTCAACGCGGGCCTGCGCGCACTGCACCTGGCCCCGGTGCCCTGGCTGACCAGCACGACCTGGGCGCTGCCCGCGGTGATCCTCACCAACATCTGGATCGGCGTGCCGTTCAACCTGGTGATCCTGCACGGCGGGCTCCGCGCCATCCCGTCGGCGCTCTACGAGGCCGCCGCGCTCGACGGCGCGAACGCCTGGCAGCGGTTCCGCCACCTCACCCTGCCGCTGCTGCGCCCGGTGACCGGTGTGGTGCTGATGCTCGGTCTGGTCTACACCATCAAGGTGTTCGACGTGATCATGGTCGTCACGGGCGGCGGCCCCGCCGACGCCACCCAGACCCTGACCACCTGGTCCTACCGCCTGTCGTTCGGCGGTTTCGCCTTCGGCCAGGGCGCGGCGGCCGGCAACATCCTGATCCTGATCGCCACCGCCTGCGGCCTGCTCTACCTCCGCTCGGCCCGGGTCACCCTGGCGGAGGCGGCGTCATGAGCAGGTACGCGCACACCGCGGTCGGTGTGGTGATCGTGATCGTGCTGTTGTTCCCGCTCTACTGGATGATCAACGCGTCCTTCCAGCCCAGCGGAGCGCTCCTGGGATCCTCCCCGGCGTTGTTCCCCGTCCACGGCACCACCGCCGGCTACACCGAGGCCCTGTCCACCCAGGGCGGAAACCTGGTGTTCAGCCTGATCGTCGCGCTGGGCACCGTCGCCGTCTCGCTCGTGGTGGCCACGCCGGCCGCCTACGCACTGGCCCAGCTGCGCGTGCGCGGCGGCCGGCTGCTCGTCTTCGTGTTGCTGATCGTGCAGATGATCCCCGGCATCGTGATGGCCAACTCGCTGTACACGATGTTTTCGCGACTCGGCCTGGTCGACACCTACGGCGGGCTCATCCTGGCCGATTCCACCGCCACCATCCCGTTCGCGACCCTGGTGCTGCGGGCCTTCATGGTCTCGATCCCGAAGGAGCTGGCCGAAGCGGCGCGGGTGGACGGCGCCGGTCACTGGCGCACCTTCCGGTCGATCATCGTCCCGGTCAGCCGCACCGCGGTGGTGACCGCCGGCCTGTTCTCGTTCCTGTTCGCCTGGGCCGATTTCCTCTTCGCGGTCACCCTGACGACGGAGCGCGGCTTTCAGCCGATCACGGTCGGCATCTACCGGTTCGTCGGCAACAACACCGCGGACTGGAACAGCATCATGGCCACCGCGGTGCTCGCCGCCGTGCCCGCCGCGATTCTGCTCGTGATCGCGCAACGCTCCGTCGTCGCCGGAATGACCAGCGGAGCGGTCAAGGACTGAAGAATTCGAAGGAGTGTCTTTCGCGTGTTCAGGATCGGTGAAGACGGACGCGTTCTCGAGGCGACGGTGGGGCACGAGGTGTGGCGCGTGGAACCCTGGGGCCGGGACAGCCTGCGCGTACGGGTCGGACAGCAGCGCATCCTGGACGAGGTGCCCGGCGCGCTCCTCCCGCCGAAAGCGGTCCCGGCCGATACCACAACCGAGGTCACAAGCGGGGTCACGAGCGGGGTCACGACCGACGACGGCCGCACCGGCCGGATCGTGAACGGCGCACTGACCGCCATCATCGTGATAGCGCCATCCGACACCGGTGACAGCGCGCTCATCCGCTTCGTCCGCACGGACACCGGCGAGGAACTGCTGGCCGAGCAACGCGCTCACTTCTGGTGGCCGGGCGCGCGGCAGTTCACTTCACTCGGCAACGGATACGCCCGGGTGGAACAGCGTTTCGCCGCCTACGAAGGCGAACGGATCTACGGGCTCGGCCAGCACACACACGGCAGGCTCGACCAGAAGGGCATGGTGCTCGATCTCGTCCAGCGCAACGCCGAAGTGACCATCCCGTTCCTGCTGTCCAGCCGCGGCTACGGATTCCTGTGGAACCTGCCCGCGGTGGGCCGGGTCGAGCTCGCCGAAAACGGCACCCGGTGGGTCGCGGAGTCCGCCCGCCAGCTGGACTACTGGGTGACCACCGGGGCCGGCCCCGCCGCCGTAACCACCGCGGCCGACCCCGCCGCCGTAACCACTGCGGCCGACCCCGCCGCGATCGTGGCGAACTACGCGGACGCCACCGGTCACGCGCCCCTGCTGCCGGAGTGGGCCACCGGTTTCTGGCAGTCGAAGCTGCGCTACCGGACCCAGGACGAGTTGCTCCGGGTCGCGCGCGAACACCGGCGTCGGGGACTGCCCCTGTCGGTGATCGTCACCGACTTCTTCCACTGGACCCATCTCGGCGACTGGCGGTTCGACCCGGCCGAATGGCCCGACCCGGTGGGCATGATCGGTGAGCTGGCGGAGCTGGGGATCCGGCTGATGGTGTCGATCTGGCCGTCGGTCAGCCCGCTTTCGGAGAACTACCGGACGATGCTCGACGAGGGGCTGCTCACCGCGACCGAACAGGGCATGCCGTTCCACGCGCCCTGGCGCGACAAGGGATTCCCGACCAGGCTGCCGGTCGCCTTCTACGACCCGACCAACCCGCGGGCACGCGAGTTCGTCTGGGACACCGTCAAGCGGAACTACTACGACAAGGGCGTGCGGGTGTGGTGGCTCGACGCCTGCGAGCCGGAGATCCAGCCCGGCCATCCGCACAACCTGCGCTTCCACGCCGGGGCCGGTGCGGAGGTGGCCAACGCCTACCCGCGGGAGAACGCACGTACCTTCCATGAAGGCATGCGCGCTGCGGGAGAAGACGAGGTCGTGCTGCTCTGCCGATCGGCGTGGGCGGGCAGCCAACGCTATGGCACGGCACTGTGGTCCGGGGACATCCCGGCCACCTGGGACGCGCTGCGCGCCCAGGTCCGCGCCGGCCTGAACGTCGCGCTTTCCGGGATTCCCTGGTGGACCACCGACATCGGGGGCTTCCACGGCGGAGACCCGGATTCGCCGCAATACCGCGAGCTGATGGTGCGCTGGTTCCAGTACGGGGTGTTCTGCCCGCTGTTCCGCCTGCACGGCCACCGCGACCCGCGCACCGAGTTCGGGCCGGACATGGTCGGCGGCCCGAACGAGGTCTGGTCCTACGGCGAGGAAGCCGGCGCGCTCATCGAGCGAAGCCTGCGGTTGCGCGAGCGTCTGCGCCCCTACCTGCACACGCAGATGCGCCTCGCGCACGAACGCGGCATTCCCCCCATGCGCCCGCTGTTCCTCGACTTTCCCGATGACGCGCGGGCCTGGGACGTCGAAGACCAGTTCCTGCTCGGTCCCGACCTTCTCGTCGCACCGGTCCTTTTCCCGGGTTCGGCGGCCAGGGACGTCTACCTGCCCGCGGGCAGCGACTGGGTCGACGGCCGGACCGGAGCGGTCCACCCCGGCGGCGGCACGGTCACCGCGGACACGCCACGGGAGGACATCCCCGTGTTCCACCGGCCCGGCGCAGACCTCCCGCTCCGGCCGTGAAAGTCCCTTGCGGGACGGGGGTTCCCGGCACCCGGCCGGTGGACAAGATCAAACCCGTAGGCTCGCTTCCATGAGCGCGACCCTCCCTTCGAACCCCACCCCGGCCACCATCCGCGCCCCGCGCGCCCCCCACGCGCAGGCAGTGATCGGCCTGGCCGGGGTACTCGCGCTCATCGCCGGAGCGGCGCTCATCCTGCTGCTGCAGTTCATTCCGCCGACCGACGCGATCAGCCCGCTCACCCGCACCATCAGCGAGTACGGCCTATCCACGAACAAAGGGCTCTTCAACACGGCGGTGCTGCTGGTCGCCGGTGGTTCGGCCGCGCTGTTCGGTATCCAGCTGTGGCGGCGGGCGCTGCCGGCGGCCTCGGTCGTCGCGGGCGCGCTGTGGACGCTGAGCCTGCTGGCGGTCGTGGCCTTCCCGAAGACCAACTGGGCGACCGGGCCCAGCGCCGACGGCACCGTGCACCGGATCGCCAGCGTGATCGGGTTCGTGTGCCTGCCCATCGGCATCCTGGCCGCCGCCGGCCGGGTGTTCCCGCGCTCGGCGAACTGGCGGCGGGTGGCCCGGGTGCTGGGCGTCGTCTCGCTCCTGTGGTTCGGGGTGATCCTCGGCGCGATCGTGGTTTCCCTGGTGGTGGGCGGGCACTGGTGGACCCTGATCCCGCTCGGCCTGGTGGAGCGTCTGATGGCGCTCACCGAGGTCATCTCGGTCGCCACGCTGGTCCGCCCGGCGCTGCGCACGGAATGATCTATCTCACAGCACGCGGTAGGCTGTTCCCGGTAGTTTCCTAAGCGCCCGCTTAGCGCTCAACGTCGAGGAGGCAGCATATGACCGACTCCCACTCCCGGGTCGCGATCGTCACCGGGGCCGGCCGGGGCATCGGTGCCGCGGTCGCCCGTCGGCTCGCCGATGACGGCTTCGCCATCGGCTTGCTCGATCTGGACGAGGCCGCCGTCAAGCAGGGCGCCGAGGCCATCGTCGCCGAGGGCGGCAGTGCCGTCGGGGTCGGCGTCGACGTCAGCAGCACCGAGCAGGCCGAAGCCGCGGTGAGCCAGGTCGCCAAGGAACTCGGGCCGCCGACCGTGCTGGTCAACAACGCCGGCATCACCCGCGACAACCTGCTGTTCAAGATGTCCGACCAGGACTGGGACGCGGTGCTCGGGGTGCACCTGCGCGGCTCGTTCGTGATGACCAGGGCGACCCAGCAGCACATGACCGGACAGGGCTGGGGCCGCATCGTCAACCTCTCCAGCGTGTCCGCCCTCGGCAACCGAGGCCAGGCCAACTATTCGACGGCCAAGGCCGGCCTGCAGGGCTTCACCAAGACGCTGGCCATCGAACTCGGCAAGTTCGGCGTCACCGCGAACGCGATCGCCCCGGGTTTCATCGCCACCGACATGACGGCCGCCACGGCCGAGCGGATCGGCATCTCGTTCGAGGACTTCAAGGCCGGCGCGGCCAAGGAGATCCCGGTCCGGCGGGTCGGCGAGCCCGAGGACATCGCGCACGTGGTGTCCTTCCTGGTCAGCGAAGGTGCCGGCTTCGTCTCCGGCCAGGTCATCTACGTCGCCGGCGGACCGAAGGACTGACGATCATGCGAATCTTTCCCGACCTCGAAGCCTTCGCCGGAGCCGTCGGAGAGCACCTCGGCTACAGCGACTGGCACACCGTCACCCAGGAGCAGATCAACACCTTCGCCGACGCCACCGAAGACCACCAGTGGATCCACGTGGACGTCGAGAAGGCCAAGCAGGGCCCGTTCGGCGCGCCGATCGCCCACGGGTTCCTGACGCTGTCGCTGATTCCCCGGCTGGGCCTGCGCACCTACCGGGTGGATGGCCTTTCCATGGCCGTCAACTACGGCCTCAACAAGGTCCGCTTCCCACAACCGGTGAAGGTCGGTTCGAAGATCCGCGGTGGCGCGGAACTGGTCGAGATCACCGACGTGGCAGGCGGAAAGCAGGCGGTGGTGCGCTGGACGATCGAGATCGACGGCGAGCGCAAACCCGCGTGCGTGGCCGATTTCGTCGGCCGGCTCCTCGCCTGAACCGCCGCGCGGGCCCGCACCAGCGGGTTACGCTACGGGATACCGACCGGTCGGTTCTGTAAAAACAGCACAGCAAGGAGGCTTGCATGATCGATACTGGCGAAGCCGCGCTCAGGCAAGCCGACCGGGCGCGGGTGCCCCGCACAACACAGCAGGCTCGCACGATCGACACTGGCGAAGCCCCGCTCAGGCAAGCCGACCGGGCACGGATGCCGCGGGAATCGCATGAGTGACCCCGAAACCCCCGGCCTGGATCCGCACCGGCTGCGCGCCTACCTCGACGAGCAGTCGCCCGGGCTGGTGAGCGGTCCCCTGTCGGCGCGGGTGGTGCAGGGCGGCCGGTCGAACCTGACCTACCTCGTCAGCGACGGCGGCGCACGCTGGGTGGTCCGGCGGCCACCGCTGGGCCATGTCCTGCCGACCGCGCACGACATGGCGCGCGAGTACCGGGTGATCACGGCACTGCGCACCACCGCGGTGCCGGTGCCCGGGACGGTCCTGCTGTGCCAGGATCCGGACGTGCTGGGTGCGCCGTTCTACGTCATGGAGTTCGTGCACGGCACGCCCTATCGTTCCGACACCGAACTCGCGGCGTTGGGCACGGCGCGGACGAGGGCGATCGCCGACGCGCTCGTCGACACGCTGGCGGATCTGCACGCCGTGGCTCCGGAGTCGGTCGGACTCGCGGACTTCGGGCGCCCGCAAGGCTTCCTGGAACGTCAGCTTCGCCGCTGGAAGAAACAGCTCGATGCCTCTCGCAGCCGTGACCTGCCGGGGATCGACCGGTTGCACGACCGGCTGGCCGGCGCGCTTCCGGGCTCGACGGAGGCGACGGTCATCCACGGCGACTACCGGCTCGACAACGTGCTGGTGGACGACGACCGCATCACCGCGGTGCTCGACTGGGAGATGTCGACGCTGGGCGACCCGCTGACCGACCTCGCTCTCCTGGTCGCCTACGCCGAGCGCGACAAGATCGACCTGGATGTCGTGTCGAACGTCAGCTCGGCACCGGGCTACCCGTCCACGGACGAGGTGATCAGCCGCTACGCCGAGCGTTCGGGGCGCGATGTGTCGGCACTCAACTGGTACATCGGCTTCGCCTTCTTCAAACTCGCCGTCATCCTGGAAGGCATCTACTACCGCTTCAGCAACGGCCAGACCGTGGGCGCCGGTTTCGACGTCATCGGCGAGGCCGTCGTCCCACTCGTTCGGCAGGGCAACGAGATCCTCAAGGGCTGACAGGACGGCCGATGACCGACGGGTGCCCGCACCTTCCTTCCCACCGGGCCGACGGCTCGCCCCGGAACACCGGAGACTGATCATGGACTTCGCTTTCGACGCCAGGACCGAGGAACTGCGGCAGCAGTTGCTGGACTTCATGGACTCGCACGTCTATCCCGCCGAGCCGGTCTTCGCCGGGCAGCTCGCCGAGCGCGAGAACCCGTGGACCAGCGTGCCGGTCGTGGCCGACCTCAAGGCCGAGGCACGCCGCCGCGGCCTGTGGAACTTCTTCCTTCCTGGCGAGCATGGCGCCGGGCTGACGAACCTGCAGTACGCGCCGCTGGCCGAGATCACCGGCCGGAGCCCGCACCTGGCGCCGATCGCGCTGAACTGCGCCGCGCCGGACACCGGCAACATGGAAGTGCTCGCGATGTTCGGCACCGAGCAGCAGCGCAAGCAGTGGCTGCAACCGTTGCTGGACGGGGAAATCCGCTCCGCGTTCGCGATGACCGAACCCGACGTCGCCTCCTCGGACGCG
>DASSAD010000208.1:0-14073 GCA_035685725.1 Amycolatopsis sp. | reverse complement strand
GACGTCGAGGAGGCCATGCGCGACGTGGTCGACCCCGAGCTCGGCATCAACGTGGTCGATCTCGGCCTGGTCTATGACATCCGCGTCGAGGAGGACAACACCGCGACGCTGGACATGACCCTGACGTCGGCGGCCTGCCCGTTGACCGATGTGATCGAGGATCAGACCGCGTCCGTGCTGGTCGGGTCGGCGGGCATCGTCAAGGACTTCCGCATCAACTGGGTGTGGATGCCGCCGTGGGGTCCGGAGAAGATCACCGAGGACGGCCGCGAACAGCTGCGGGCCCTCGGCTTCACGGTCTGAGTCCCGCCGCGATCTCGCGGATCAGCGAATCAGCTCGATCTCGGCCCCCAGGTCGAGATCGAGCCACGCCTTGTCGGCGGTCAGCGCCGGAGCCCGCAGCCTGATCGCCAGCGCAAGGCAACAACGGTCTGCGAGTGACAGTCCGGCTCGTTTGGCTGCCGGGTAGATGCGCGCGGCAACGGCCGCGTCTTCGGCGGTCAGGGGTTCGACGGTGATGCCGAAGGCGGTGAGTAAGAGAGCCTGATGATCTGGATCGCCACCCCGAACTGCGATCTTCTGTAGCACTTCGGACCAGTTCGCGGCGCTGATCCGCCCAGCTGTCAGATGGCCGCCAGGTGCTCCCGGCTTTCCACGATAAGGCGTCCGTCCTCCACATAGGCGACCACGGACGTGCCAGGCTTCAGTCCGAGCTCCTGTCGGATCCGCGCCGGGATCGTCACTCGTCCCTGATCATTGACTGACAGCGTCGCATGTGTCATATGGCCATTGTATTAGTCACCTACGTGTATAACGTCCTATATGGCCTGGTCTTCGTCCGTCAATGAGGACTGCCGGTAGCGCGCGATGTAGCGCTGTCGGATCTCCTCGTCGATCTCCGCCCGCGCCCGCGCCCGGATCTCCTTGCCGGTGCCCCGCGGATAGCCGTGCTTGGCGAGCCGGTGTTCGCCGCTTTCCTCGATGTAGACGAACGAGTAGAAGTGGCCGACGATCACGGCGAGCGCCACCATGAGCAGGCGAATCCACAGCACGCCGGGCAGCAGGAGCCACACCGCGCACAGCGGTCCGAGCAGTACGGCGCTTCGCGCCCAGTGGCGCCAGATCCAGGTTTTCGCGGTGACGTCGTGCAGCACCCATTCGCGGTAGCGCTCCGGGAGGCGCCCACCCAGGGCATACCACGCCCACTGTGCGGGGTTCGGTCGTACACGGGACTTCCTCGTCATGATTAGGACATTAACAGTTAGCGTGCTAAGTAACCTAGAATCATGTGGTGCAGATCGATCTCGGTGAGGACCCACTGGCGCTGGACCGGCAGGTCTGCTTCGCCCTCTCCGTCGCTTCGCGCAGTGTCATCGCGATCTACCGGCCGTTGCTGAAGCCGTTCGGCCTGACGCACCCGCAATATCTCGTCCTGCTGGCGCTGTGGGACACCGCGCCGCGCTCGGTGCGGGACCTGAGCGACGTGTTGCGCGCGGAGCCGGCCACCCTGTCGCCGCTGCTCAAACGCCTGGAAGCGCTGGGGTACATCAGCCGGAGCCGGGGCCGGACCGATGAGCGCACGCTGGCGGTCGACCTCACCGATGCGGGGCACGCACTGCGGGCGGAGGCGGAAAAGATCCCGTACCGCGTCGTGCGCACCCTCGGCCTGGAGGTCGCGGAGCTCGAACAGCTGCACGCCGCGCTCGGCCGGGTCATCGCCGCCACCGAGCGCACCGCTCACGACTGACCGCTCACGACTGACCGCACGGGCCCCGCGGCGGACACCGATCGTGCCGGGTGCTCCGGGCGCGGCACCGTGTTCGGTGAAGGGATACTTTCGGCCGTGGTCGTCGCACCCGTGGCCTCGTAACCTGCTGTGTATTAATTACCAACAGGAAGCGGGCGGAGATGAGGGGCAAGCGGGTGGCGGCCGGCCTGCTAGTGCCGGCTGTGTCGTTCGGGGTGTCGTTCGGACTACAGACGATGACCGCACCGACGGCGGCGGCGGTTACGACGACGGTTACGACGCTGTACTACAGCTCAACCGGTGCCCCCGACTATGTCGGCCAGATCGACCAGGCGGCGGCGAACTGGAACACCGCGGTCGACGACGTTCGGTTGGCCAAGGGCACCGGAACGACCGCCACGATCGTCTTTCACGAGACGAACGACGGCCAGGGCTCCTACACGACCACGGACGGCCACGGCCACGGTTCCATCTACCTCGATGTCCAGCAGGTCGCCGAGGGCTACAGCGTCACGCGGATCGCCGCGCACGAGCTGGGGCACAACCTCGGCCTGCCCGACGACTACAGCGGGCCCTGTGCCGAGCTGATGTCCGGGCACGGACCCGGCACCTCCTGCACCAACGCGGTTCCCTCCGCCGCCGAGGCCGCCCAGGTCGAGCAGAACTTCGCCAACGGCTTCGCGTCCGCCGGAATCCTTCGCCGGATCGCGGGATGATCAGGCGGGCTGGTCGAGCGAGGTAGCGTGGTTTTCGTCGAGGGAATGGCGGCCACGGCCGCGCAGCACCTCCACCCGCTCGGAGCCGGGGCGGCCGAGCACCCAGCTCGATCCCGAGACCGCCTTCGCGCGCTTCTTCAGTGGTGCCAGCAATCGGGACGCCTCGCGGTAGGAGGCGATCGAGGACGTCGCGCACACCAGGGTCGCGAGCGAAACGGTGACCGGCATGCGCTCGGCCGACCACGGCGTATCCAGCAGCGCGGCGGCGATCGTGCTGATCTCGTCCATGTCGCAGGCGATCAGGAAGTCGTCGCCGCCGACGTGGCTCACCGCCATCCGGGGCAGCCGCGAGCTGAGGTCGGTCAGGGTGCGGCCCAGCGCGCGGATCAGGTCGTCACCCGCCGCGAAACCGGCGTTGTCGTTGACCGACTTGAACGAGTCGACGTCGAGCCAGGCCGCCACGAACGGTTCGCGGCAGGCGATGCGCCGATCGACGTCGCGGGCCACGCGTTCGCTGCCGGGCAGCCGGGTCAGCGGGTTGAGCGCGGCGGCTTCCTCGATCTTCGCTTCGGCGACTCCGCGCACCACCTCGGTCACCAGCACGACACCGAGGCAGCTGCCCCGGTCGTCGACCACCACGACGTCGTCGCCGGTGCGGCCCCAGTCCGCGTCGGTGACCAGTTCCAGCAGTTCGAGGGCCTTGGCGTCGGCGTGGATGATGTGTGGTTTGTCCGCGAGCCGGGTGGCCGGCCGTCGAGCGTGCAGGGCATGCCCGTAGGGGCCGGTGACGGCCACCAGGAACCGGGTCCGGTCGATCGACCACTGGGGCCGGTTTTCCTCGTCCACGCCGACGATGCCGGACGGAGCGTCCCCGTGCGCGAGCGCGTTGCGCACGTCGTCGCAGGTGGCGTCCTCGGGCAGGGTGCTGGCCGGGCGCAGGAAGTCCCGGACCCGCGGGGTGGCCAGCGGGCCGGGGACGACGCGCTCGTCCGGCTCAGGGGTGGCGGGGGTCAGCAGGTGGGTCCAGCTGATGCCGTCGGCCGCGGGGGCGAACAGGTTGCCCTGCGCGATCCGCACGCCGAGCTTGCGCACCGCGCTGAGCTGGGCTTCGGTCTCGATGCCGGTGGCCACCAGCCGGATGTTGGTGCGCGCCGTGTAGTGCACCAGCGACTCGACGATGGCGACCGACGCCGCGTTGCCGGGCAGGTCACGGAGCACGCTGCGGTCGAGTTTCAGCACGTCCGTCGGGGCCGCGGCGAGCAGGGCGAAGGGCAGGTCGGCGCGGCCGAGCCCGTCGAGGGCGAGCCGGAAGCCCAGCTCGGTGAGCCGGTGCATTCCGGCGAGCAGCTGCTCCGGCCAGACCTGGGAGAAGGGCGGCCCGACCTCGAGCACCACCTCCCGGGGCCGCTTGCCGGCCTGCGCGAGCGCGTCGAGGAGCGCGTCGAAGGCCGACTCCGGGGCGGCCGCGGTCGGCGCGGTGATGTTGAGGTGCAGCGGGAGGAGCGTCTGGTGGTCGGCCTCGGTGCGCGCGGCCTGCGCGGCGAGCATGACGTCCACTTCGACCAGTCTGCGTTCCCGGCGGGCGAGATCGAGCAGCTCGTGCACCGAGCCCTTCCCGGGACGGGCGAGGGCTTCGAGTGCGACGATGCCGCCGGTGTGAAGGCTGTACAACGGCTGGAAGGCGAAGCGAACCGCATTCGGGGATGCGCGCACGGACAGATACTCGCGGGCGGGCCCGGGTTTCTCCAGACTTGTTGTCTAAAGTTCACGAGATGCGTTCAGGAGTTACCTAGAACGGCCTAAATCACCGGGTCGTTGTCTCACCAGATGAGACGCGACCGCAGCCGCCAGGGTGCCGCACGAAAGATCTCCCGCATCGCGGCCGTCGTTCCGGCGATGTCGGTGCGTCCCGAGGTGAACGCGCTCTGTAGTTCTACCGGTAGCTGGAAGAAAATGTCAAAGAAATCGGCTATTTGGTGGGAAGGCATCCCCCGTAGCGCGTGGAGACCGTGCGACCGCAGTGCGTGCACGACGCGTGCGCGTCGCGGCCAGATCACGTGCCGCGCCGCTCGGACCGCCTCGGCGGGACCGCGCCGCAGGCCGTCGAGCAGGGCCTCCGCGACGCGTGGGGCGAGCTGGAGCGAGGTCGCGACGCTGTAGCCGGTCGCCGGGTGGACCAGGCCCGCGGCGGCGCCGAAGGCGAGCCCGGGGACCGGCGGGAGATCCAGCGGGATGGCGACGATCTCCTCGCGGCCCACCGGCGGAATGCCCGCGGCGGCCAGTCGGTGCCGCAGGCGCGTGACCAGGATTTCCCGGGGCAGACCCGGTTTGCGGGCCAGCGACGTCTCCTCGACGAGGATGCGGTCGCCGACCGGTACGGCGTAGAGGAAACTGGGCTCCCGGGCCGGGCGCGACCAGTCCATGATGAGGGCGGTGTCCGCGGGCACCAGCGGCTCGGCGGCCGCGGCGGGAAGCAGCAGCCCGTAGGCGATTTGTTCGCTGGGGGAACCGACGGGATGCGTGCCCGTCGCGTTCACCACGACACGGGCCACGACACCGGCGCTCTGCCCGGCGGCGCGTCCGGTGATCACCTCGACGTCCGGATGGGTCACCCAGCGCCGCAGGCCGGCGTTGTCGGCGATCAGGTACCGGCGCTCGATCGAATGTGCCGCGGTGCCGATGGCGATAGCCTTCGATGGAGCCGAGGCGATCGCGTACCCGGGCAAATCTGGCAGTTCGTCGCGCCACAGGCCGTAGGTGGCGCGCCACGGTTCTCGCGGCGCGGGCGCCACCAGCGCGGTGCTCAGCCCGAGACGGGCACAGGCCGAGGCCAGCGCCCAACCCGCCGGACCCGCGCCGGCCACCAGTACATCCCTCACGGGTACCGCATTATCACTGCCCGGGTGGTGGACTCCGGCGGCGGCCGCGTGGCAGTTCGCGGCCGGCGCGCGCCCCTGGCCTCTACGGTGTAGGCATGGAACGCGATCTCCGGGGCGCCCGCCGGGACAACGCGGCCGAAGCGGCCTGGCCCGATCTGGCCGGCACCCCCTTTCGTGCCGATCGGGACCGGATCGTCGGTTCCCCGTTCTTCGCGCGGCTCGGCGGCGTCACACAGGTCGTCAGCGCGGCCGGTTCGGGCCTGTTGCACAACCGGCTCACGCACAGTCTCAAGGTCGCGCAGGTCGCCAGGGCGATCGCCGAACGGCTGCTCGCGTCCGCCGACGCGGGCCAGCTCATCGGCAAACTCGGTGGGCTCGATCCCGACGTCGCCGAGGCCGCCGCGTTCGCGCACGACCTCGGCCATCCGCCGTTCGGCCACCTCGGGGAGCAGGTGCTGGACCGCGTCGCCCGGCACCGCTTCGGCCTCGCCGACGGGTTCGAGGGCAACGCGCAGACCTTCCGCATCCTCACCACCACCGACGTCCGCGGGCCGTCCGGGATCGGACTGGACCTCACCGCGGCCGTGCGGGCGGCGGTGCTGAAGTACCCGTGGGCGCGGCTGCACCGGCCCGACCCGCATCCCGCTTCGCTGCGCGTACCGCCCCGCGGGGCCGCCGAACCGGCTGGGGCCCCCGGCACCGGGTCGAGCAAGTTTTCGGCCTACAGCACCGACCTGGCCGACGTCGAGCAGGCGCGCGCGCCGTTCGCCGGGCTCATCGAGCCCTGGCAGCAGACCGTCGAGGCGTCGGTGATGGACACCGCGGACGACATCGCCTACGCGATCCACGACCTCCAGGACTTTCACCGGATCGGCGTACTGCAGCATGCCCCGGTGGCCGCCGAACTGGGCGAGTGGCTGGCGCAGCGCCTCGACCTCGCCGGGCGGGACGAGGCCACCCTGGTCGCGCAAGCGCGTCGCCCGGGACGGTCGCTGGAACTGCTGCGACGGCGGATGCACGCGAAGGACTCGTGGATCGTCGACGACGACGCCTTCGCCGAGGCGGTGCGGCGGGTGCGCGCCGAACTGGTCGACGGTCTGCTGGCGACCGCGTTCGACGGGTCCGTGGAGGCCGAGCAGGCGACGGCCGCGTTCTCCGCGCGCTGGACCGCGCGGCTGGTCGGCGGGATGGTCGTGGTGGCCTCGCCGACGACCCGGTCCGGCCACGTGACCTTGCGGCCGGCACAGTGGCACGAGGTGCAGGTGCTCAAGTTCGTGCACCGGCAGTTCGTGTTGCTGCGCCCGGAGCTGGCGTTGCACCAGCGTGGCCAGGCGAGCCTGCTGACCACGCTGGTCGACGCGCTGGACGCCTGGCTGGGCGACCGCGACGAGATTTCGCGGTTGCCGCGTCGGCTGCACGATCTCGTCGAACTCGCCCACGCGGAGTTCGGCGAGCTGGCCCGGCACGATCCGGAGTTGCTCATCGGCGCCACCGGCGAACCGGTGACCGGCTCGGACGCGCTGCGCGGGCTCGCGCGCGGGCGAGCCGTGATCGACTTCGTGTCGTCGTTGACGGACAAGCAGGCGGCGACCCTGCTGGACGCGCTGTCCGGCCGGTCTTCCCAGCCCTGGTCGGATTCCTTCGTGTTGTGACCCGCGACCGCACGGCGACCGTGTCGTGACGGCTGTCGGGAAGGGGCCGTGGCAGTGTCACGACAGCTGTCACGACAGCTGTCGTGACGGCTGTCGTGACGAGAGTCGTGACGGGATGGCGGCGGCGCGGGTGAACCCGGTCACCGCGGGGAAAACCGGTGGACGGTGATCCGTACACTGGCCGCGTGGATATTCTGCTGGAGTAGCTCCGACCGCGTTCGTTGAGCTGTCCCCGTCCACCCCCCGTCCCGGGAGTCTTCCTTGATCACGGCCACCGGCCTTGAACTGCGCGCCGGCTCGCGCATCCTCCTCGATGGCACCACGCTGCGCGTCCAGCCCGGCGACCGGATCGGGCTGGTCGGGCGCAACGGCGCCGGAAAGACCACCACGCTGAAGGTGCTCGCCGCCGAAGGCCAGCCCTACGCCGGCGATGTCCGGCTCGCCGGGGAACTCGGCTATCTGCCGCAGGATCCGCGCGAAGGCGACCTGTCCGTCATGGCGAAGGACCGGGTGCTCTCCGCGCGCGGCCTCGATGTGCTGCTGCGCGACATGGAGAAGGCGCAGACCGAGATGTCGGAAATGGTCGACGAGTCGGCGCGCGACCGCGCGATCCGGCGGTACGGCCGCATGGAGGAGCGCTTCGCCGCGCTGGGTGGGTACGCGGCGGAAAGCGAGGCGGCGCGGATCTGCGCGAACCTGGGCCTGGCCGAGCGGATCCTGGCCCAGCCGCTGCGCACGCTCTCGGGTGGGCAGCGCCGCCGCGTCGAGCTGGCCCGCATCCTGTTCGCGGCCTCGGACGTCGGTGCCTCCGGGCGTTCGGACACCATCCTGCTGCTGGACGAGCCCACCAACCACCTGGACGCGGATTCGATCAACTGGCTGCGCGGGTTCCTCAAGTCGCACGACGGTGGCCTGGTGGTGATCAGCCACGACGTCGAGCTGCTCGGCGAGGTGGTCAACAAGGTCTGGTTCCTCGACGCCACGCGAGCCGAGCTCGACGTCTACAACATGAGCTGGGCGCGTTATCTGGAAGCCCGCGCCACCGACGAAAAGCGCCGCCGCCGGGAGCGGGCGAACGCGGAGAAGAAGGCCGCCGCGTTGCAGCAGCAGGCGGCGAAGCTCGGTGCCAAGGCCACCAAGGCGGTCGCGGCGAAGAACATGGCGCGCCGGGCCGAGCAGATGCTCGCCGGTCTGGACGAGACGCGGCAGGCGGACAAGGTCGCCAAGATCAAGTTCCCGGCTCCGGCGGCGTGCGGGCGCACGCCGCTGACCGCCGACGGACTGTCCAAGTCGTACGGTTCGCTGGAGATCTTCACCGGTGTCGATCTCGCGATCGACCGGGGCTCCAAGGTCGTGGTCCTCGGGTTGAACGGTGCGGGCAAGACGACCTTGTTGCGGCTGCTGGGCGGGATGGAGATCCCGGACACCGGTGAGGTCGTCCCGGGCCACGGGCTGCGGCTCGGCTACTACGCGCAGGAACACGAGACGCTGGATCATGATGCCAGCGTGTGGGAGAACATCCGGCACCTCGCGCCGGACACCGGGGCCCAGGAGTTAAGGAACCTGCTCGGTTCGTTCCTGTTCACCGGCGAACAGCTCGATCAGCCCGCCGGCACCCTTTCCGGCGGCGAGAAGACCCGGCTGGCGCTGGCCGGGCTGGTGTCGAGCGCGGCGAACGTGCTGCTGCTGGACGAGCCGACCAACAACCTCGACCCGGCGAGCCGGGCACAGGTGCTCGACGCGTTGCGCAGCTACGCCGGCGCGGTGGTGCTCGTGACGCACGATCCCGGGGCGGTGGAAGCGCTCGAGCCGGAACGCGTGATTTTGCTCCCCGACGGTTCCGAGGATCACTGGTCCGCCGATTACCTGGAACTCGTTCAGCTGGCGTGAGGTAAATCGGAACGCAATTCGAGACGTGCGTTTCATGGTGACGTGGCGCGTCCGGACGAACACGCGACATAGCGGTGACGGATGCCTGCGACGGTGGTTCCGGCCGGTGGTGGCGACCTTCCCGGGAAGCAAGCAAACCGCCAACAAGAGCGAAAACACGAGATCTTTGGTTGGTTGATGTAGGCAACCATGCCGGAACGGCCCAATATCATGTCCAAAAGGCACTATTTTGGTCGCTCATCTGGCATTCCGGCCCCAGGTGTTCGATCATTGCGACATGAGAGCCGGACGGCTCGCGGATCACTGTCTGGAGGAAGGCGGATCGACGTGGCTGACCTGAAGAAGGGCGCGCGGATCACGGGTAACACACGCGACAAGCTGGCCGCTGACCTGAAGAAGAAATATGAGAAGGGGGCCAGTATTCGAGCCCTCGCCGAGTCCACCGGGCGCTCGTACGGCTTCGTGCACCGCGTCCTTTCGGAATCGGGAGTTCAGTTGCGCGGACGCGGTGGCGCTACTCGCGTGAAGAAGAAGTGAGCGCCTCGGCCCTGCCGAAGCACAACATCGCACCGAGCAGGACGGCCGGGTAGACCAGGTACCCGAACCGCGTCGCCGGCGTGAGGAGTGTGAACGCTCCCAGGCCGACGGCGGTGCGGAGCATGGCGTCCGAACCCGTGCTGGGTGGCCGGCGTAGCAGCCACACCACGATCGCGACCGCTGCCGCGCCGAGCAGGACGAACGCGGCCACCCGCCCCAGCGGCCCGAGTCCGGCGATCAGATGACCCGGGAGCGGGCTCGCCGCGGGCGAGGCGACCGAGCCGAGGCCGGCCGGGAAGCGGATCACGTGTTCCACGTACGCGCCCGGGTCCACCAGGAACACGGGAACGTTGAGCACCGCGATCGCGATCAGCGCGGTGCCCAGGAACGAGCACACGCCACGCTTGCCGAGCCGGGCGGCGATCAGTGCTGCCACCACCACCAACGCGGGCAACACGATCAGCTTCGCGCTCACCACCAGCGCCAGCACGATCGCCGAGCCGAGCGGGCGGTCGCGCGCGGCCAGCGCGGCGCCGACCAGCAGCAGCCCGGTGATCGCCAGGTCCGGCCCGGCCACGGCCCAGGTCAGCGCGGTCAGCGGGCAGGCGGCCGCGAGTTGCGCGGCGCGCACGGGAACCGGCGGGAAGCCGATCAGCTTGAGCGTCAACCAAACGCACGCGCAGGCGGTGAGTGCGAACATCAGCCGTGCGTCGGTGAGCGCGTCGGCGACCGGGCTGCCGCCGAACAGGGCGCGCGGGAGACCGAACACCGTCATCACGGGGCCGTAGGGCGTGTAGTCGTTGACCACCGGCGCCCGGCCGAGTGTGGCGATGTCCACATAGGGCGTGCCGTGCGCCAGGAGCAGGCTCGCCGAGCGCTCGATCACCCACACCTCGGGCTGCGCGCTCCAGGAGAACGGCGTGTTCAGCCAGTCCACTCCGGTGAGCCGGCGAACGACGAGCACCGCCAGTGGCACGATCATCGCGAACACGCCGATCGCGGCGAGCCCCGGCCAGCGGGAACGCTGTGCCCGCGGCGGCTGCCGGAACAGCCACAGGGTGTGCGCGGCGGCCAGGCCGTAGCCGATCGCGGCGAAGTCCGCCCAGACCCGGAAGCCGTAGAACTCGGAGGTGACGGCGGTGACGATCGCGTAGCTCAGGCAGCCGAGGTAGAACACGAGATCCCCGACCAGAGGGGAGACGGTGCGTTTGCGTACCCGTGAAGCCGTCTTCACCTCGGCGCCCATGACCGGCAAGATTACTCGGAGAGCGGAAAACCTCTGTACGGCCCCGGGAAGATTTGTCCGAATCATGGTGTTGTCCAGGGAAAACGAGCACAGACCTTGAGTAATATCGAGATTTCGGGGGACGGGGCGGAGGGAACGTGGACAACACCTGGTCGCTGCTGCACTCGGCGATGCGCAGCGCGGACACACCCAAGGGGCTCACGCCGGGCACGGTCCGGCGGGTGGCCCGGTTCGCCCGGCCGTACTGGGGCAGCCTGCTGTTCTTCCTGGTACTGACGGTGTTCTCCGCGGTGATCGCGGTGAGCACGCCGTTGCTGGCCGGGAAGGTCGTCGACACCATCGTCGGCGGGCGTGACGCCGTCCTGGTGGTTTCCCTGGCGCTGCTGGTCGCCGGGCTGGCCATCGTGGACGGCGGGTTGAGCATCGCCGAACGCTGGCAGTCGGCGCGCATCGGGGAGGGGCTGATCCTCGACCTGCGGCGCGAGGTCTTCGAACACGTCCAACGCATGCCCATCGCGTTCTTCACCCGCACCCGCACCGGTGCGCTGGTCAGCAGGCTCAACAACGACGTGATCGGAGCGCAGCGGACGTTCACCACGACACTGTCCGGAATGGTCACCAACGTGATCCAGCTGGTCCTCTCGCTCGTGGTGATGATGACGCTGTCGTGGCAGGTGACGGTGCTGGCGCTGGTGCTGTTGCCGATCTTCGTGCTGCCCGCCCGGCGGCTCGGTCGCCGCATGGCCGACCTGCAACGGGAGTCCGCCCAGCTCAACGCCGGGATGACGACCCAGATGACCGAACGGTTCTCCGCGCCCGGCGCGACCCTGGTCAAGCTCTTCGGCCGGCCTCGGCAGGAAGCCGGCGAGTTCGGCGCGAAGGCCGGGCGCGTCCGGGACATCGGCGTGCGGACGGCGATGCTCACCCGGTGGTTCATGACCAGCCTGACCCTGGTGTCGGCGCTCGCGCAGGCCCTGGTCTACGGCCTCGGCGGGTGGCTGGCGATCCATCATCAGCTCGAGCCCGGCACCGTGGTGGCACTGGCGCTGCTGCTGACCCGGCTCTACGCCCCGTTGACGGCGCTGGCGAACGTGCGGGTGGATCTGATGACGGCGCTGGTGTCCTTCGAGCGCGTCTTCGAGGTGCTCGACCTGGATCCGATGATCACCGAGAAGCCGGGCGCGCGCGAGGTTCCCGACGGCCCGGTGTCCGTCGAGTTCGACGACGTCGCCTTCGCCTACCCGGCCGCCGAACGGTACTCGCTCGCCTCACTCGAAGACGTGTCTACATTGGACACTCGTGGCGGTGAGGAGGTGCTGCACGGGATCAGCTTCCGCGCCGAGCCGGGACAGATGATCGCGCTGGTCGGTTCGTCGGGTGCCGGGAAGTCGACCATCGCGTCGTTGCTGCCGCGTCTCTACGACGTGGATTCCGGCGCGGTTCGACTGTCCGATGTGGACGTCCGGGACCTCGGTTTCGCGGCCATCCGGGACACCGTGGGGGTGGTGACCCAGGACGGCCACCTCTTCCACGACACGATCCGCGCCAACCTCGCCTACGCCCGGCCCGGCGTGACGGAGGACGAGATCCGGGACGCACTGGAGCGGGCACGGCTCACCGACCTGCTGCGCACGCTGCCGGACGGGCTCGACACGGTGGTGGGGGAGCGTGGTTACCGGCTTTCCGGTGGTGAACGCCAGCGCCTCACGATCGCGCGGCTGCTGCTCGCCCGGCCCCGCGTGATCGTCCTCGACGAGGCGACCGCCCACCTGGATTCCGAATCCGAGGCCGCGGTCGGCGAAGCACTCTCGCACGCCTTGGCCGGCCGTACCGCGCTGGTCATCGCGCACCGGCTGTCCACCGTCCGTGCCGCCGACCAGATTCTCGTGGTCGAGGCGGGCCGGATCGTCGAACGCGGTACGCACGAAACGCTGTTGGCCGCCGGGGGTCGCTACGCCGTCCTCTACCGCACCCAGTTCGCCGACCAGCCCGCCGCGGCGTGAGCGAGCCGGGGAAGGAGCGGGGTGGGAAATACCACGGTGCCTCAGGCGTTGACGTTCGTGTGAGCGACAGGCCGAGCATGGAAACGTGGCACGCCACGCGCCGGACACGCGCGGTCGTGCTGGTGCTGCACGGCGGGGCGGAGGCCGGGTTGAGCGAGGTCCGCCCGTGGGGGCTCGCCTACCTGCGCATGCTTCCGGTGGCCAGGGCGCTGCACCGGGCCTGCGGCCGCCACGGCGTCGAGGTGCGGCTGGTGCGCAACCGGGTCCGGGGCTGGAACGAGCCGGAGCTGCATCCGGTCGTCGACGCGCGCTGGGCGCTCGAGGAGATCCGCGCGACGCGGCCCGGCGTGCCGGTGTTCGTCGTCGGCCATTCGATGGGCGGCCGGGTCGCGCTGCGGGTCGCCGACGATCCGGCCGTGACCGCGGTGTGCGCGCTCGCGCCGTGGACTCCCGACGGCGAGCCGGTCGAGGGAGTGCGCGGGCGTGACGTGGTGATCGCCCACGGTGTTCACGATCGGATCACGAAACCCGCCGAGTCGTTCGCCTACGCCGTCCAGGCGCGGCGGTCGGCCGCCCGGATCGTCCGGTACGAGGTGCTCGCCGAGGGGCACGCGATGGTGCGCCGTCCCGGCGTGTGGAACCGGCTCATCTGCGCCTTCACCCTCGACGCGGCCGGCGTCGCCGCGTTGCCCGCGTGGTCGTCCGCGGCCGGCCGGCGGCTCCGGCTGCCCGTCTGATGGCCTTCCCCCGGTTCTGGGCCTTTGCGGTGGGAGAGCAACCTTTGGGGGAGTCGGGCGTCCTGTCTCCCGACGTTTGAGGTTCACTGTGCAGCGCAGAAGTCCGGACCGGGGAGCGGGTGACCCACGATGAGCTACGGCGGGCAATACGACGGCTCTCGCGCACGAGGAGGGCGCCAGCAGCCGAGAGGCCCGAGGCAGCACCAGCAGGCCCAGGCGTTGCCGGTGCCGGGACGCGGGGGCGGCCGGCCACCCGCCGCGCGGCCGCCGATGACCAGGATGGCGCCGAGCGGGCCGCCCGGCGGCTACCCCGACGACTTCGAGCAGGAGCCGCCGGGGCCGCGCCCGCGCCGCAAGCGCCGCTTCGGGTTCGGCAAGATCCTGCTGTCGCTGGTGCTGCTGTTCGTGCTCTTCCTCGCCGGGGTGTGGATCTACCTCGACACCTCCATCAACCGCACCGACGCGTTCGCGAACCTCACCAACCGTCCGGCGGTGGCCTCGGGCACCAACTGGCTGATCGTCGGGTCCGACAGCAGGGCCGGGCTGACCCCGCAGGAGGAGCAGCAGCTTTCCACCGGGGACGTCGCCGCGGCCGGCGGCGGGCAGCGCACCGACACGATCATGATCGCGCACCTGCCGGACAACAGCACCAAGCCGACCCTGGTC
>DASSAD010000207.1:0-7731 GCA_035685725.1 Amycolatopsis sp. | reverse complement strand
CGCGCGCGCGACGAGGTCGCGGCGGCGCTGGCCGAGCACGGATTCGTCGTCGAGGAGGTGCGCGGCGCGCCGGACCGGCCCGGCGCGGAGCTGGTGTTCTTCGCGACCCGGCCGGAATGAACTCACCCACATCGGACGAGGTCCGGATCGTCGTATTTTCCGGGACCCGCGAATAATTGCACCCGCCCTTCGCCGCAACGATTCGGCACGGCTGTTCCCCACCGGAAGTCACCCACTGGCTCGAACCCCGCAGGCCACGCCATTGTCACCCTCCGCAAGCGGATTACCTGCGGTTATCTCCGGTACACCTTCCGGTGAAGAAGATTTTTCCGGTGGCCCGCCAAATGCGCCGCAAGCAGAATACGCACATCTCCCGAAACACCTTCAGAAAACCATCACTCCTCCGTGCGATCGAGCGTGACACTTATCCGGTCGATGGGAGATTATCTTCATGTCATCGAGGGGCAGGAATCAGCAAGGGGTAACGAATGAGAAAGCGTCAGGTAGTGGGTGCGGCGCTCGCCGCGACGGCTCTCGTGGCCGTCTCCGTGGGTACCGCGGTGGCGGCCTCCGACGGTGCGCCCGGCGGCACGACGGGCATCGCGGGTTCGATCGCGCAGGTCTTCGCCGGCGATTCCGGGTCGGACTCCAGCGATCCGACCGACTCGCACCGGCCGACGGAAAGCCACAAGCCGACCGACACCCACAAGCCCAGCGACACCCACAAACCGTCGGACACACACAAGCCGAGCGACTCCCACAAACCGAGCGAGTCCCACAAGCCCAGCGAGTCCGGCAAGCCCAGCGAGTCCGGCAAGCCCAGTGAATCGGGCAAGCCGAGCGAACCCAAGAAACCGAGCGAGTCGAACAAGCCCACCGAGGAGCCGACCAAGAAGCAGGAGGCACCCAAGCCGGCGCCGAGCCCGCAGGTACCCGTGGTGCCGGTCGGACCGGCCGCCACCGGCGACGGGTCCCTGGCACCGGCGTGATCACGACTCCCCGCCGCCGCGTTCCCCGAAGCGCGCCGGCGCGGGAACCGGCCGGCCACCGTCCGCCACGCGCACTCCTGCTGGGCCTGTGCGTGCTGGTCGCGACGGTGACCGGCTGCTCCGGTGCCCCGGTGGACAGCGGCACACCCGTGGGCTCCGTCTCGGTCATGCCCGCCCCGGCGACGTCGACGACGTCCGGGGCGGGCATGACCCGTTCGGACCCGGTCCGGCTTCGGATCCCCCGGCTCGACGTCTCGTCGGACCTGGTGTCCCTGGGCGTCAACGGCGACGGCACCGTCCAGGTCCCGTCGCTGGCCAAGCCCGAGGAGGCCGGCTGGTACCGGTTCGGACCGACCCCGGGGCAGATCGGCCCCGCCGTGATCCTCGGTCACGTCGACGGCGGTGGGCACAAGGGAGTCTTCTACGACCTGAAGACCCTCGCCGCGGGCGACGAGGTCGACGTGGACCGCACGGACGGCACCACCGCACGGTTCCGGGTGGATCGTCTGGTCGAGGTCCCGAAGGACCGGTTCCCGACCGAAGCCGTCTACGGCAACACCGACACGCCCGAGCTGCGGCTGATCACCTGCGGCGGATCGCTGGACCGCGCGGCGCACAGTTACCGGGACAACATCATCGTCTACGCCGATCTGGAGTAGGAACGGCACCGAGGACACTCCCGATCGGGAGGTGTCGCTTGAGGACGTCCACACGCGACCAGCCCAGTGTGCCCCCCGGTGCTGGCACCGGAGGGCACACTGGGCCGCACCGCGGAGCGGTCAGCCGGTGACCAGGGTCAGGCTGTACTGGGTCAGGATTTCGTTGACCGGCTGGAAATACGTGGTTCCGCCACTCGTGCAGTTTCCGGAACCGCCCGAGGTCACGCCCTGGGCCTGGCTGCCGGACAGCCACGAGCCGCCGGAGTCACCCGGCTCCGCACAGGCGTTGGTGCGGGTCAGCCCCGACACCGAACCCTCCGCGTAGTTCACGGTCTGGTTCTTGGCCTGCACGCTGCCGCAGTGCCAGCCACTGGTCGAGCCGGACCGGCAGATCGAGGCGCCGACGGCCGACTCGGTGTGCCCGGTCACCGTGACCGTGGTGCCGTCGTAGTGGTTCACGATGCCGCGCGGGGTCCAGTTCGTATTGGTGCGGACCCACGCGTAGTCGTTGCCGGGGAACGAGTAGCCGCCCCAACTGCCCATCGCGACGCCGTTCGAGCCGGCCAGGGTGCCCGAGGTCAGCGCGGCGCAATGTCCGGCGGTGACGAAGCCGCCCTGCACCGAGAACCCGACCGAGCAGCGCGAGGATCCGATGTAGTAGGCGTCGCCGCCGCGCACGTCATACAGCGGACGTGGCTGCTCGGCCGACTCCACCACCTCGACCGGACCCGCGCTCGTGCCGGTCGCGGTCAGGTACGCCCGGGCGTCCCGCACCGCCCCGCGGGCGACGGTCAGCACGACCGCGTTCTTCGTGACGTCGACATACCAACCGGTCAGCGTCTTCGGCGCCTGAGCGGCCTGCTGGTCGAGGCGCGACTTCACCGCGTCCAGCTGCTGTTCGCTGTGGCCGACCTGGACGGCCCTCGCGCCGGCCGCCCGCACGACGTCGGCCTGGCCGGTGTCGGTCACGCCGACGACCAGCTGGTCGGTGGCCGGGTCGAAGTACGCGCCGCCGAAGTCGCCCCGCAACTCGTCGCGCAGGTTCTGCTCGAGTTCCGACGCTTTCTGTTCGCTCGTCATCCGTTTGATCGCCTGGTCGGCGGTCAGACCGAGATCACGCTGCATGGCCTGCAGCATCTCCGGCGCGACGGAAACCTGTTCCGTCGCCTGCGCCGAGGCCGCGGAAGCGACCGCGAGGCCCACGGCCAGCAGCACGGCACCGGCGGTCCGTGCCGCGAACGGCAGTTTCATTTTCGCCCTCCCTTGTTGCCCGATCCCAACCCGAAAAAGTTTCAGGCCTGGCCCCGGTCAGCCAAAAGCCGCCATTGGGAGTACTTGAAAGACTCTTTACCATGATTTCGGCGACGGAGGGTTAATACCTACTTTTGTTGTGACTCGATAGGTCCAGACCAACGGTTCCTTTGGTGGCTTGCCGGTCACCGGATGACTGGCAGAATCCTTCGCCCGACGTTCTTGATCCCATTCCCGATTCCAGGAAACCCAGGCAGGCGAACATCTTGCGCTCGGCGGGTAGCGGACACACCGCGGCGGACCCGCTGTCGAAGATCACGCATTCGCGCTTTTCGACGACCCGGAAAACTGTCGGGAGAATTCCACGGAAAAGTGTTCACGGCGGGCCTGGAGACCGGTTGTGCTGCGCTCGGCCCGGCACCCTGAGGTCGTACTGCGCGATCTTGCGGTACACCGTGGCGCGGCTCATGCCCAGCATCGACGCCGCCTGCGCGACGGTCGCGCCCGGTTCGGTCAGGCAGCGGACGATCTCATCGCGTTCCAGCACCTGAAGGCGGCTCAACCGGTGACTCGTGCCGGAAAAGACCTCCGCCGGAAGGTGGTGGACATCGACCACGTCGGCGCGCGAAGCGGCGTCCCGGACCACCCGCCGCAGCTGTGCGACGTTCTCCGGCCAGTGATACGCCTCCAGCGCCCGCGCGGCCGCGCGGGTGAAGCCGACCGGGCGACCCCTGCCCTGCCGGGCGAAGTGCCGGGCCAGCGGCATGATGTCCGCGGGCCGGAAGCGCAGTGCCGGCGCCTCCACCACCGTGTCGATCAGCGCGCGCAACTGCTCGGGGACCGCGGAGTAATCCCGCGCGGTGAGACCGAACGGCGGCAGGCCGTCCGCGCCGGCGGGGCCGGCCTCGTCCCCTCGCACCTGCGTGAACAGCCTGGCCAGCTCGGAAACCGCCCACGCGGGCAGCGCGTCCACATCGGAAACGATCACGCAGGTGTCGTCCTTCCCGAGTTCGGGCGTCCACAACGTGAGCCACGCGTCCACCTCGCGCGCGGCCGGGGGGCGAGCGCTGAGGATGCGCTCCCGTGCCCGCACCGCGCGCCGGGCGGCCGCGATCAGCGTGGCCTTTCCGGCACCGGGCTCCCCCACCACCGCGACGATCCGGCCCTTGGCCGACGCGGTCCGCGCCTCCGCGACCGCGTCGCGCCACCGGGCCGAAAGCCAGGGGCCGTCGTGATCGCCATCGCCATCGACCGGACCAGCCGGGTCGAACCGCTCGTCGCACACCCGGATCACCCGGCCGCGCGGCTCCGGCCGCATCCGGCGCCCGGACGCGCGAGCCAGCATCAGGGCCGCGGTGTTGCCGGCCGCCGCCTGCGCGAGCGCCAGCAGCAGTTCGGAGGAGGAATCCGACCAGGTGGTGAGGTTGACGCTGCCGGCGAGCGCGCCGGTGAGCGGATCGAGGACCGGTACGGCGGCGCAGGTGTAGCGACGCAACGTCGTGCAGTAGTGCTCGTCCGCCCGGACCAGAGAAGGCGCCCGGTCGGCCAGCGCGAGCCCGAGCCCGTTGGTGCCCGCGTTCCGCTCGGCGTAGGAGAAGCCCGGCGCCAGGTGCACCCGATCGAGTGACCGCAGGATCGACGAGTCGTTGCACAGCCTGGTCAGGACCAGGCCATCGCCGTCGGTGAGCAGCAGGCTCACGGGCTCGTTCGCGAGCGTGGCCTGGAGGCCTTGGAGCACCTGGAAACCGCATTCGAAGAACAGTGAGCCCTCGTCCATCGACCCGGTGAACACCGGCTGGACCTCGTCGGCGGACACGCCATAGCGCTCGCTGCGCTGCCAGGACGCCAGCAGGCGGGGCGGGATCGCCGCGGCCGCGTCCCTGGTGTCGGACGAGGAGGCGGTCCGGGCGGGCTTGCCGGCAAGGCGACTCGGTGGCGGGCGGTGCCGGCTTTCCACTTCGACCTCCTCGGGACGCGTCGCTGCGTCGGACAGATCAAGGCGATCCCTCCGCCTGAGCCGACCATAGCCCCTCCCGCGACCGATGTCTCAAACTGAGACGGCCACCGGGTTTCCGACCGGTATGGACCTGCCTAGCGTCGCTTCCAGAACGTGCCACCACCGTGCCACTGCGGTCACACCAGGCGGAGGATCCATGTACAGCAAGGACGGCGAGAACTACTTCATCGTCGACGCGCACGTCGCGCTTTGGGACGCGCGGCCGGAGAACCAGCTGAACATCCACGGCAAGCAGTTCATCGACTGCTTCTACGACTACCACCGCAACCTCAGCCCCGAATCCGAGCGGTGGTCGTACGAGGACTATCTCTACTACGGCGGTGAACGCCTGATGAAGGACCTGTTCACCGACGGGTACGTCGACCACGCCATCTTCCAGCCCGCGCTGCTCTCCGCCTTCTACAAGACCGGTTTCGGCCAGACCGAGCAAGCGTTCGCGCTCGCCAGGCAACACCCCGACAAGCTCACCTACAACCACTGCTGGGACCCGCGCTTCGAGCAGGCGGGCTTGGATCAGCTGCGCCGCGACGCCGAGCGGTTCGGCCTCAAGGGCGTGAAGCTCTACACCGCCGAATGGCAGGGCGATTCCCGCGGATACAAGCTGAACGACCCGTGGACCTACCGCTATTTCGAAGCCTGCCAGGAACTGGGTATCAAGAACATCCACATCCACAAGGGACCGACGATCCGGCCGCTGGACCGGGACGCCTTCGACGTCGCCGACGTCGACAAGGCCGCCACCGACTTCACCGACCTGAACTTCGTCATCGAGCACTGCGGCCTGCCGCGGCTGGAGGACTTCTGCTGGATCGCGACCCAGGAACCGAACGTCCACGCCGGTCTCGCCGTCGCGATGCCCTTCATCCACACCCGGCCGCGGTACTTCGCGCAGATCATGGGTGAGCTGCTGTACTGGCTGGACGAGGACCGCATCCAGTTCTCCAGCGATTACGCGATCTGGACGCCCCGCTGGCTCATCGAACGGTTCGTCGACTTCCAGATCCCGGCGGACATGACGGAGTACGCACCGATCACGGTGGCACAGAAGAAGAAGATCCTCGGACTCAACGCGGCGCGCATGTACGGCATCAAGGTGCCGGCCGGGCTCGACATCGCGACGCCACAGGCGGTCTGACATGCCCACCGACGTACTCGAACGGGCAGCCTGGAAAGCGCTTTCCGCGGTCTTCGATCCCGAACTGGACGAACCCATCACCGACCTCGGTTTCGTCCGGTCCCTCACCGTCACGGCCGGCAACACGGTGACCGTGCACCTGCGGCTGCCCACCTCGTTCTGCTCGCCCAATTTCGCCTACCTGATGGCCTCCGACGCCAAGGACGCGATCTCCGCGCTGCCGCAGGTGTCCGAGACCGTGGTCCTGCTCGACGACCACCACGACTCGGACCTGATCAACCGCGGCCTCGCCGCCGACGCCGGGTATCGCGGGACCTTCGGAGACGAGGCGGAGGACAGCCTCGACGAGCTGCGGTTGATCTTCCGCCGCAAGGCGCACGCCGCGGCCATGGAACGCGCGCTCACCTTGCTGCTCCGGCGGAATCCGGACCTCGCGGAGACCGATCTGCGCGACACCGTGCTCGCCGATCTGCCCGACACGGCGAGCACCGGTGCGCTGCTGCGGCGGCGGGAAGCCCTCGGGTTGAGCATCGAACCCGCGGCGAAGGTGCTCGTGGACGACCAGGGACGCGGCTATCCTCCGGACGAAGTCCCGCTGCGACTGCGATTCGCCCGTTCCGTCCGCATCTCGATCGACGGCAACGCGCATTTCTGCCGTGGCCTGCTGCGGACCCGCTATCCCTCCGCCGCCGCCGACCAGGCACCGCGCCCGCCGGAACCCGGCCCCGCGAGGTCCCCGAAGAAAACCGAGGTGAAAGCATCATGAAGGCAGTGCAGGTCGTCGGCTACGGCGAGAAACTCCGGCTCACCGATCTCGCCGAGCCCACGGTCACCGGTCCCTTCGACGTGATCGTCAAGATCGGCGGCGCGGGCGTGTGCCGGACCGACATCCACATCCTCGAAGGGCAGTGGGCGGCGAAGAGCGGCGTCGCCCTCCCCTACACGATCGGTCACGAGAACGCGGGCTGGGTTCACGCGGTCGGCGACGCGGTGACCAACGTGGCGGAGGGCGACAAGGTCATCGTCCATCCGCTCATCACCTGCGGGCTGTGCCGGGCCTGCCGGTTCGGCGACGACGTGCACTGCGAGAACAGCGCCTTCCCTGGCATCGACACGGCGGGCGGTTACGCGGAATACCTCAAGACGTCGGCCCGCAGTGTCGTCCGCATCGACGACTCACTGGAGCCCGCGGACGTCGCCGCGCTCGCCGACGCGGGGCTGACGGCCTACCACGCGGCCGCCAAGGCCGCCCGCACGCTGCGGCCCGGCGACCGGTGCGTGGTGATCGGCGCGGGCGGGCTCGGACACATCGGCGTGCAGGTGCTCAAGGCGCTCACCGCCGCGGAACTGATCGTCGTGGACCGGAACGCCGAAGCGGTCAAGCTGGCCACCTCGATCGGCGCCGACCACGGCGTGGTCGCCGGCGGCGGCCAGGTCGAGGAGGTGCTCGCGCTGACCGGCGGGCACGGCGCGGAGGTCGTCGTCGACTTCGTCGGGGAAGGCGGCGCGACCCGCGACGGCGTCGGCATGCTGCGCCGCGCCGGGAACTACCACGTCGTCGGCTACGGCGAGAACATCGACGTGCCCACCATCGACATCATCTCGACCGAGATCAACTTCATCGGCAACCTGGTCGGGTCCTACAACGACCTGTGCGAGCTGATGGTCCTCGCGGCGCAG
>DASSAD010000206.1:0-12693 GCA_035685725.1 Amycolatopsis sp. | reverse complement strand
GACGTCACATTGAGGACCCACAGATCGGATAGCAAGAGTGAGCAGACCAGCCACCCAGGACCGCCCCGTCCCGCCCGAAGCCGCGAAGCGCCGCGGCCGCCGCACGCGCCGGATCCTGATCAGCGTGTTCGTGCTGGTCGCGCTTCTGGTCGGTGCGGATTTCGGCGCCGCGGCCTACGCCGAGCACACCGTCTCGGAGAAGGCGCGGCAGCAGCTCAACCTGAGCGATGACCCGTCGGTGACGATTCACGGCTTCCCGTTCATCACGCAGGCGCTGGCCGGGAACTACAGCCACATTTCCCTGGCGGCTTCCGGGGTGCCCATCAAGAACCTGAAGGACGTGGCCGTCAACGCCGAGCTGACCAACGTCACGGCTCCGCTGTCGGATCTGGCCAACGGCAACACCAGCGCGATCAAGATCGGTGACCTGCAGGCCCAGGTCACCATCAAGGCGAGCGATCTCAACAAGATCGACCCGCTGACCCGGATCGAGGACCTGCGGATCGAGCCCTCGAGCATCGAGTACGTGCAGACCGGGCAGGACTCCACCGATCCCTCGGACACCAGCCAGGAGGACCAGGACCAGTCCCAGGCCGGTATCCGCGTGTCCGGCTACGTGCAGATCGCCGGACAGAAGATCGAGATTTTCTGCTTCGCCATGATCGAGCTGCACGGCACCACGATCGACATCCTGCCCAAGCGGCTGCAGTACGGAAACGACAAGGAAACGACCGTCGTGCCCCAGTCCGTTCAGCAGGCTCTGCTGCCGAACTTCAAGGCCAGCTTCGACACCGGCAGCCTGCCCTTCGCTGTGACGCCCACCGCGGTGCAGGTGAACAGCGGTTCGGTCACCATCAAGGGCGAGGCGGAGAACGTGAGCTTCAGCGGGAGTTGAGCGATGACGGGCTTGTGGGTCGTACTGGGTGTGCTGGCGCTGGGCGCTGTCGCCGGTGTGCTCCTGCGGGCCCGCGACGGCAGGGTGAAGGCGACGCGGCGCGAACGGGCGGAGGGCCGGGCGCTGCCCGGCCCCGTCCTCGCGGCGATCGACCGCGACAGCCCGGTCACTCTGGTGCAGATCTCGACGACGTTCTGCGCGCCCTGCCGACACGCCCGTGTCGTGCTGTCCTCGCTCGCGGCCGAGACGGACGGTCTGCGGCACGTCGAGCTCGATGTGAGCGACCGGCCGGAGGTCGCGCAGGCGCTGGGCGTGCTGCGAACGCCGACCACGCTGGCCTTCTCGTCTGCCGGTGACGAGCTGTTCCGGATCAGCGGTGTGCCCAAGGCCGGCGTCGTGCTCGACGCGGTCGGGCCCCGACTACGCGGCGCCTGACCTGGGACACCTTCGAGCGCTTGTCCAGCCTGTTCCACCTGGTGAGCGCGGTTCCCAGAAGGAGAGAGCGTAGGTAGGCTGAAAAACGTGCACAGGTTGCCTCGAACTCTGCTGACGCAACGCCGCGCGGTCGATCTCTGCCGCGTGCGCAGCAGCCTGTGTCTGGCTTGAGCCGTTCCTTATCGAGCTCAGCCTCAACCCCCGTTCGCCCTGTTCAGGGAGTTGTCATGTCAGCAGGACCAGCAGTAGACCCGCGAGGGCCGCGGTTCGCCGCCCTCCTGAGCAGCCTGGTGCTCGCCCTGGTGCTCGTCACCGGATGGTGGCCGCTGCTCGCGGTGCAGACCGCTGTGTTCGGCGTCGGGGCCTTCGCCGGACTGAACGTGGCTCCGTACGCGATGCTCTACCGCCGTCTGGTGGCGCCGCGGCTGGCGCCGGCGGCCGAGCTGGAAGACGCCGCGCCGGTCCGGTTCGCGCAAGGTGTCGGCTTCGGGTTCGCGCTGATCGGTGTCCTGGGTTATGTCACCGGGATGACCGTGGTCGGTGTCATCGCGACGGCGGTGGCGCTGTTCGCCGCGTTCCTCAACGCCGCGTTCAACTTCTGCCTCGGTTGCGAGGCATACCTGGTGATCCGGCGGCTCGGTTTCGGACCGAGCACCGGCGGAGCGTCCTAGCAGTCCACCCACGAGAGAGAAAGAGAGTGCAGCTCAAATGAGCCGTGAAGACGTCTTGGTCACAACGCAGTGGGCCGAGGAGAACCTGGACACGCCCGGTGTGGTCTTCGCCGAGGTGGACGAGGACACCACCGCCTACGACGGCGGCCACATCCGCGGTGCCGTCAAGATCGACTGGAAGAACGAGCTGCAGGACCCCGTTCGTCGCGACTTCGTGGACAAGGCGGGCTTCGAAGCCCTGCTGTCCGAGAAGGGCATCGCCAACGACGACCTGGTGATCCTCTACGGCGGCAACAACAACTGGTTCGCGGCTTACGCCTACTGGTACTTCAAGCTCTACGGGCACGGCAACGTCAAGCTGCTCGACGGCGGCCGCAAGAAGTGGGAGCTGGACGGCCGCGAGCTGACCCAGGACGAGGTCAAGCGGGAGCAGACCGCCTACTCCGCCACGGAACCGGACACCTCGATCCGGGCCTTCCGCGACGAGGTCGTCGCCGCGATCGGCGCGAAGAACCTGGTCGACGTCCGCTCGCCCGACGAGTTCTCCGGCAAGCTGCTGGCTCCCGCGCACCTGCCGCAGGAGTCGGCGCAGCGCGCCGGTCACATCCCGACGGCGCTCAACGTGCCGTGGGCCAAGACGGCGAACGAGGACGGCACCTTCAAGTCGACCGACGAGCTCACGGAGCTCTACGCGCAGGAAGGTCTCGACACGTCGAAGGCGACCATCGCCTACTGCCGCATCGGTGAGCGTTCGAGCCACACCTGGTTCGCCCTGCACGAGCTGATCGGCCTTTCGGACGTGAAGAACTACGACGGTTCGTGGACCGAATACGGCTCGCTGGTCGGCGTGCCGATCGAAACCGGAGCGACAGGAGCCAGCAAATGAGCAACGACGGTTGCGGTGCGCCCGCCCAGACGGCCACCTCGGCGGACCTGGACACCCAGGGCCAGACGGTGGTCGCCGGCAAGGTGACCGGTGGTGAAGGCCCGCTGGGTGGTGCCTACGTGCGCCTGCTCAACGGCGACGGCGAATTCGTCGGCGAGGTTCAGGCCTCCGCCGAAGGGGACTTCCGCTTCTACGCGGCCCCCGGTTCCTGGACCGTTCGCGCCCTCCACCGCGTCGGCACGGGTGAAGCCTCGGTCACGGCCGCGGCCCCCGGCCTGCACCAGGTCGCCATTTCCGTCGCGTAATTCCCGGCTGTGAGGCCACCCCCGGTGCGACGCGCCGGGGGTGGCCTTCGCGCGTCCCCGCTTTCCGCGTGTGCGTTGCGCAGTGGCCCTTCCCACGCCGATCCGGCGGGTCCCAGCGCCGCGCCGGCGGCTATCCTGCACACGTGGAGACCCTGTTTACGACGCTGCTGGTGATCGCCGGCGTGGCTATCCTGTGGTTTGCGTTCTACGTCGTCTACCGGCTGTACGCCGACCAGCGCTGACACCATGAGCAGTGGCGACGACGCCATCCAGGCCGCGGAACAACGCGCCGAGGTCACCCGCAGGCGCAATCTTCCCCAGTTCGACGACCTGGCGATCCCGGTCGACACGGCGAACCTGCGCGAAGGAGCCGACCTCAATCCCGCCTGTCTGGCGCTGCTGCCGCTCGTCGGCGTGTGGCGGGGCGAGGGTGAGGTCGACTATCCGACGATCGAGGGACCGCGGAAGTTCGCTCAGCAGTTGACGATCGCGCACGACGGCAGGCCGTTCCTGTACCACGAGGCGCGGTCGTGGCTGATCGACGACGACGGCACGGTGATCCGGCCGGCGGCGCGTGAGGTCGGCTGGTGGCGCCCGCAGGCCGATGACACGATCGAACTGCTGCTCACGCACTCCAGCGGCATCATGGAGATCTTCTACGGCAAACCGCGCAACCAGACCTCGTGGGAACTGGCCACCGACGCGGTGGTCCGCACGGCGACGGCCAAGGATGTCTCCGGCGGGCAGCGGCTCTACGGCATCGTCAACGGCGGGGATCTCGCCTACGTGGAGGAACGCTCGATGATGGGCGAGCCGATGCAACCGCACGTCTCCGCCTACCTCCGGCGCGTCGTCGGCTGAGCCGGGCGCACCGGCCCGGTGGCCGGCCGACGGTGGTCCCGCCGGTCCGGCCTGCTTCGTCGGGTCGTCAGCCCGGCGTCACGGCGATCAGGCGTAGACCGCTTCGTAGGCGTCGGTGAGTTCGCGGTGGATCGCCGTCGAGTCGGTCAGGGGCTTGCCGTCCAGGGTGTGCACCCGGGTGATCTTGCGTACCGAAGACGCCATGAACACCCCGTCGGCCGAGTACAGGTCGTCGACCCGCAGCGGCTCGATCTTGGTCGTCCAGCCGGCGCGCTCGGCCCCGCGGAACACCGCCGCCTGGGTGGTGCCGGGCAGGATCCCGATCGTCGGCGGAGGCGTGAACAGCGTGCGGCCGCGGGCCACGATCACCGTCGACGTGGGTCCTTCGAGCACCGAGCCGTCGGTGGCGGTGAACACGACGTCGCCGGCGCCGCGGCGGGCCGCCTCGCGCGCCGCCGCCATGTTGACCGCGTAGGACAGGGACTTCGCGCCGAGCAACAGCCAGGGAGCCCGCTCGGCGAGCCCGGGGTCGACCCCGCGGTCGAGGGTCACCACGGCGACACCCTCCTTGCGGGCGCGAATCACGTTCTCGCCGATTTCCAGGCCGAGCGCGAACGTGGTCGGCGTCTCGGACGGGTCGCCGTCGACCCCCCGGGTGAGCACGAGCTTCAGGGCGAACTCGGGGCCGCCGCGCCAGTTGTCGATCACCGTCCGGGTCACCCGCTGCCAGGCGGCGTCGTCCGGTTCGGGCAGGTCGAGCATGGACGCCGAGCGGGCCAGGCGATCCAGGTGCGGGCGCAGCTCCCGGGCCGTGCCGTGCGAGACGAGAACCGTTTCGAAAATCCCGTCCCCGCGCATCAGCCCGAGATCTTCGACCCGGATATGCGGTGCGTCGGGGTCTGCGATGGTGCCGTCGAGGAAAGCGAGTACGCGCATGACGTCACCGTACTCAGCCCGCATCCCCGGATACCCGCGTGACGCTCGATTTCGGGGTGACGCCGCCAGAGCGTCCGGAAATCGTCTCGGCGACCGGGCACGGCGGCCGGGTCACCTAACATCGAACGTATGCCTTATCTGTCGCCGCTTCTCGATGCGCCCGGCTCGATCGCGCCCCCGGACACCCACCCGGAACAGGGCGTGCCGTGGCACTGGGGCGACCCGTTCGCCGAGCAGCGCACCGCGACCCGCGGGGTGGCCGTGGTCGACCGTTCGCACCGGGAGGTCCTCCGGGTCACCGGGCCGGAGCGGCTGTCGTGGTTGCACCTGGTCATTTCGCAGCACGTGACCGAGCTGGCCGAGGGCACGGAGGCGCTGGTCCTCGACAGCCAGGGCCACATCGACGCGCATATGGTCCTGGCCCACGTCGACGACACCGTCTATCTCGACACCGACCCGGGTGCCCGGGCGACGAGCGCCTTGCCGAAGGGCGGGCCGCAACCGTTGCGCGAGTATTTCGAGGCCATGAAGTTCTGGTCCAAGGTGGACATCGCGGAGGTCACGGGTGAGCTGGCCGTGCTCACCCTGCTCGGTCCGGATTCCGACCGGGTGCTCGCGGCACTGGGCATCGAACTCGGCAGCGATCCCTATGCGGTGAAAGGGTTCCCGGGCGGGTTCGCGCGGCGGATGCCGTGGCCGGGCCGGTGGGGCGTCGATCTCGCCGTGCCGCGGGATCAGCTCGCCGGCTGGTGGCGGCGGATCACCGACGCGGGCGCGCGCCCGGCTGGGTCGTGGGCCTTCGACGCGTTGCGGGTCGAGTCGCTGCGACCGCGGCTCGGCGTGGACACCGACGCGCGCACCATCCCGCACGAGGTCGGGTGGATCGGCAGCGCGGCGCATGTGGCGAAGGGCTGCTACCGCGGCCAGGAGACCGTCGCGAAGGTGTTCAACGTGGGCCGGCCGCCCCGGCGGATGCTGCTGCTGCACCTCGACGGATCGCCCGAGGTGTACCCCGAAACGGGTGATCCTGTCCGGCTGGGCGACCGGGTTGTCGGCCGGGTGGGCAGCGTGGCGCGGCATCACGAGCTGGGGCCGGTGGCCCTCGCGCTGATCAAGCGGTCCACCCCGGTGGACGCGGAGTTGCTGGCCGGAGACGAGGACCGGGTGGTGCAGGCCGCGATCGACCCCGATTCGGTGCCCGCGGAGGGCGCCGCGCCGGGGCGGGAGGCGGCGAGCCGGCTGCGTGGATAACAGGTAAACGCCTTAAACCCGACCTGGCGCGGGTTTCCGATATGGAGCAGGATGTCGCCGTGATCGAAGTCCGGCCGGGTGGACGCCGCCGCATCGACCGCGTCCTGAACCCCGGTTACGTGCGTGGCCTCGAAGCCTTGTCCCTTGCTCAGTTGCGCGAGCGCCGCGACGAAGCAGCACAGGAAGAGACCGACCTTTCCTACCTGCGAAGACTTCTGCACGCCCGGATCGACATCGTGCATGCTGAACAGGAGCGGCGCAAAACCGGCGGCCAGCGCAGCATCGTGGACCAGCTGGCCACCATCCTGTCGGACAACGCCCTGCGCCCGGCTCGCGGTTCGGGCCGTCACCAGGCGCTGGAACCGTCACGGGCCGGCGAACACCGGCGGCAGGCCGAGGCGTTGATCGGCAACACGGACCTGTCCGACGTGGGCGCGCTCGACGACGAAAAACTCGCCGCCACGTTGCACGACTACACCGAGGAAGAGTCGTCGGTGTCCTCGCGCCGGCGCGAGGTGCAGGAGGTGGTCGACCTGCTCAATGCCGAGATAGCCGCGCGGTACGCCCGCGGCTCGGCCTCCGTCGATGATCTGCTGGCGGCCGAGCGTGCTCGCGAGGACTGACCGGACGGGGCCGGGCGTCCCTGGTCGCGCTGCCGCTCACACTGCCGCTCACACTGCCGGTCCTGCCACCGGTTCTTGCGCGCCACGGGCCGTGATGCCCTCGCGCGGTTCAGTTGTGGTGTTCCCGCGCGCCCAGTTCGCCCCAGTACTCGCGCAGTTCGTTGAACAGCCCGGCGAGTTCCTCGATGTTCCCCGATCTCAGGGCTTCCAGGATGCTGTGCACTTCTTCCGCCGTGGAGTCGGCCTCCAGCGCCGCATCGTCCATCAGCTGCACGAGCCCGCCGTAGTCGAGTTCCACCGCCGATGCCGGGTGGAAGTTCGCCAGCCAGCGCTCGGTCTCGGCCAGGATCCGGGTCGGTCCGGAGTCGCCCAGCGTGCCTTCCACGAGCTCGTGGGCCTGGGTGACCCGCTGGATGGCGTCGGGCATGGCGACCCGCCACGACAGCTCCCGCCGGGGATCGGTCAGGCCGCTGCCGAGTTCCAGCCGCCGCCGGCCGGGATCGACCAGCGCGAACCACGGCAACGGCACGGTCCAGGTCGTGGACAGCACGTGGACCGCCGCCTTGGGTAGCTCGCCCAGCGCGGCGCTTGCCCGTGAGCGCGCCGTCTCCGCGGTGACACCGCCGGCGTCCAGCACGCTGGCCTGCAGCGCCGGAGGAGAATCGCCGAGGAAGCTCACTAACGCCGCGGCCGAACGCGCCCTCAGTTCGAGGGGGCAGACGAGGGGGCCGGGACCGGAGCCGGCCGGCACGTCGGCCCGGTCCAGCACGAGCACGTCGGTCGTGGTGCTCGGTGCCGAGCGGCCGTCGGCCAGCTCCGCCGGCAGTAACCGGACCGGCCGCGCGAGCTGTGATTTGAGCCACATCCACTGTTCGCGTTCGCCCGCGGTCGCGCTGGTCAGGCGGGCCGACTTCACCGCGTCGACCAGCTGATCTGGGGGAGGATCGCCGAACGAGGACAGCGGCTCATACACCCGCAGGTACGCCACGAATGGTCGGAGCACGGTTGCATCGTGACACGTTGCCGGACCACCGGACGCACCGAGGGGAGACTCTCGCCACGAGACGACAAGCCGCGTCGCATTCTCCCCCAGGGACAAGGTACGGTATGGACAGGAAATAGTTGTCGAGACGATGCGGGGCCGCCGTTTCCCCCGGCCGCCCCGTCCCTGTGCGAGGGGGTCGAGCCATGGGGCGCGGCCGGGCTAAGGCCAAGCAGACGAAGGTGGCGCGAGAGCTCAAGTACAGCACTCACGACACTGACTTCGCCGCTTTGCAGCGCGAGCTGTCAGGTAAAACCTCTCAGAACTCCCACGACGAGGACGACAAGTACGAGGACCCGTACGCCGACGAAGAAGACGACGACTACCGTCGTTGACGGCTGACGAACGAGGGTGGGCCTGGGCAATCCAGTGCCTGCCCTCTCCTCGTGATGTGTGCTTGACGTGGAGCGCTGGACCGCTGGGCACACCGCGGTGACCGCACCGCGGGTGCGCACGGTCCCTGATGAGGAGACCGGATGGCGGACATTGAGAAGGTCGGCGTCGTCGGCGCCGGGCTGATGGGTTCGGGTATCGCCGAGGTACACGCGCGAGCCGGTGCCGCGGTGCTGGTCACCGAGGTCGATCGGCCCGCGCTGGACGCCGGCCGGGCGCGGATCGAGAAGTCGCTGCGGCGTGGTGTCCGCAGCGGCAAGCTCACCGAGCGGGAAGCCGACGCGGCGCTGAACCGTGTCGCGTTCACCACCGATCTCTCTTCCTTCGCTGACCGCGATCTCGTCGTCGAGGCCGTCGTCGAACAGGAACAGGCCAAGGTCGACCTGTTCCGCGTGCTCGACAAGATCGTCGAGCGGCCGGACGCGATCTTCGCCTCGAACACCTCCTCCATCCCGATCATGAAGCTCGGCATGGCCACCGGCAGGCCCGAGCAGGTCGTCGGCATCCACTTCTTCAACCCGGTTCCGGTGCTGCCCCTGGTGGAGCTGGTGCCGTCGCTGCTGACCGGCGAAGCCACCATCCGCCGCGCCGAGGAGCACGCCACCGGCACGCTGGGCAAGACCGTGATCCGCTCTCAGGACCGCGCCGGGTTCATCGTGAACTCGCTGCTCGTGCCCTACCTGCTCTCAGCGGTGCGGATGATCGAGTCCGGGTTCGCCTCGGCCGAGGACATCGACCGCGGCATGGAGCTGGGCACCGCGCATCCGATGGGCCCGCTGCGCCTGTCCGACCTGATCGGCCTGGACACCATCAAGGCCATCGCCGAGTCCATGTACGACGAGTTCAAGGAACCCCTGTACTCGCCGCCGCCGCTGCTGCTGCGCATGGTCGACGCCGGTCTGCTCGGCAAGAAGAGCGGCCGGGGCTTTTACTCCTACGACTGATCGCGTCGAGGTCGAGCGCTCACCGCGCCGGATATCCCCAACGGACACCACGTTTTTCGCTGCGCGTTCCCGCCTTGTAACACGGCTCGGGCAGGAACCGTGGACGCCACGCCGGGTACCCGGAAGTTCGGGGCGAAGTGCACTCGATCGGCCCTGCCGTCCCTCGCGGGCGCTGCCAGGATGATCTTCTATGAGGATCCTGCTCGCGAGCTTCGGAATACTGCTCCCGGCGACGATCATCGCGCTTCCGTTCGCGCTTTTCTCCTGGAGGTTGCTCGCGGGCTGGCGAAGCCGGCGTGCATCGACCTGGTTCGCGGCCACCACCGCGGGCCTCGACGTGGCCATCGTGGTGGTCATCGCCGAGGTGCTCGCGCTGACCATGATGCCGGTGGGCACCGGGCACAAGAGCTCGGTGCACCTGATCCCGGGTTCGGACATCATCACCGAGTTCCGCGCCGAAGGTTCGCTGTGGCAGATCGCCGGGAACCTCGTCCTGCTCGCGCCCCTGGGCGTGCTGCTGCCGTTGCGGGTCCGCCGGTTGCGGTCGATTCCGCGGATGACCGCCATCGCGTTCGTCGTCTCGGCCGCGATCGAACTCGCGCAGTACCTGGCGCACGCCGGTCGCGTTACCTCCACCGACGACGTGCTGCTCAACACGCTCGGAGTGGCCGCTGCTTCGACGCTCAGCTGTGGCTGGGTGAGCCGCCCTCGTGCGATTCCCGCGCGGAGCCGCCCGGAAGGCGAGGACTTCGAGGCCGCCCAGGACCGGGAAGCGGACTACCTGCCGTCGTCGTAACCCTGGCGGCCTCGTTTCACGTCACCGCGCCGCTTCTTTTCGGCCAGGCGGCGCTCCTTCGAACCGCGCGTCGGTTTCGTGGGACGCCGCTTCGGCGGCGGCGGTGCCGCGGCGTCGCGCAACACCACCACCAGCCGCTTTCGCGCCGCCTCCCGATTGGCCCGCTGCGCACGGTGCTCGCTCGCCGTGATGGTGAGCACGCCGTCGGTCAGCCGGCCGGCCAGCCGGGCGAGCAACCGCGGGCGCAGGTCGTCCGGGATCGCGTCCGACCGCGCGACATCGAAGGACAGCTCGACCCGGGAATCGGTGGTGTTCACGCCCTGCCCACCCGGACCCGACGCCCGCGAAAACCGCTCGGACAGCTCCGCGGCCGGGATCAGCAACCGGGGCGTGACAGCGAGGTCAGAACCGGGGGTGGTCACCGGAAAGGACCGCACGCGGGCCGTCGGGATCGGCGGCCGGGCGGATCTCGCCGAGCGTCCACGCGGGCACGTGCCGCGCGGTGAGCACCGCGAGCGCACGGTCGGCGTCCTCGGCGCCGACCACCGCGACCATGCCGACGCCCAGGTTGAACGTCTTTTCCATTTCCGCGCGCTCGACCCGGCCGCGGTGCGCGATCAGCGCGAAGACCGGCGCCGGCGTCCAGGTGTCGCGCGCCAGGTCCGCGGACAGGCCGCGCGGCAGGACGCGTGCCAGGTTCGCCTCCAGTCCGCCACCGGTGATGTGTGCGAAGGTGCGGACCTCGGTCTCCGCGATCAGCGCGAGGCAGTCCTTCGCGTAGATCCGCGTCGGTTCCAGCAGCTCTTCGCCGAGGGTGCGGCCGAACTCCTCGACGTGGCCCTCCAGCGGCATCCGCGCGATGTCCAGCAGGACATGGCGGGCCAGGGAGTAGCCGTTGGAATGCAGGCCCGAGGAGCCCATGGCGATCACCACGTCGCCGGGGCGGACCCGTTCGGGACCGAGTACGTCCGCCGCCTCGACCACACCGACACCGGTGGCCGAGAGGTCGTAGTCGTTCTCCCCCATCAGACCGGGATGTTCGGCGGTCTCGCCGCCGAGCAGGGCGCAGCCGGCCTGCACGCAGCCGTCGGCGATGCCGCTGACCAGCGCTTCGATCTTCTTCGGGTGCACCTTCCCGACGGAGATGTAGTCCTGCAGGAACAGCGGCTCGGCGCCGGTCACCACCAGGTCGTCGACCACCATCGCGACCAGGTCGATGCCGAGCGTGTCGTGCTTGTCCATGGCCTGCGCGACCACGATCTTGGTGCCCACCCCGTCGGTCGAGGAGGCCAGCACCGGCTCCTTCCACCGGTCCAGCTTCAGCGCGAACAACCCCGCGAACCCGCCGACACCGCCGAGCACCTCCGGCCTGTTCGTCCGCTTGGCATGCGGTTTCAGCAGCTCGACGGCTTCTTCACCGGCGTCGATGTCGACGCCGGCGGAGGCGTAGGTGGCGCGCGTGGGTTCGCTCACGGCGGGCGGACTCCAGACTCGGTTCGGGCTCAAGGACGCCGGACGGCATCCTCAGCACCGTACCCCGCTTGGGCGACAGGGCGGGCCGGGCCGTCGGTCCCGTCGAGACTTTCCAGTACGTGCTTGCCGATCAGCGCGTCATCCGGCAGCGGGATCGGATACTGCCCGTCGAAGCAGGCCGTGCACAACCGGCTGCGCGGCTGGTCCGACGCGGCGACCAGGCTTTCCAGGGACACGTAGGCCAGCGAGTCCGCGCCGATCGACCGCCGGATGCCGTCCAGGTCGGCGCCGTTGGCCACCAGTTCCGCCCGCGAGGCGAAGTCGATCCCGTAGAAGCACGGCCAGCGCACCGGCGGCGAGGCGATCCGCACGTGGACCTCCAGGGCGCCGGCCTCGCGCAGCATCCGGACCAGGGCGCGCTGGGTGTTGCCGCGCACGATGGAGTCGTCCACCACGACCAGGCGTTTACCGCGGATCACGTCCCGCAGCGGGTTGAGCTTGAGGCGGATGCCCAGCTGCCGGATGGTCTGCGAGGGCTGGATGAACGTGCGCCCCACGTAGCCGTTCTTGACCAGGCCCTGGCCGTAGGGGATGCCCGAGGCCTGGGCGTAGCCGATGGCCGCGGGGGTGCCCGACTCCGGGACCGGGATGACCAGGTCGGCCTCCACCGGGCTCTCGCCGGCGAGCCGTTTGCCGATCTCGACCCGGGTGGCGTGCACGCTGCGGCCGGCGATCGAGGTGTCGGGGCGGGCGAGGTAGACGTATTCGAAGACGCAGCCCTTGGGTTCGGGGTTGGCGAACCGCGCCGACCGCAGGCCGTCGGTGTCGATCGCGATCAGCTCGCCGGGTTCGACTTCGCGGACGAAGGAGGCACCGATGATGTCCAGCGCCGCGGTTTCGCTGGCGATCACCCAGCCCCGCTCCAGCCGGCCGAGCACCAGCGGCCGCACGCCATGCGGATCGCGGGCCGCGTAGAGCGTGCTCTCGTCGGAAAACACCAGACAGAAGGCGCCGCGCAGGGTCGGCAGCAGTTCCAGCGCCGCGGCCTCGATGCCCTTGTCCGCGGCTTGCGCGGCCAGCAGCCCGCAGACCAGGTCGGAGTCGCTGGACGAGCCGGTCAGCCCGGCGTGCGGTTTGAGGCCGGCGGCCTTCGTCCGGTCGCGCAGCTCGGCGGTGTTGACG
>DASSAD010000205.1:0-3321 GCA_035685725.1 Amycolatopsis sp. | reverse complement strand
GGCCGCCGAGTGGATCCTCGCGCGGCAGGAGGCCGACGGCTCGTGGGGCGGGATCCAGCCGCCGTGGGTGTATTCGCTGCTGGCGCTGCACCTGCTCGGCTATCCGCTCGACCATCCCGCGATGAAGGCCGGGCTGGCGGGGCTGGAAGGGTTCGTCATCCGGGAACAGACCCCGCAGGGCCGCGTCCGCCGGCTGGAGGCCTGCCAGTCACCGGTGTGGGACACCGGGCTCGCGCTGATCGCGCTGCGCGACGCGGGGGTGCCCGAGGACGACCCGGTACTGGTGAAGGCCGCGGAATGGTTGCTGGGCGAGGAAATCCGGCAACCCGGTGACTGGGCGGTGCGCCGTCCGGCGACGCCGCCCGGCGGCTGGGCCTTCGAGTTCGCCAACGACGGTTATCCCGACACCGACGACACCGCGGAGATCGTGCTGGCGTTGCGCCGCGTGGCGGTTCCGGACCGGCGACGGCTCACCTCCGCGATCGACCGCGCGGTGGCCTGGTTGCGGGGCATGCAGTCCGCCGACGGCGGTTGGGGCGCTTTCGACGCCGACAACGACCAGACCCTCACGCTCAGCCTGCCGTTCTGCGACTTCGGCGCGGTGATCGATCCGCCGTCGGCGGACGTGACCGCGCACGTCGTGGAAATGCTGGCCGCGGTGGGACTTTCCGACGGTTCGGCCTGCCGGCGCGGGGTGCTGTGGCTGCTGGACGCGCAGGAGGAGGACGGTTCCTGGTTCGGGCGGTGGGGAGCCAACCACGTCTACGGCACCGGGGCGGTGGTGCCGGCCCTGGTCGCGGCCGGGGTCGGCGTCTCGGCTCCGCCGATCCGGCGGGCGGTGGCCTGGCTGGCCGCCCATCAGAACCCCGACGGCGGCTGGGGCGAGGACCTGCGGTCCTATCGCGATCCGGCGTGGATCGGCAAGGGCGACTCGACGGCGTCGCAGACGGCGTGGGCCCTGCTGGCGCTGCTGGCCGCGGGCGAGCGTGAATCGTCCACTGTGGAGCGTGGGGTGCGGTGGCTGGTCCGGACCCAGCGAGGCGACGGGACCTGGGACGAGCCGCAGTTCACCGGCACCGGGTTCCCCGGCGACTTCTACATCAACTATCACCTGTACCGGATCGTGTTCCCGGTCTCGGCGCTCGGGCGGTATGTCGGTGCGCTGGCGACCGACCCGGCGACCGACTCGGCGGCCGGGCCGGTCGCCGGGTCGGCCGACTTGGCGACGGCAGGTCCGAACGACGTCGGCGGAGTCCCGTCATGACCGGAATCGTCTGTGCCCCGATGCGCCTGGAGGCCGCCGCGTTGCGGGTGCCCGGCGCCCGGGTGCTGCACACCGGTATGGGGCCCCGCCGGGCGGCCGACTGCGCGGGCCGGCTCGGGGACGTCCCGGTGGTGGTCGCGGGGGTGGCCGGCGCGGTGACCGAAGCGGTGCGCCCCGGCGATGTCGTGGTGGCCACCGAGATCGACGGGCCGGCCGGTCCGGTCGAGCTGCCCTCGGCGCCGCTGCTGGCGGCGGCGCTGCGGCGGCAGGGCCTGACCGTCCACACCGGACCGGTCGCCTCGTCGGACACCCTGGTCGAGGGTGTCGAGCGGGCCCGGCTGGCGCGGCGTGGGGCGTTGGCGGTGGACATGGAGTCGGCGCAGTTCGCCGCGGTGCCGGGCCCGCTCGCCGTGGCGAGGGCCATTGTGGACACTCCGGGGCACCCGTTGTGGCGGCCCGGCACGGTGTTGCGCGGGATCGCGGGCCTGCGTTCGCTGCGCCTGGCGGCGCCGGTGCTGCACCAGTGGTGCGAGGCGGCGGCCGACGGGGAGGTCCTGCTCGCGAGCCCGCGCTCGTTCTGCGCCGGGGTCGACCGGGCGATCGAGATCGTGGAGCGCGCGCTCGAGCGCTACGGCGCCCCGGTCTACGTGCGGCGCCAGATCGTGCACAACGCACACGTGGTGCGGCGGCTGGAGGGCCTGGGCGCGGTGTTCGTCCAAGAGATCGAGGAGATCCCGCCCGGGGCGACCACCGTGCTGGCGGCGCACGGCGTCTCGCCCGCGGTGCGCGAGGCCGCCGCGGGCAAGGGCCTTCAGGTGATCGACGCGACCTGCCCGCTGGTGACCAAGGTCCACAACGAGGTCCGGCGCTACAGCTCGCGCGGCGACACGGTCTTCCTGATCGGGCATGCCGATCACGAGGAGGTCGAGGGCACCTTCGGCGAGGCGCCCGAGCACGTCGTGGTGGTGGAGGACGCGGCCGCGGCCGCGCAGGTGCGCCCACGTGATCCCGCCCGGGTGGCCTACGCGATGCAGACCACCCTCGCCGTGGACGAAGCCGAAGAGATCGCGTCCGTGCTGCGCGAGCGGTTCCCGGCGATGCAGGCGCCACGCCGGGACGACATCTGCTACGCGACCACGAACCGGCAGCGCGCGGTGCGGGCCGTCGCCGAGCGGGCGGACCTGGTGCTGGTGGTCGGATCCGAGAACTCGTCCAACTCGCGCCGGCTGGTCGAGGTCGCGCGGCGTCAGGGCACGCCGGCCCATCTGGTCGACGATGTGTCCGAAGTAGACCTCCGCTGGCTCGCGGGAGCGAAGCGGGTCGGGATCACCGCGGGCGCGTCGGCGCCGCCGCACCTGGTGGAGGAGCTGACCCGGTGCCTTGCCGGGCTCGGCCGCGACTCTCTGCGGGAGAGCCAGGTGGCCGATGAGGACGTTCAATTCACATTACCTCGGGAGGTGGGGTAGTCATGGCGATGCCGTTACGACAGTCGATCCGGCTCGGGGCGTTCCTGGCCAAGCAGAAGCTGCAGCGCCGCGAGAAGTACGCGATCCTGGTGGAGCTGGAACCCTTGTTCGCCTGCAACCTCAAATGCGGCGGGTGCGGGAAGATCCAGCAGCCGGCGCATCTGCTCAAACAGCGGATGCCGGTGCAGCAGGCGGTCGGCGCGGTCGAGGAGAGCGGTGCGCCGATGGTCTCGATCGCCGGCGGCGAGCCGCTGATGCACCCGCAGATCGACGAGATCGTGCGGATCCTGCTGGAGCGCAACAAGATCGTGTTCCTGTGTACGAACGCGCTGCTGCTGCCCAAGCACATCCACAAGTTCAAGCCGCACCGGAACTTCGCCTGGATGGTGCACATCGACGGCCTGGAGGACAAGCACGACGCCTCGGTGCGCAAGGCCGGCGGTTTCCAGGGCGCCGTCGACGCGATCAGGCTGGCCAAGGACGCCGGTTTCCGGGTGATGACCAACACCACGTTCTTCACCAACGACGCGCCGCAGGACGTCATCGACGTGCTCGACTACCTCAACGACGAGGTCGGCGTGGACAACATGC
>DASSAD010000204.1:0-5000 GCA_035685725.1 Amycolatopsis sp. | reverse complement strand
CAGATCCAGATCTCGGATGGGTCGCATGATCTGGTGCAGCGGTTGGAGTCGGCGTGGAGTGGGCAGGGGGCGGATGCGGCGCAAGCGAATATCCGGCCGCTGGCGGTGTCGGCGGATGACGCGTCGCAGACGTTGTCGTCGAATGGGCAGCACATTCAGACGCAGGCCGATACGTTCGACGGGATCAAAAATTCGCTGCAGGCGATGGCTGATCCGGCGCCGGAACAGAACTGGTATGACAATTTCGTTCCGGGGACCACGGATGCGGAGCGGGCGGTCGATCAGTACAACCAGCAGGCGAGTCAGAACCAGCAGATTTACGACCAGTATCACCAGAGCAGCACGACGGTTGGCCAGGCGATCCAGATCGACTACGGGCATCTGCCCGATTCGGGGGACGCGCAGGTCAGTGCCTTCCAGTTGAACACCACGCAACCGGGCAAAACAACCGTGCCCCAGGATCACAGCGGTACTGGGCACACGGGCGGAACCGGTGGTGGGGCGAGCCGGTATCAGGCGCCGCCCGGGTCGGGTAACTACGCGCTTCCCGCCGCGTCGGTGCATCCGACGACCAGCGTCGGCAGCCTGTCGCGCTCGTCGATGCCGTCGACCGGTGGCTACAACGACTCGACCACGACCGCCGGCTACAGCCCGGCCGGGACCAATTCTGGCTATCAGTCGGGTGGTGCGGGGCCGGGCTCGTTCGGTCCGACCGGTGGGGGTGGTTACGACCCGTCGGCGGGTGTTGCCGCCGTGGGGTTCGGGCCGATGGGTGGGGGTTTCGGTGGCGGTGGCGGGGGTGGTGGCGCGGTCGGTGGCGGTGGTTACCGGGCGGGCGGTGGTGTCGGGGCTGGGGCTGGGGGTTCGTTGCAGGCGGGTAGCCGGGTCGGGGTGGGTGAGAGTGGGAGCGCTGGGGCCCGGCCGCCGGGGGCGGCCAGTGCCGGGGCCGCGGGTGCGGCGGGCGCGTCGGGTCGTCCGGGGGCGTCCGGGATGGGGGCCGGTCGTGGCAAGGGCGAGGGCGGCGAGGATGAGGAGCATGAGACCAAGTACCTCATCAGCGAGGATGGGGACGAGACCTTCGGCACCGATCAGAAGACCGCGCCGCCGGTGATCGGGTTGTAGCCGAGTTCAGAGGGGGCTTGAAAAGATGTCTGCGGTGGTGCTGCCGCGCTATGCCTTCATCAAGGCGTGGGAATGGGGCGGGTACGGTCGGCCGCATCCGGTGATCGGTGCGGATGATCTGTGGCTCAACGATTCGGCGAGAGCCGTGGTGCAGCGCGAGGTCGACGGTCTGCTGGACAAGGCTGGGGTCTCGGTCAATGGGGTGGTGATGCCGGAGTTCCGGCGCAAGCTGGCGGTGTTGGCCCGGGCGGAGCGGGAATGCTACGGCTGGATTTCCCGGCACGGGGAGACCGGTGCCGCGCTGGTCGCGGCGATCGGCAGGGAAGCGGTCCGGGTGGTGCGGGACGACCAGGTGGTGGTGCTCGACGCGGTTCGGGCCGATGATCTGGCGGGAGCGCTGGTTGATGTGCTGCCCACCGTGGCCGGTGCGGAGATCGGTGACCTCACGATACCGGCGTCGCGATATTCCGAGAATCGGCCGCCGAGTTCGGAGAACTACGAATTCGAAATGGACACCCGGAGTCGGCGGCCCGATCCGGCCGCGCAGGTGCGCGCGTTGCTGAATGCACCGCGCGCCGGGATGCACCAGCTGTACGCGGCCGGGCGTGATCGAACCGGGCAGCGTCGGCGCGGTCGGCCGATCACGGTGATCGACCTGGCCGAGGGTGGCCGGCTGCTGACCTACGTCGGGCACCCGCCGAAAACCGAGCCCTTGCTGCACTGCGTGCCGGGTACTCGCCGCGCGCTCCTCAGCGCGCTCGCCCGCGCATAGCCACTGTGACAAGGCGAAATGCGACGGTGGTCGAGGCGGCTTGGACGCCGAGGTGACCGCCGCTGTCCTGGTGAAAGCCGGGCCTATGCGCCCGGGTGAGATTTCTTGCGGTGATGTTGGACGGCGCGAGCGATGGCGTCGAGAGAATGATCCAGCGATTTGCCCGACAGGACTATCGGGGTTCCGTGGCGGGCGAGGTTGGCACGTGCTTCGCGGCGTAGCCAGGGGTGTGTCTGAACGACAGCGGCTTCCGGGTCGGTGGGAACGATCAGCAGCACCGGTGCGGGCAGGCGGCCCCGGAGGTCTGTGCTGCGTTTGCTCGTCGCCAACTCGGACCAGCCGAGCCTGACACCCATGAGTGGCAGCCGGACCCCGTTGTCGTCGACCACGAGGACCGGGACGCGGAACACCGTGCTCGTGATGATCGGGTAGCACAACAAGGCGAAGAGGAGAGCGCCGGCGACCGTGACCACGTCGCCCATGACATCGCCCCGGCCGACACCGAAGGCAATCGGAGTAATGGCGGCCAGGGTGAAGGTCAAGTACATGGCATTGGGCCGCAGTCGTACGCGCACTGTTTCCGATTCCCCTTGTCGGTCTTGAACACGATTCTCGCACCTGATCAGCCGAGTAAGGCAGGGCAGTGAGCAGGCCGTTCGCGGATCTTCCGCGTCAGCGGCCCGAGCGGCCTGAGCCGTTGCTCGGGGATTCGCATTAGGACACTACGGGGAGGTCTTCGCCGGTGTAGGCGGAGGCCTGGGTGTGGTAGAGGTCGTGGTAGCGGGTGCCGGGGCCGAGTGCCATCAACTCTTCGTGCGTGCCTTGGGCGCTGACGCGACCGTGGTCGAAGACGTAGATGCGGTCGCACATTTTGACCGATGCCATGCGGTGGGTGATCAGCAAGCAGGTCGTGTCGGAGTCGAGGGCGGCGAGCGACTGGTAGATGCGGGCTTCGGCGAGCGCGTCCAGGCTGGCGGTGGGTTCGTCGGCGATCAGTAGTGCGCTGTCGCGGTATAGGGCGCGGGCGATCGCGACGCGCTGTTCCTGACCGCCGGACAGGCGGGTGCCCATGACGAACTGCTTGGACAGCATGGTGCGCCAGCCGAACGGGGCGGCGGTGGCGACGTCGTCGGCGCCGGAGGCGTGCGCCGCCGCGGTGAATGCGTTGTCGCCGGGATCGTCGCGGGTGGGGCGGCCGAGCCGGATGTTGTCGGCGAGGCTGACCGGCCAATGGATCGGATCCTGCATGACGATCGCGATCCCGGTGAACACCGAGTCCGGATCGACCGTGGCCAGGTCGACACCGTCGCGCAGCACACGCCCCGCACTCGCCTGGTACAGACCCGCCAACAGTTTCGCCGCGGTCGTCTTGCCGGAGCCGTTCAGGCCCGCGAGAGCGACCTTTTCGCCGCGATGGATTTCCAGTGACACCTCGTGCAGCACCGGTTCGCTGGATCCGGGGTAGCGAAAGGACACGTTTTCCATCACGTAGTGTGCCGGGCTCGCCGGGGCGAGTGCGCCGGCGTCCGGCCGGATGCGGTCGGCGCAGTCCCGCAGGAAGGCGCGGAAAGCGTTGACGTACAACGATTCCTCGTACAGCCGGTTCACTGCCAGGACGACGTCGGCCAGTCGTGCGCGGGAGGTTTGCATCGCGATCAGCGCGCTGCCGGCCACCGGAAGCGGGACTCGGCCGGTGAACACGAAGACCCCGAGCAAGGCGTAGGCCAGGCCCAGCCCGGCCCCGCCGGCCGCGCGGCCCACCAGCCGGGTGCGGGCCTGTCTTCCCGCGAGCGTGACTTCCTCGTCCTGCAGGATGTCGGAGAACTTGCCGAGTTCTGCCATCAGGAACGGCTGTGACTGGTAGGCCCGGATCTCCGGGGCGGCGTCCTCGTCGCCGGCCAGCCGCTCCACCAGCCAGCGACGGCGGCGGACCGGGGAGAGCCGGCGCATCGAGTCGTACAGCGCGCGGGCGTTGGAGAGCGCGGCCCACGAATCGGGCAGGACCGACACGAGCAGCGGTGGCAGCAGCAGCGGGTCGAGCAGGGCGAGGGTCGCCGAGGTCGCCACCAGTCCGGTCAGCGAGCCCACCGCCGTGACCATCCGGGTGAACGCGCCGTCGACGTGCATGGTGCCGGACTGGGAAGCCAGTTCGCGCGCGTCGTACCACGAGGAATCGTCGTAAGCGGTCAGCGGTACGGAGATGGAGGCGGCGAAGACCTCATCCTCGCAGAAGCGGCGGACCCCGGCACTGATCTTTTCCATGCCGTACGTGCCGATCGAGTCGGCCAGGCGCTGGATCGCGAGCGCGCCCATGACGAGCAGGATCGACGGAACGGCGGCCAGCAGCCGGTGCGGGGTCGGCCCGGCGGTCAGCAACTGCCGCAGTACGGAAGCGGTCGAGTACAGACCGAACCCCGAGGCGACACCGCCGATGCCGGTCGTCACCACCACCAGCACCACGGTGCCCGGATATTGCTTCCAGGCCAATGAGAACAGATAACGCGCGGTGCTCGGGAGTTGCAGGAACATCCGCCACAGTGACGTCGTGCGCGCCCGCGCCTCGAATTCGGCCGACCGCCATGGCGGCGTGACCAGCTCGTTTTCGGTACCGGCAAAGGGGTTTTCGACAGGGGCGCGTCGACGAGGCACCGGCGTCTCCTTCACGGGGACAGGCGGGCGGACGGCGGGAGGCCGGTGGCCCGGACGCATTCCTTCATAGCGAATCGCGCGGTGTCCGGACAGCCGTTGGCGGCGAGGTCAACCGGTCGGCGGAACGCGCCGATGGGTAATCGGGCTGCCGTGGCCCGGACCGAGCGTGTGACCCGCCTCAGCGATGGGAGGAGGGGACACGGCGACCGGAAGGGGGGACACGGCGACCGGAAGGGGGGACACGGCGACCGGAAGGGGGGACACGGCCGGCTGGGTGCGGGGCGTGGGAATTCAGCCGCCGAGGAGGCGGGTGAGGGCTTCGCGGGCGGCGGTGTCGCGTTCGGCGAGTTTGGTGAGTTCTTCGGCGAGGGCGGCGAGCCATTCGTCGACGCCGATGGTGCGCCTGCTGATCACGACGTCGCGGACCACCTGGTGGATCTCGGCCTCGACGCCGCCG
>DASSAD010000203.1:0-14427 GCA_035685725.1 Amycolatopsis sp. | reverse complement strand
CCCTCGCTCAGCAGGTCTTCGACGGTCTTGGTCTGGATACCCATGGCCTCAGGAGAGCTTCGAACCGACGAGCTTCACCAGGTCGGCGAGCCGGTTGGAGTAACCCCACTCGTTGTCGTACCAGCCGACGACCTTGACCTGGTTGCCGATGACCTTGGTCAGCGGCGCGTCGTAGATGCAGGACGACGGGTCGGTCACGATGTCGCTGGACACGATCGGGTCATCGCTGTAGCGCAGGATGCCCTTCAGCGCACCGTCGGCGGCCGCCTTGTACGCGGCGTTGATCTCCTCGAGGGTGGCGCTCCTGCTCAGCGTCGCGGTGAGGTCGGTGGTCGAGCCGGTGGGCACCGGGACCCGCAGCGCGTAGCCGTCCAGCTTGCCGTTCAGCTCCGGCAGCACCAGCCCGATCGCCTTGGCGGCGCCGGTCGAGGTGGGCACGATGTTCAGCGCGGCGGCACGGGCGCGGCGCAGGTCCTTGTGCGGGGCGTCCTGCAGGTTCTGGTCCTGCGTGTAGGCGTGGATGGTGGTCATCAGGCCCTGCTCGATGCCGAAGTTCTCGTGCAGCACCTTGGCCAGCGGGCCGAGGCAGTTGGTGGTGCAGGACGCGTTGGAGATGATCACCTGCGAACCGTCGTAGGTGTCGTCGTTCACACCCAGCACCACGGTCAGGTCCTCGCCCTTGGCGGGCGCGGAGATGATGACCTTCTTGGCGCCGCCGGCGATGTGCGCCTTCGCGGCGTCGGCGTTGGTGAAGAAGCCGGTGGACTCCACGACGACGTCCACGCCCAGCTCGCCCCACGGCAGGTTGGCGGGGTCGCGCTCGGCGAGCGCCTTGATGGTCTTGCCGCCGACGACGATGCCCTCGTCGTTGACGCCGACCTCGGCAGGGAACCGGCCCAGGATGCTGTCGTACTTGAGCAGGTGCGCCATGGTCGCCACGTCGCCGAGGTCGTTGAACGCGACGACCTCGATGTCGTGACCGGCGGCCTGCACCGCACGGAAGAAGTTGCGGCCGATGCGACCGAAGCCGTTCACACCTACGCGAACAGTCACTGCTCTTGTCTCCTCGGGTCAGACCCGGGCCTACCCGGGCCACACATCTTCGGGCTCACGGCCACCCTAGCGTGCGGACTCATACCACCTGACATGGACCAACGAGAGATGGACCACCTGGGCGAATCGATCAAGATGAAAGCTCCTTCTCGGCGGGCGTGCGGAATTTCGGCGTCACCCGGACCTCGCCGAGCCAGTCCGACAACCGCGCCGCGGCGACCTCGATCGCGGCCGCCGCGTCCCGCCCGACGTCCTCGAACAACCGGTAGGCGAGCTCGCCGCCGGCGCGCTGCGCCCAGGCGCCGACGACCCGCCCCGCCCACCACACGGTCGGCCCGATGTTCCCGCTGCGGTCGAACAGCGCGGCCTCGTACCCACCCGGGGACTCACCCCCGGATCCCCCCTCGGGGCCGCCGAGGAACCAGCTCCGGTCGCGCCAGCCCATCGGCGTGGGATCGAGCGCCGGCAGCAGCGCCGCGACCGGCTCGGGCTCGGGCACGGGTTCGAGATCGCCGGGCAACGCCACCCCCGGCGTTCCGTCGAGATCGACCTCGGCCGGGGCGACGGCGGTGAGCGTCGTGCGCAGCTGCGCCGCGCTCCAGCCCGTCCACCACTTGAGGTCGGCGACCGGCGCGGGCCCGAAGGCGGCCAGCCAGCGGCGGGCCAGGCCGATCCTGGCGGAATCGGCGCCCTGCCGGGAAAAACCACCCGGCAACCACGTCTCGGCGGTGGCCCACGCGTACTGCGTGGACAGCCACGACCCGCGTGGACGGCCGCGCACGATCCGGCCCTGCGCGGCGAGCAGCAACAGCACCCGGCTGGTGATGTACACGCTCGCCTCGTAGGGCTTTCCGGCCGCCATCAGAATCCGGGTGCGCAGCCGGGGCTCGGCGTCGGCGACCTCCGCCGCCTGTGCGGTACCCAATGCCTTGACCGCCGCGTAGGCGCCCTCTTCGACCTCCGCGAGCCAGCCGCCGACATCCACCTCGAGACCCGCGGTGCCGAGGTGCTCGACCAGGAGCTTCCGCTGGCGCTTCGCGATGTCGTCGGCGCAGGCCGCCTGCACGGCCGGGACCAGGTCGGCGGGCACCACGAACATGGTGCGGCGCATGCCGAGCATCCGCACCAGCGAGCGGTCGTGATAGAGCGCGCGTTCGGTCTCCGCGACCGGCAGCCCGGAGCGGGCCGCCACCGCGAGGTGCACCGTGGCGGGGTCGGTCGCGTGCAGCGCGACGAGGCTTTCGGCCACCGCCTCGGGGCTCGCCGCACCGCCGGCGAGGTGCTGGCGGGTGACGAGCCGGGCACGCCGCTGCCCGGCTCCGATCCTGTTCGTCATGCCCGGATTACTACCACCGTGCACCGACAATTCCGGCTCTTCGGGCGGCGTCCGCGACGCGGGTGTCGCGGAACCGCCCCCGGCCTCACCCCGGGCCCGGCACGCCGAGCCGGAGCAGGACCTTGCTGCTGCCGGTGGTCCGGTCGGCCGCCACCGCCAGGGCCTCGGCGGCCCGCTCGATGCCGAAGGTGTGGGTGATCAGCGGTGTCACGTCGAGGCCACCGCCCATGACCCGCACCGCGTCGTCGATCTCGTCGACGAACCGGTAGGACCCGACCCAGGTGATCTCCCGGGTGACCAGGTCGCCGAGCGCGGCGGCCGCGGGCGCGCCGGGCAGGTTTCCCACCTGCACCAGGGTGCCGCCGCGCGCGGTCGCGCGGAGCACCGGGCCGAGCGCCGCCGGCGCGCCCGAGGCCTCGAACACCACCTCGACGTCGCCGGGCAGGCCCGCTCCCGCGGAAAGGTCGCGGGTCTCGTCGGCACCCAGCCGCCGGGCGATGGCCAGCGCGGGCGCGGCGAGGTCGGCGGCGACCACGGTCTTCGCGCCGTGGAACTTCGCCGCCGCGACCACCAGCGAACCGATCGGGCCGGCGCCGTTGACCAGTACCGTCCGGCCGCGCACCCCGCCGGCCCGGCGCACCGCGTGCAGCGCCACCCCCAGCGGTTCGGCCAGCGCGCCCCGCCGGGTGCTCACCCCGTCCGGCAGGGGCCTGAGCTGCTCGGCACGCACGACCCGGAACTCGCTGAAGCCGCCGGCGGTGTGCGGGTCGAAGGCGGCGGAGCCGAAGTAGCGCACCGCCGGATACAGGTTGGTGCGGCCGGCCAGGCGATCGGGCAGGATCCCGTCTCCGACGAGCTCGGCCGGGTGCACGGTGACCGGCAGGCCGGCCTCGATCCCGGCGACACCACGCCCGAGGGCGGCCACCCGCCCGGCGACTTCGTGCCCGAGCACCATCGGCTGCCGGAGCACCGCCGTGCCCGCGGCGCCGTGCCGCCAGTAGGAGATGTCGGATCCGCAGATCCCGCCCCATTCCAGCGCGACGAGCACCTGCCCGTCGCCAGGGACGGGCTCGGGGAGCTCGTCCACGCGCACGTCAGCGGGCCCGTGCAGGACAACGGCCTTCACAGTGCGTCCTCTCTTTCCTTGGCGTCCGCTTTCCTTTACCTTCCCGCGCACCCACAGCCTGAACGACAGCAACCCGACAACCGTCCAAAGTAGACGACCTGGGCGAGCCGGACACGGCCGTCCCACTCGGTTCGCGGGTCGTCGTGGTCACCAGGCCCGGCGTGGCCCGGATGCCGTCCGTCATGCCGTCAGCCACCGTGTGCTCCTTCGCCGCACGTGCGTTCCGGCGCCGGTCCGCCGGCACTACCATCCGAAATGGACAATGGGCCCGCGGCCCACCAGCCGTGGACCGAACCATCGAGGCGGCGTGCCAGTGCCAGACTTGATATACAAGCAACTGTCGACTAGTTGGTCAAGATTGTTTACCGGCGGTTCCGGTCTACTAAAGTCGGCTGCGTGACCCAACGCAGCAGGCACGGCACCAGCCGGCGCTTCGTTTACGAAACACTCAGGCGAAAGGTCCTGACACTGGAACTGCGCCCCGGGGAAGCGCTGTCCGAAAACGAGCTGGCCGCGTCCCTGCAGGTGAGCCGGACCCCGGTGCGGGAAAGTCTCATCCTCCTGGCCGAGGAAGGCTTCGTTCAGGTCTTTCCCCAGGTGGGCTCGTTCGTCTCCCGGGTGGACCCGGCCAGCGTCGCCGACGCCCAGTTCCTCCGGGAAGCCGTCGAACTGGCCGCGCTCGACGACATCCCGTCCCGCCTCGACCCCGACGTCGTCCAGGAACTGCGGGACAACCTCACCCGGCAACAGAAGAAGGACATCGACATCGAGGAGTTCTTCGCCCTGGACGAGAACTACCACCTCGGGCTGCTGCGGCTCAGCGGCCACGACCGTGCCTGGTCCACCGTCGCCTCGGCGAAGGGTCATCTCGACCGCGCCCGCCGCCTCGGGCTCGAAGCGAGTTCGCCACGGGTGTTCGCCGGCCAGCACGGCGAAATCCTCGGCGCGATCCTGGAACACGACCTCATGCGCGCCCGGACGCTGATGCGGACCCACCTCCGGGCGGTGTTCGCCGACATCGAGAAGATCCGCGCCCGCGCGCCCGAACTGTTCGCCTCGAACACCGACGCTCCCCCGATTCGGCGCAACGTCGTCGTGTGGGAGTGACCCCGGCTCCGCCGCGTGTTTTCCGAAGTCTTCCGAGACGGAGCGGCAAACCCGGACGTTTCTACCTCGGCATCGACACGCTGCCGGTGCGGGCGGCCAGTTGGTCGCGCAGTCGGGTCAGGCGGCTGATCTCCGCATCCAACGCGGCGATGCGCCGCTCGACGACTCCGCTCTTCTGTGCGCAGCCGCCCGCACCATAGTCTGGCAGAGCATCGCCCTCCAGCAGGTGAAGGCGATCGGCGCAGGAACCCACATCTTCAACGGTGAGGCCAAGGGAGAGCAACTCCCGGATGAGGCGCACCCGAGCGATCTCGCGCGCACCGTACTGGCGCTGCCCGGTCCGGCTGCGCGGCGGGGCCGGCAACAGGCCGCGCTGTTCGTAGAACCGCAACGCACGCGGCGTGGTGCCCGCGGCCGCGGCGGCCTCACCGATCCTCATTTGCCCTCCCGCCCACTACAGCACCACGACCACAGTGCCGACATACCGCCCACGAATCACATCGTGCAGCGCACGGGCAGCGCCGTCGAGTCCCGGTAGGCGTACATGCGGGAAGGACAGCTCACCCGGCCGCAGCCAGTTGCCGAACCGCACGGCCCATTCCGACCGAGCGCGGTCGTCGGGCGGGTTGGTGAAACCCCGGATGCTGATTCCCTTGAGGATGATCTGGTAGGCGTCGATGTCCACCGGCGCGACGGTCCCGGACCCCGCCGGCGACAGTTGGCTGGCCAGGGTGCCGACCAGGGTGAACCGGGCACCGGGCCGGGCCGCCGCGACGGCCGCGCCCAGTTGGTCGCCGCCGACGTTGTCCACCAGCACATCGATGCCCTCGGGTGCGGCCCGGGCCAGTTGCGCCGCAACGGATCCCGCGCCACGTACCAGAACCGCGTCGTAGCCCAGCTCCTCGCGCATCCGGTCGGCTTTCGCCGGCGTGCCGGTACTGCCGATCACCCGTGCCGCACCGAGTCGCCGGGCTATCTGCCCGGCCAGCGAGCCAACGCCACCGGCGCCGCCGGTGACCAGCACGGTCTCACCCGGCCGGAGCCGGGCGTAGGAGGTCAGCGCCGCATGGGCGGTCCACCCCGAGCCGAGATGGGCCACCGGATCGGGCAACGTGTCATCGAGGGGCGAGCACTGTGCGACGGGCACGGCCGCGTACTCGCGCCACCCCGACCAGTGGAAGACCAACTGGCCGGGCCGCAGCCCACTGTCGCCGGGCGCGGTGATGATCTCGCCGATGGTCGCCGATGGCAGCGACTGCCCGGGACGAACCGCGGGTAACGGCGTGCCCTCGGCGGCGCCGGACAGCAACGTACGCAGCCGCGCGGACACCTGGAAGAACCGGTTCCGCACCAACGCCTGCCCCGCCCCCGTAACCGGCATGGGCCTGTCCACGACGACGAAATGTTCCGGTCGCGGTAAGCCGTCCGGCACGGCGGCGAGCCGTACCTCCTGTGATCGGCGCGGTAGCGAGAGCACGGTGAACTCCTTGACACTGCAGACAAGCCGGCAAATGCCGCGCTTTCCCAGCGGCGCAGTCACGCTAACCCCTGACCCATGCGTCAAAGGCAAGTCGCGGCGATCGCTACCACACGATCTCCGCGCCGGTGGCATGGCGCGGGCGCACCACCCACTCGCGGCTGCCCGGCGGAGACGTGGTCACAGCGTGATCACGACCTTGCCGTGGACGTGGCGTCCGGCTTGCAGTGTCACGGCGTCGCGGGTCTGCTCGATCGGGAAGGTCGCGGCGATCGGCACGGTGATCTTGCCGGCAAGGATCGCGTCGGTGATTCGCCGCAGGGCGTCCGGGCCCGCGTCGACGCCGCCGGTCGCGCGCACCCCGCCGGGCGGGTTGGGCCCGGCGGCGATGGTGGAGATCCGCTCGGGTGAAACGCCGAGCGCGAGCGCGATCTCAGCCGTTTCGGTGCCGAACAGGTCGGTCGCCGCGCTCACGCCGCCGGGAGCCAGTGTCCGTACCCGGTCCGCCAGTCCAGGGCCGTATGCCACCGGCTCGGCACCGAACTGCCGCAGGAATTCGAACGTGCCTTCCGAGGCGGTCCCGATCACTCGGGCGCCGGCGAGCTTCGCGAGCTGAACGGCGAACACACCTACACCGCCCCCGGCACCGCCGACCAGGACTGTGTCGCCGGACCGCAGGTCGATCGCCGCCAGCGCGGCGGCGGCGGTCAGCCCGGCGACCGGAAGCGTGCTCGCCACCTCGTCGCCGATGCCCTCCGGCGTATGCCAGAGCTCCTCGGCGGGCGTCTTGACCACCACGAAATCGGCAGCGGCCCTCGCCATCGCGCCGCCGTAGACGCGGTCGCCCACAGCGAAACCCGTGGCGCCGCCGTCGACCTCGTCGACAACGCCGGCGAAGTCGTATCCGAAGCCGGATGGCACGGTGATGCCGAACGGCTCCGCCGCCTCGGGCCGCGAAGCGATGACCCAGTCCATGGGATTCAGACCGGCGGCCACTACGCGGACGCGGACCTCTCCCGGGCCCGCGTGCGGCTCCGGGACCTCTCGCAACTGAAGCACCTCGGGACCGCCGAACGTCTCGTAGATGACAGCTCGACTCATGGGGACCTCCATTGAGCATAGTGATGAGACTTGGTCCCGTCACCGTACACGAGTGACGGGACCAAGTGCCGTAGACTGGCCCCATGGCCCGCTGGCAATCCAACGCAGCAGAGCGACTCGTTGTCGCGGCCCTCGATCTGTTCGCAGAGCGGGGCTACGAGAACACGACCGTGATCGAGATCGCGGAGCGTGCCGGACTGACGAAGAGCACCTTCTTCCGTCACTTCCCGGACAAGCGAGAGGTGCTCTTCGGTGGGGACACCATGACCGAACTGCTCACCAAGGGGATCGCCGCGGCGCCGGCCTCGGCAACCCCGCTCGAAGCCGTGGTTCATGGCCTGGACACGGCCGGGAGGGAAGCCTTCACGCCCGACCGTCGCGAATTCAGCGCCCGGCGGCGGACAGTGATCGCCGAAAACCCGGAACTGCGGGAACGCGAGGCACTGAAGGGACTCGGCCTCACCACATCGATGATCGACGCGCTCAGGCTCCGGGGCGTTCCCGAGCTGACCTCGCGCGTGGCCGCGGAACTGGGCGCGCTCACCTTGGCGATCACCTATGAGCGCTGGAGCGACGCGCCCGACGGCGACGACTTCAGCGAAGTCGCGCGGCGGACACTCAGCGAAGTGCAAGCAGCCAGCGCCTTGTGCTGACGCGGCGAAGTCCATGTCGCCCGGCGAAAGGTGCGCTTTGGCTCATGGCCTCAGCGTGGTCGCGGCTGGTTGCGGCTGATAGTGCCGATCATGCGGTGCGGGACGATTCGAGGGGATCTTCGTCATCCGACCGGCGCGACCGACTCGATGTTGGCCACGGTGAACTCCCGCTGCGCGTCCCGCAGGTGACACCACGAGTCCAGCCACCGGCCATAGAGTTCGCGCGGCTGGATCTCCCGCACCGTCCGACTACCGGCCCGGTTCCGATAGGTGATCACCACATCCCGCCGGTGCTCGACCGCGTCGGCCAACAAAATCAGCTCGGTGTCGGTCAGGCCTGAATTCAGCTCCGCCAACCGCGCGAACGTAGCCGAGGCATCCGCCTCGCCGCCGTCCTGGCCGGTCGGGTCGGCGAGCAACTGTGCGGCCAGTTCCGCCGCGCCCAGCCGAGCCCGGGAAGCGGCCCGCACCGGTGACCGGGGCGCGGACGCGCGATGCTCCCGTGGTTGCTCGACGATCACGCCGCCCAGCGCGTCCTCGGCGACCGGGGACAGCCCCGCCGCGCGCAACCGCGCCAACACCTCGTCCAACTCGCACGGGCTGGACAGCACGGTCGGCGCCACTCGCGCCAACGACAGTTTCGCCAACGACCGGGTGTGCAGAATCTCGGTGACCGTGGTCTCATCGGCCACCACACACGAGCGCATCCCCCGCACCCGGACCTTCCCGTGACGGCGGGCCACATCCGTGACCAGGTACTCCAACGGCTGCGGCACCGGCCGATCCGACAACGCCGTCAGCTCGGCCAGCAACTGAGGGGCCGTCCACCCGGCGTCCAACGCCGCCCGGACACTGGCCGGGCTGAACCGCCACACTGCCGCCGCGCCCCGGGCCTCGCTCACCGCGGCCGTTCCCAGCAACCGCGAGACCGCCGCCGTCGGCCGGCCGGAGACCACCGCAGTCAGGTCCGACTGCAGGATCACCGTGCACGGCGTCTCCACCAGCACGCCAGCCACCCGCCCGGCCAACCCGTCCACCCCGGTCACCGGCGCGGCGCCCGCCGACCCGTCATCGAGAACGGCCACGAGTTGTTCGCCGCAGTCGGTCAGCACGTCGGCGGCGACCACCCCGAGCAGTTCCGCTTCTCGCACGGCGGCGGACACCTTGTCCCGCAACTGACCGACCTCGTAGCCATGCAGCGGAAAGAACCAGTCGACGTGCTCGCCGACCGCTCTCACCGAGGACCCACCGCACGCGGCCCGCAACACGGCGCGGCGCAGCGCCCCGGCGGCCGAGGCCAGAGGCAGCGGCGGGGGTAGCTCCTTGTCCCCTTGGATTTCCCGGCTGCTCGGCGCGTGATCCAAGGCGAACCACGCGGTCGCCAGCACGGCCCACTGGTGGGCCGGCGGCGCCTCCCGCCACTGCGCGTAGTGCTCGGTCGGCGCATAGCCCGAGGCCGCTTGACCGAGCAGCCCGGCCGCGTACGTCAGGTCGATCCCCAATGCCACTACCTCGGCGGACAGCGCCAGCCGCGTGGCCAGCCGAGACCGTTCCCGCGGTCCGACGCCGCCCTTCTTCAACGCGACGATCGGACTTGATTGCGCCTCGTCCAACAGTGCTGTGATCGCCCGCAGCACGTCCTGCACCGCTGCCTGTGCGGTAGCCAGCGCCGTCCCGGTCGCGACCGCGGCCCGCGGAATCCGCGGCCGTCCGGTCACCAGCAGGTCCCGCTGCGCCAACCAGGCCGCGACCCCGACTTCCCGGGGCAGCTCCCACCGCCCGTTGACCCGCACCACCAGACCACCAGCGGCCACCAGGCGATCGGCGCTCGCAACCGCAGCGCCGTGCGCTGCATAGCCGGGGTAGTACGGGCCGTAACCACGGCGCAACTGATCAACGCGATCCCGCGCGGGCCTGGGCAGCCTGCGCACCACGTCGACCATTGCGCGGGCGTCGGACATGGCCTCGACCAACCGGGCGATCAATTCCGGTTTGCGCAGGCCGGCCACCTCGACACCCAGCGCCTCGGCCGTCGAACGCAGATCGTCGGCCAACGCCGACCGCGCGATCGTGGCCACCGATCGACCACCGCCGATCTCGGTCGACCAGTGCTCGGTCAACCGCTCCGGCAAGCACACCACCCCGGACGCCGGCCACGCCAACCCACGACCACACAGCTCGGCCAACGCGTCGCGCACGGCCTGCTCCGGCGCCCCGACCAGGCGCTCCACCGCCTCGGCCGTGGCCGACGATCCCAGCGCGGCCACCGCCTGACCGACGACGATCGCGTCCCGGTCGACCGACCGCAGCGCGGTGACCAGCGCGTCCGGTCCACACAACCGTTGCGCCAACTGCTCGAACCCGCGCGGCACCGGTTCGACCCGCACGTCCGGTCGCGCTCGCAGCAACACAGTCAGCGCCGCCTCATCCAACCCGGCCAGGTACTCCGCAAACGATCCGGAAGCCATGCCGGCATTCTGCCGAACACCCACCGCCCACGCGCGATGCCCACGCCCGACGCCGCCCGAACACAGACGCCGGGGCTCGAACTCCCGACCCCCGCACCGCTCCAAGGTGGTCCAGACCTCACTACCTGCGGAGATCACAACCTTTGCGCCCTACGGCGACAGGACGGTGTCAGAAGCTCGCTCGCCGAAGTCAAAAATACGTATTAATTCACCTTGGTGATCGACTACTTGGTAATGTGGATCCAATCCGGACACGCTGTCGCGGTAAGAATGGATTGGGTGTTGCCGTGGATTCAGATTCACCTGACCTGCTCGCGTCATTTCAGCAGCAGGTCGCGGCGCTCGGGAAGGAATTGCCTGACCTGCTCGCGTCATTTCAGCAGGAAGTCGCGGCGCTCGGGAAGACCGTCAGCGAAACCAAGGCGCGGCTGGCCCGGCTGGGCGGCTCGGCGACCAGCAAGGACGGTTCGGTCACGGTGACCGTCAGCGCGACCGGCACTCTGCAGAGGGTCGCGTTCGGCGGCCCGGCCGACGATCTGCCGGTCCATACCCTTGCTCCGATCATCATGTCGACGGCCAGGACGGCGCACGCCAAGGTCACCGCACAGATGCTGACCGCGGTGACGCCACTGCTCGGCCCGGACAGTCCGGCGCTGCACCGGATCCGGGAATTCCAGGAGACCGGGGAGTCCGCGCACGAGGAGCCGGTCGAGGACGAGGACATCGAAACGGACCAGCCATGGTGAACAGTACGGGTGGCTTTCAGGTCAGCCCGGACGCGCTGAGTCAGCACGCCCGGGATGTGGGCGACATCATGAAACAGATCACCGATGCGGCGAATCAGGCCGGAAATGTGGTCGACTTCGCCGCGTTCGGCCTCATCGGGGAGCCGTGGGCCCAGATTCTTCGCGTCTGGATGAATTCGGCGAAGGACTACATCGGCGCGGCCGCGAAGGCGGGCAACAGTGTGGCGGCCGGCGTACAGCAGGCGAGTGAGAGCTATCGGAACAATGAGCAGTCAGTCGCGCGGTATCTCCAGGCCATCGGAGGCACTGACTAGACCATGACCGACAATGCAAACGCGCTTGTCGCGACGTCTTCCGGTGGCAACTGGGGTGTCGATAATCTCGGTAATCCCGACTACGCCGCTGTTGGCACCACACTGTTCGCGGACTGCGAGGCTACCTGGTCGGACTCGAAAAGCGGTGCACCGTGGTACGCGCTGGCGTTGGACGGTGTGAACATCGCGATGGACGCACTCGGCTTCGCGATGGATCCGTTCGGCCGCCTGCTCGGCGCCGGTATCGGTTGGCTCATCGAGCACATCGGATTTCTCAAGAAGCCATTGGACTATTTGGCCGGAGACCCGGTTGCGGTCACCGACAAGGAACAGACCTGGAAGAACATCGCGGACAAGCTGCGCCAGGTCAGCCAGGACTACCAACAACTGGCCCAAAACCTGACCAGCCAACACCAGGGCCAGGCGGCGGAGGCCTACCAGGGTGCGGTCAAGAGCTTCGTCGCCGCGCTGGACGCCGCCGCCGGCCACGTCGACAACGCCGCTACCGCGATGAAGTCGGCCGCCGTCATCGTGGGTATCACCCGTGGCATGATCCGAGACTCGTTGGGGCAGTTCATCGCCGACGCGATCATCAAGTTCATCGCGGCTCAGGCGCTCTCGGTGGTCACCTTCGGGGCCAGCGAAGTCGCCTTCGTGGTCGATGAGGTGGCCGAGGGCGTCTCGTTGGCGGCCGAAAACGCGGGCAAAGTGGCCCATGTCGTCGAGCAACTCGGCGAAATGGGCCGGAACGCGGCCAATTCCGAAAAGACCTTCAAACAGGCCACCGATCAGCTCAACAGTTCGTCGGTACACGACCTGGGCGGGGGACCGTCGAATTCGGTAGGCGCCCCGCATGATTCGTCAGATCCGGGCACCGCCGGTACGTCGCTGTCGGATGCGACGCCGCCGGCTCAGCATGACGACGACCCGTTCGCGACGTGGCTTGCCGCGGACAACCACTTCAACGGTCCTGGCGCACAACACACCGACACCGGTGGTGGAGGGCCGCACTCGGAGTCCGGCGGATCGCACCCGGACCCCGGTGAGGAGGTTGGTGGACAGACGGTGTCGTCGGACGCGACACCGCCTTCGAGCCCGCACCCGTCAGATCCTGAATCCGCTGCCGCGACGCACGATTCGTCCGCCGATGGAGCATCCGCTTCCGATCACCAGTCCGACTCGTCCTCGACCGCTTCTTCCTCGTCGCAGCCCTATGGGGACAGGGCCAACGATTTCAAGCAGCAGGCCAACGCCCACAGCAGCCAGGTCGAACAACATAACCTGCAGGTATCCAGCTTCCAGAACCGACTCGACCAGTACAACCAGGAAGCCCGGACACACGCCCAGAACGTCGCCGACAACAAGGCGGCCTTGGCCGAAAACGACGCGGCACTCGCGAACGTGCACACCATGTCACCAGCGGAGCGGCAGGCGAACACGGAGCAGCGAGCCAACCTGCTGCTTGATGCGCACAATCTCAACCAGCGGGGCCACAACCTCACCGAAGAGGGGCAGAGTCTCGACGGGGAGGGTAGGCAACTCAACATGCAGGGTCGGCAGCTGAACAACCAGGCCGACGATCTTGCGAAGGAAAAGCAGGAACTGGCCGGGGGCTGGGCCGAGGGCAAAGGCATTGGTCAGCTGGTCGGACCGGTCGACAAATGGCTCGACCAGCACGGAATCGGTGGCAATCCGGTGCACAAGATCGGTTCGACGCTCAGCGAGGAGAGCCACAGCTTCCTCAACGGCAGTAACTGGGGCTGGACCAAAATCCCCAGACCGACCCTCGCCGACGGTTTCCACGTCATGCTCGGCTTCGAACACCCCTATCTGGTTGCCGGCCTCGGGCTGCGCGCCGCCACCCAGGGCAATGAAATGCAGCCGACCTACGAAGGACACGTGTCCCAGGACTACGAAAACCAACTGAAGACCAATCCGGATCCCTACCCTGCGGAGAACTGACGTGGCCGACAACGAAGAGTTAGCGACGGACATGACTGACCGGCTCGCGGACGCGCAGCAGCGTCTGGTCGAGGTGACGGGTTCGGCACGGAGCTCGGGAGGCGAGGTCAGGGTCACCGTGAGCGCTGGTGGCGCGTTGCAGCGTTTGTCGTTCGGTCAGGAGGCCGAACGACTGCCGCGGAACCAACTGGCTACGTTGATCGTCGCCACGGCGAACAAGGCGCAGACGCAGGCAGCCACGCAGGTGATGTCGATCGTGCAGGAGTTGGTCGGCGATAACACAGCAGCAATGCGTTTCGCCGAGGAGCAGATCTCGCCCTGATATGCCCCACTGATTCGGACGCGTCCGCAAGGAGGCGGCGACGAGCCCGAATCAGCGCTGGTCGTGGCGAGGAACCATGCGCAACCCGCAGCGACGTGGACACCGCATCGCGGTGCGAGCAGCGCCACGAAAAAGCTCGCACTGGTGGGGTGCGGACAGTCGAGTGGAAAGGGGCCCGCTGCGGGCGAACTGGCCGGTTTCCAACCTGACCGCACACGACCCACCCGCATGTATTCGTGACACCAGATTTTGGAGAGCGACCTTCCCGATCCGGGATTCGTCAGCCAACTCGAACGGCATTCCTCCCGAGCCGGTAGCAGCGCCCAGGCTCAGTGGGCTGACGAACTGTTCTCACGACGTCGGTTCTTGATCATCATTCAAGTGGTGGCGGCAGGCTGTCGACCGTCGAGCGAGCGCCGCGCAGTCGCCCAGAACTCCGCTCCTCACCGCGATCGATCTCGCCAAACCGTGCGTGTCCGCGGCTTGTTTTCGGCGAGCACCAGATCGAGCAGCCCGGGGAACGCCTCGTCGAACTCGGGGCGCCGCAACCGGTTGAGGCGACGGCTCCCGTCGTCGCGCTGCTCGATCAGGCCGGCGGAGCGCAGGACCGCGAAATGGTGACTGCGGGTCGCCTTGGTCACCGGGAGATCGAAGGTCCCGCACGCCTTGGTCCAGTCCGGGAATCCCGCCAGCTCACGCAGGATGGCGCGCCGCACCGGATCGGCGACCGCGCTCAGCACGTCCCGTAGGCGCGCGTCTCGG
>DASSAD010000202.1:0-2042 GCA_035685725.1 Amycolatopsis sp. | reverse complement strand
CAGCGCGGGCAGCGGGTCGAGGTCGGCCCCGTTCTCGCGGGCCTTCTCGTAGTCCCAGACGTTCTTGTAGTTGCCCTTCGCCAGCTCTTCCTGCCGCCGGGACACCTCACCGGCGATGGCGTCCTTCATCCGGTCCACCAGGCTGAGGTCACCGGCCAGGTTGGTGATGGTCGCCGCCACGTGCGGAGCCTGATCCAGCCCCAGGAACGTCGCACCACCCTTGAAGTCCACCAGGATCATGTTCAGTGCGGTGCTGGAGTGCGTCGCGAGCAGACCGAGCACCAGGGTGCGCAGGAACTCGGACTTACCGGAACCGGTCGCCCCGATGCACAGGCCGTGCGGGCCCATGCCTTCCTCCGCGGCCTCCTTGATGTCCAGCTCGACCGCCTGGCCGTGCTCACCGACACCGAAGGGCACCCGGTACTTGTCGCGGATCGGGCGCGGCCGCCACGCCTGCTGGACGTCGAAGGTCATCGGGTCGCCCGGAATGCCCAGCAGTTCCAGCAGGGTCGGGTTCGCCAGCAGCGGCTCGTCCTCGGTGGCCTCCTGCGCGGCGGCACCCGCCCGGTACGGCGACAGCTTGCGCGCCAGCGCCTCGATCTCGACCAGGGAAAGGAAATCCGGCTTGCCGAACCACTCCACGCCGCCGGCACTGCGCGCGCCGACGCGCTCCTTCTCGACCACCAGTCGCAGACCGCGGCGGGCCGGGAGATTGCCCAGCGAATCCGACAGATCGATCAGCGTGACCCCGACCAGGCCCTCCTCGAGGATGATCTGCTCCTCGCGGGTCACCTCCGCGTCGTCGATGATGATCACGACGTGCGGCTGGTCCGGGTTCGGCGTCGCGTTGCGCGAGAACCGCTGCCGCTCGCGCAGTTCCGCGTCGAGGAAGTTCTCGATCTGCGCCAGCGAACCGGCCATCATCCGCATCTGGCCGATCCCGTCGGAAAGCTCGGGATGCTGCGTGTGCGGCAGCCACTTCGCCCATTCCCACTCGGCCTTCGCGCGCCCGGCCGTGGCCACCGCGATCAGCACGTCGTCACAGCTGTGGAAGGTCACCAGCTGCGCGAGCATCGCGCGGGTCAGGCCGCGGGTGAGCACTCGGTCACCCTGCATGCTGACCGCCGCGAAACCGCGCAGGGTGATCTGCGTCGGCAGGTCCGGCACGATCGAATGCGCGCGCACGAACCGGCGCAGCGCCAGCGTCGCGATCGGCTCCAGCTCGTCGACCGGACCGGTCTGCGGCGGCACCAGCCGCGTCGCCAGCCGGTGCGAGCTGCGGCCGACCCGCAGGTGCAGGAAGTCCGAATCGTTCGGCCGGCGCTCCCACATCCGGCGGCTGGCCGCGAGCGACCACAGCGCCTGCGGGTCCGGGTGCACCCATTCCAGGGCGGCCCGCTGATCGGCCATCGCCTCGCGCGCCCTGTCCCGCATCTGCCCGAGGTAGCGCAGGTAGTCCTTGCGGTCCTCGTTCATCTCCGCCTTCTTGGCGCCGCCACCGCGGCCACCACCGGCGAACATGCCCCCCATCGACATGACCATCATGAGCGGGAAGATCAGCGTGGTGGGGCTCTTCGCCGCGGACCCGCCGCTGATGAACATCACCGCGGTCATGCCGAGTGTGGCCACCACCATGACGATCGGCATCATCTTCTGGACGATGTTGCCCGGGATCGTCCTGGGTACCTCGGGCGGCGGTTCGAGATGGACCTCGCCTCCTGGCGGACGCGGCGCTGCCAGGCGTGGCGACTTCTTGAACTGCAGCGTGCTCACCGGAAGGACCCCTCTTCGATCTCGGCGACGCCAGGGAACCTGGCCCCAGGGTTTAACACGTTAGCGAATCACCGGTGGTCCGCGGGGCAGAGCAGCGGAATTTTCGGAGACTCGCTCTCCTCGGGCGCGCGAGTTCGGTATAAGTAGCCTGCACCAATCTCTCAAGGTAGGGGGCCAGCAGGTGGCAACGGGCACGACGGTATTCAGCAGGGTGACGGTGGTGGCACCGCGCACCAGGATCGACGTGGCGTTGCCCGCCGACGTCGCGG
>DASSAD010000201.1:0-11825 GCA_035685725.1 Amycolatopsis sp. | reverse complement strand
TATCAGGCCGAGGTTGGCGAGCCGGTGCGCGGTCGACTGGTCGCAGCACGCCAGGCCGTCGAAGAACAGATCGGGTTCGCTGCTGCAGGTGATCTCGGCACGACCCGTGGCCACCGCACGCAGCGTGGCTCTTTCCCGATGATTCAACTCGACGTCCATGGCATGACTCCCTCCGGGCCAAGGCGGTGACACTCGAGGGCACTCGAGGACTCGCCTGCCGCAGGCGGCGGTGGCTTCGCTCCGCCGCGAGCAGCAAGCCCGCGTAAGCGCCGGATCTTCTCCGCCGGCGCCGATCGACACAGCGGATTGATTAAAACTCCGGTAAGTGGGCAGACCGCCGGTATGTGTGACATGTCTCGCCGGTTTTCCCGGATCGTGGGACACCCTTGAGCATGAAGTGACAGTGTGGAGACGTTTCCGTGGCGATTCCCGAGTAGTGGGACGGCGGGGCGACCGGTGGGGCGGCGTGCCCGGCGTGCTCGGCGTGTTCAAGGTCGGGACGGTGACGTGACGGCCCGGCGCCGGGCTCGCGAGACCGGGTCGGACGGTGGAGGACTTCTGGCCGGAAGCCGGCGGATCCCTCGATGTTCCCGGGTGTCTCAGGGTTGCGGGGTGGCGAAAACCGCCGTGACACCGCCCAATTCGCCCATATCGGCGAAAACGGTGTCGCCGGGCCTGATCGGGAAGGCCCGGGTCATCGAGCCGGGCAGGATGACGTGCCCCGGTTCGAGGTCGACGCCGAGCGGGCCGACCGTGTTCGCCAGCCAGACCAGCGAGTTGATCGGCGAGCCCAGCACGGCGGCGCCCGCGCCGGTGGCCACCAGTTCCGCGCCGATCCGCAGCGTGCACCCGGCGGTACGCAGGTCCAGTGCGGAAAGCGACGTCGGCTTGCTGCCCAGCACCACACCACCCGAGGACGCGTTGTCCGCGACGGTGTCCACGATGGAGATCTTCCAGTCCACGATCCGCGAGTCCACGATCTCCAGTGCCGGCACGACGAAGTCGACCGCGCGCAGCGCGTCGGCGGCGGTCACCCCCGGCCCGGACAGCTTCCGGCCGAGCACGAAGGCGATCTCCGGCTCGATCCGCGGCTGGAGGAAGGGCGCGGCGATCGGCTGGTGTTCGAGGTGGAACATGCCGGTGAGCAGGTGGCCGTAGTCGGGCTGGTCCACGCCCATCTGCTGCTGGATGGCCGCCGCGGCCAAACCGACCTTGTGGCCCTTGATCGCCTCGCCCCGGCCGGTCCACACCCGCACCTGTTCCTGTTGGACGCGGTAGGCGTCGGCCACCGTCGCGTCCGGGTGGGCCGCGATCACCGGGGCGATCGGCTCGCGCTTCTGGTAGGCCAGCAGCAGTCGCTCGGCCGTCTCCCGCACCGCGGTCGCGTCCATGACCGGTTCCATGCCGATGGACTCTGCCGCCCGGGCGGCAGAGTCCGCAACCACCCGTCCCGCTGGGCGGCACACCCGCCGTGTCCCCCCTTCCGGCCGCCGTGTCCCCTGTTCCGGCCGCCGTGTTCTCCCGTCCGGTCGCCGACTTCGCCGGGGTGGTCGCCGCGGTCCGGTCGCGGCGAAAGCGATCCCTGGCACCGCTTTTCCCGCGCCACTACGTTGGGCTCATGCGGGAGACACTGGGTGAGCGGCTGGGCGGCCGGATCGCGTTCGACGCGGGGACCCTCGCGCTTTACACCACCGACGCCTCCAACTACCGGCATGCGCCGCTCGGGGTGGTGCTGCCGAAAACGGTGGACGAGGTGGTGGCCGCGGTGGCGGCGTGCCGGGAGGCCGGGGCGCCGGTGATCGCCCGTGGCGCGGGCACGAGCATCGCGGGCAACTCCGCCGGGCCGGGCGTGGTGCTCGACCTGTCGCGTCACGTGCGCGGGGTACACGAGGTGGACGGGCGCACGGCGCGGGTCGCGCCGGGGACGGTCCTCGACGATCTCCAGGCCTCGGTCGGCCCGCACGGGGTACGGTTCGGTCCCGATCCGGCCACGCACAGTCGCTGCACGATCGGCGGAATGATCGGGAACAATTCGTGCGGTTCGCATTCGGTCGCCTGGGGGCGCACCGCGGACAATCTGGACGCCATGGAGGTGCTGCTCTACGACGGCACCCGGATGACCGTCGGCGCCACCTCGCGGTCCGAAGTGGACCGGCGGGCGGCGCTGCCCGGCACCGAGGGGCGCGTCTTCCGGGAATTGAAGGATCTGGTCGAGAACAACCTGGCGCTGCTGCGCACCGAGCTTTCCACCTGGGGACGGCGTGTGTCCGGCTACGGGCTGGAACACCTGTTGCCGGAGAACGGCTTCAACGTGGCGAGGGCGCTGGTCGGCAGTGAGGGCACCTGCGTGACCGTGCTCGACACGACGCTCCAGCTCGTCGAGCTGCCGCGGAACACGGTGCTCGCGGTGTTCGGCTTCGCTTCCGACATCGCGGCCGCCGACGCCGTTCCCGAGATTCTGAAGCATTCGCCGCTGACCGTGGAAGGGCTGGACAGCAAGCTCGTCGAACTGGTGCCGGGTGGCGAAGCCGTGCTGCCGCCCGGGCGGGCCTGGCTGCTGGTGGAGCTTGCCGGAGCCGAGCCCGGCGAGGCCGCGCGGCGCGCCGGCGAGCTGGCCCGCGGCCTCGTGGACCGGGTCACCGGGCATGCGGTGCTGACCGATCGAGCCGCGCAGCGCGGGTTGTGGCGGATCCGGGAGGAGGGTGCGGGACTGTCCACCCGGATGCCGGACGGCTCGGAAGCCTGGCCCGGCTGGGAGGACGCCGCGGTGCCGCCGGAGAACCTGGGCGCCTACCTCCGCGAGTTCAAGGAGCTGCTGGGCCGCCATGGCCGCCATACCGTCGTGTACGGCCACTACGGCGAGGGCTGCCTCCACATGCGCATCGATTTCGACCTGCTGTCCCGGCCGGGGATCGCCTCCTTCCGGTCGTTCGTCGAGGACGCCGCCGATCTCGTCGCGGCTCACGGCGGGTCGCTGTCCGGGGAACATGGCGACGGCCAGGCGCGTTCCGCGCTGCTGCCCCGGATGTACAGCGCCGAGATGATGCGCTTGTTCGAGCGGTTCAAGGGGATCTTCGATCCGGACGGGATGATGAATCCCGGTGTGCTGGTCGCCCCGCGCGCCGTGGATGCGGACCTGCGGGTCCGGCGGGCGCCGCGGGAGATCGAGTCGGTGACCGTGCTCGGTTATCCCGAAGACCACGGGAGCTTCGGCGAGGCGCTCCGGCGCTGCGTGGGAGTCGGCAAGTGTCGCAACACCAGCGGCGGCGGGGTGATGTGCCCGAGCTACCGCGTCACCAGGGAAGAGAAGCATTCCACCCGCGGGCGTGCGCACCTGCTCGCCGAAATGGTCAACGGGGAGCTGATCACCGACGGTTGGCGCTCCGAGGAGGTGCGCGACGCGCTCGACTTGTGCCTGTCCTGCAAGGGATGCCTGTCCGACTGTCCGGTCGATGTGGACATGGCGACCTACAAGTCGGAGTTCTACCACCAGCACTACCGGGGCCGGATGCGGCCGGCTTCGCATTACTCGATGGGCTGGCTGCCGTTGTGGGCGCGGCTGTCCGCGCTCGCGCCACGGCTGGCCAACCGGGTGACACCGATGCTCAAACACCTCGGTGGAATAGCCCCGGAACGCGAGGTGCCCGCCTTCGCCGCGCGCCCGTTCACCCGGGCGCGGCGCGATCTTCGCCTGCGCACCGGCACGAAGCCGGTGGTGCTCTGGCCGGACACGTTCAACAACTTCTTCACACCACAGGTGTTGCAGGCCGCCACGGAGGTCCTGACGGTGGCGGGATACGACGTCGTGCTGCCGGACAAGAGTGTCTGTTGTGGACTTACCTGGGTCTCGACCGGACAACTCGGCATCGCGCGGCGCGTGCTGCGGCGGACCCTGTCGGTGCTGAAACCCTACCTGGCGGCGGGATACCAGGTGGTCGGCCTCGAACCCAGCTGCACGGCGCTCTTCCGCTCCGACCTCGGGAACCTGGTGCCCGGGGACGCGACCGCCGAGCTGCTCGCATCCCGGACACGCACCTTCGCCGAGTTGCTCGCCGACGCCGCGCTGCCGCTGGCCGATCTCGACCTGGACACGATCACTCAGGTGCACTGCCACCAGCATGCGGTGCTCGGCTTCACGGCCGACGAGCGGCTGATGGCCAGGGCCGGGCTACGGAACTCCACCGTGGACTCCGGTTGCTGCGGGCTGGCCGGGAACTTCGGTTTCGAACGGGGCCACTACGACGTTTCCCTGGCCTGCGCGGAAGAGAGCCTGCTGCCCGCGATCCGGGCGGCGAACCAGGAGACGGTCGTGGTCTCCGACGGGTTCAGCTGCCGCACCCAGATCGTCCAGACCTCGGGCCGGACAGCCGTGCACCTGGCCGAACTCGTGCGCCGGGCCATTTCGACCGGATAACGGGCGAGCCGGTGCGTCGGGTGCGCGAGCACGGATCCCCGGAACGAAAACAGGGCCACCCCGGGAACGAGGTGGCCCTGTTCGGTACCGCGGCGACGACGGTTACGGCATGGTCAGGAAGGCGCGCCCGTTGGGGGAGCCCAGCCCGGTCACGTTGTCGTAGCCGGCCGTGGTGTGGATGGTGAGGTTCGGGTAGTCGAGCTTCCGTGCGGAAACGACCAGACCGCCCGAGGCGTCCACCGAGTTGGCGTAGTCCACCCGCTCGACGGCACCGTCCACATGGGTCACGTCGCTGAGCGACCCCGACCCCGACCGCGCCGTCGCGTAGAGCAACGGGTTGAGGAAGCCGTGGTGGAAGTGGTCGACGCTGTCGGCCACCGCGACGATCCCGGCGAACACCGGCGACGCCAGGCTGGTGCCGCCGATCCGGTACTGGTCGTAGTAGACGCCGTCCGGGAAGGTCTGCGTCTGTCCGATCAGGAAACCGGTGTTCGGGTCGGCGATCGCCGAGACGTCCGGGACCACCCGGCCCCGCTGGTTGCCGTGCTGGTTCTCCCGCGCGAGCGCGTCCGGCACGACACCCGTCTGGTAGAAGGGCTCGCGGAAGAGCACGCTGGTGCCACCACCGGCACCGGCCTGGAACGCCCCCGGCGAGCCGGGCACGTAAGTGCCGTTGGTGAGCGTGCTCTTGCCGGTCTCCCAACCGGTTTCGAACAGCTTCCTGCCGTCGGCGCCGACCGCCAGGCTGGTACCACCGACCGCCGTCACCCACGGGCCGCTGGCCGGGAAGTCGGCCTCCGGGTGACCGAGGACACTGGCGTTGTCACCGTCGTCGCCCGAGGAGAAGTAGACGCCGATGCCCTCCAGCGCGGCCTGGATCATGATCTGGTTCCAGGCCTTCACCTCCGAGGCGGGGATGTCCTCGCCGGTGTCTCCGTAGGAGTTGGAGATGATGTCGGCCTGGTGGTTGGCCACGATCCAGTTCAGCGCCTGGTCCAGCGACGCGTCCTGGCAGTCGGCGGCCCCCACGTAGAGGATGTTCGCCGAGGGCGCCAGCGCGTGCACGGCCTCGACGTCGAGCGTCTGCTCGCCGTACCAGCCAGCCGCGTCACACTGGTCCGGCGGCTCCAGCTGCGAGTTCGTCGGGAAGACGTGCTCGGCGAACTGCGACTGGGCCAGCGGGTGCGACGGGTCGTTGCGGCGCGCGTATTCGCTCGCGTCCGAGTACAGCGTCGGCGAGGCGAAAGCGTCCACAATGGCCACCGTCGTGCCCTTGCCGGCCGACGGCACATTGTCCACACCATAGGCTGAACGCAGCTGATCCGGCGTGTAGCCGCAAGGCGCATACGGCAGTTGCTGGCCACCATAGGCCGGATCGGTGGTGTCCACCTTCTGGCCGTAGTAGGCACTGCACGGCGGTGCGTTGCGGAAGCCGGCCGACGGCGGCACGTCGGACGGTGTGCCGTCCGTGTGCGCCGGCTTGAGCAGCTGGGACGCCTGGTCCACACCGATCACGCCGAGCACGTCGCCGGTCAGGGTCGAGGGCAGCGACAGTTCCTTGTCGGCCGCACGCAACACCTGGCCGGCCACGCGGTAGCCGGCCAGCTGGACGCCGAAGGCCTTCTCCACCTGGCCGGCGGTGCCGGTCGCCTCGACGTAGGCCTTGTTCGACGGCAGGGCGCCGATCGAGAACCCGCCGGCGGACAACCAGCTTTGTACGGAGTTCACCGTGCTGTCGGCGGCGCCGAACTGGTCGAGCACCTGGGCCGGGCTCAGGTACTGCTGGTAGGACCTGTTCGCCGGGTCACTCACCGCCTGCGCGGCGGCTTCCGCGCCCGCCTGGTTGCGCATGTCCAGGTAGACCCGGAAGGTGAGCTTCGAGGCCGGGTCGGTGTCGGCGACCTTGGACTGCGGTGTCGCCCACAATGGATGCGACAACGGGATGATCGCACGCTCCTGCGCGGAGGCGGTGGCCGGCACCGCGCCGACCGCCGCTCCCGCGAGGGCGACCGAAAAAAACATGGTCAGAGCTCTTCGCACTGCGGAGTCCCCTCTGAACGTCGAAGAAGAACTGCGCAGAGATTAAAGCCGAAAGTCGGCCAGGGGAAGGAAAAGAGGGGGATGAGCCGGAGATTTTACCCGGCCGTGCCGGAAAATTCGGGATTACCACCTTCGTGGGAAAGTGGATAAAACGCCCACCTCCGCGGTGCCGGCCGGGCTGTGAGAAGGTGGTCGGTTATGCTCGGCGGCCGCGGCCCGAATCGGTGGTCGAGGCGCGGAGGCCGGTCTTCTCCGGCGCGCCGGGGTTCGTCCGGGTCGTGCGTACTTCGTGGGTCACTCCGTTTCGTCCAGGCGGCGCCGTAGTTCGCTCACCTGGTCGGTCAGCTGCTGCACTCGCTGTTCCAGCGACTGGAGACGCTCCAGTGTGCCGTGGCGCGAATCCCTGGTGGGAGGCGGAGTTTCGTGCGTCGCTTCGGTGGCCGGTACCCGCAGCCGCTCGCGATCGGCGCCGAAGGCTTCGAGAATCCGCCGCGCGGTGTTCTGTTCCGCGTTCAACAGCGCCAAGAGGATGTGCGCCGCGCCGATGTAGTCGTGTTGCAGTTGCAGTGCTTCGCGCAGGGAGCGTTCGAGTGCCTTCTTCGCGTGGGCGGTGAACGGGATGTGGCCGGCGGGTTCCGCGGTTCCGCGCCCGACAAGGTCTTCCACCTTCGCCCGCGCCGCGCGCAGCGTGACGCCGGCGGCGCCCAGGATCCGTTCGGTGGCGCTGATATCCGGTCTGAGCAGGGCGAGCAGGAGATGCTCCGTGCCGATGTGCCGGTGCCCGAGCAGTCGCGCCTCTTCCTGGGCCAGGACGACCACTCGACGCGCCTGATCGGTGAACCGTTCGAACATGTCCCCATCTTGGCACCGGCCCGCGTAACGCGGGTCACAATTCAGGAAGGTCTTGCGCACGAAGAACCTGCTCGCGCGGTGGTATTGAACGCGGCTGAACAGCTCGTACGCCTACGAAAGCGGTGAAACGTTTTTCGAAAGCCCGAAGCGGTGCGGTTCACGTTCGTGGCGTGCGGTGTCATGCGGTGTCACGGCCGGATCAGCTGGTCGAGCAGGGGCCCCAGGGTGGCGGGGTCCTCGACGTGGGCGTTGTGGCCCAGACCACGGAGGATGAGCGGATCGGGGTGCAGGTCGCGAAGGTGCTCGGCGGGGCACAGCGGGTCGTGCTCGCCCGCGGCCAGGATCACCTCGGCCCGGGCCGCCGCCAGCATTCCGCGCACATCCGGTGCGGCGAAGCCGAAGGCGGCCTGGTCGAGCGCGAGCCGCCACCCGTCGCCGGTCGCGGTCACCGCGGATTCGAGCGCCGGGGAGTCCACCGGCCACAGCCCGTGCAGCCCGGACACCTTCAGCCAGCGCAGCGCGGCCTCGTCGCGGGTGGGGAACAGTCGCGGGGGTCGTGCCGCCTGGTCCCGGGCCTTCGCCAGGTCCTCCGCGGACCAGCGCACCTTGATGCCGAGCCCGCACACGGTCCCGACTTCCACGCCGAACCACCCGCTGGCCAGGGTCAGCGCGAGCGCCCCGCCCAGGGAATGGCCGAGGACGGCGACCTCGCGCCCAGCGGGCAGCAGGTCGGCGAGCCGCGCCGCGACTCCGCCGAAGGAATACCGGTCGAGCGCCGGCGATCGTCCGTGCCCGGGTAAATCGGGCACGATCCAGCTGCCCGGCCAGCGCGTTTCCAGCTGATCGACGACTCCGCGCCACACCTCCCCGGTGCCGCCGAGGCCGTGCAGGAGCAGCAGCACCGGGCCCGTCCGATCGTCACCGCCTCGTCGCGCGTACACGCCTCGATCTTGCCAGTGGTTTCGCCGAAGTGGGAACGTGGACACACGGAAACGACCTTTCCGGACCATTCACAAAAACCTGGCGTCACAAGCGCCGGTGAATACGAGGAGTCACCACCGTGACCGCAAGCGTGTTCGACCGTGGCAGTATCGAACGGCAGGCCCGGGCACAGGGCCATGAACAGGTGGTTTTCCACCGGGACGAGGCCACCGGCCTCAAGGCGATCATCGCGATCTACTCCACCGCACTCGGGCCCGCGCTGGGCGGAACCCGCTTCTACCCCTACGCCCGGGAAGGCGACGCACTCGATGACGTCCTGGCCCTGGCCAAGGGGATGGCCTACAAGAACGCGCTGGCCGGGCTGGATCTCGGCGGCGGCAAAGCGGTGATCATCGGCGATCCCGCGACGGGAAGGTCCGAGGCCCTGCTGCGCGCCTACGGGCGGTTCGTCCAATCCCTCGACGGCCGCTACATCACGGCCTGCGACGTCGGCACCTCCGTGGCCGACATGGACGTCGTGGCCACGCAAAGCCGGTTCGTGACCGGGCGCTCGGCCGGCGCGGGCGACTCCTCGGTGCTCACCGCGTTCGGGGTGTTCCAGGGCATGCGCGCCTGCGCCGAACACCGGTGGGGCACTCCGGAGCTCACCGGACGGAGGGTCGGTGTCGTCGGGGTCGGCAAGGTCGGGCGGCACCTCGTCGGGCATCTGCTCGGGGCCGGCGCCGAGGTGGTGATCAGCGATGTCGATGCGGTGGCGGTGGCGCGGACCACCGCGGACCACCCCGGCGTGACGGTGGTGACCGATCCGGTCACCACGCCGCTGGACATCTTCGCGCCCTGCGCGCTCGGCGGCGTTCTCGACGACGAGACGGTGCCCGCGCTGCGTGCCGAGATCGTCTGCGGCGCGGCCAACAACCAGCTCGCCCATCCCGGCGTCGACGAGCTGCTCGAACAGCGTGGCATCCTCTACGCGCCGGACTACCTGGTCAACGCCGGGGGCGAGATCCAGGTCAGCGACGAGCAGCGGGGCTTCGATTTCGCCAGGGCGCGGCGGAAGGCGAGCGCGATCTTCGACACGACCAAGGCCGTCCTCGCGCTCGCCGGCGCCGAAGGGGTGCCGCCCGCGACGGCCGCCGACCGGGTCGCCGAACGGCGGCTGGCCGCGGCCGGCAGGCGGTGAGAACCTGCTGGGCCGACGGGGATTCCGCCGCGCGGCCGGGGACGGCGGCGCGGCGGTCCGGGCCGCTACCCCGACTTGCGGCGGAAGGCGCGCTTGCCGGCGGCGGGGCCGTGGGTGTGCCCACCGGTGCCGCCGCCGGCCTGGGTGGTGGCACGGGAGCGCGCCTTCGCCTGTTTGCGTTCCAGTGCTTCGCGGAATCTGCGCTTGACGTCGTCCTCGGGTTCGTCGGATTCCTGGGGAGCGCCGGCGGAAGATGTGTTGTCGGACATGGGGAATACCCTGTCACCGCCGGGCGCGGATGGCCAACCGGCCCCGTCCCTTCGATCACGTAACTGGCAACGTGCCAGTAATAGCGGGCGGAGAGGTTAGGGTTACCCCCATGGTGAAGCCTGCCGCGGTACCCGGCCGTCCCCGCTCCCGCGACGCTGCCGGCCTGCCCGCCGTCACGCCCGAGAAGATCATTTCATCGGCACTCGAGCTGACCGCGCGGCACGGCCTGGAAGGCTGGACCCTGCGGCAGCTCGCCGGCGCGGTCGACGCCTACCCGGCGGTGGTCTACCACCATGTCGGAGATCGTGAAGCCGTCGTGTCCGCCGTGGTGGAACGGGTGATCGCGGTGGTGCCGGTGCCCCAGGCCGACCTGCCGTGGCGGGAGTGGTTCCGGATCCTGCTGGCCGACCTGCGGTCGGTGCTCACCGGTTATCCCGGGGTGGCCCGCCGGCTCGCCCTCTACGGAGCGACCTCGACGGCCGCCGCCACGATCGTCGACCGCGGTGTGCGCACGTTGCAGGCCGGCGGGTTCGGCGACGAGGCCCCGACGGTGTACCGGCTCCTGCTCAACACCGCTTGCCTGTTCCTGTCGGCGGAGGACGAGCAGCATCGCAACGCCGCGCTCAAGGAGCGCACCGGTGAGCTGCTGGCCGAATTCCGCGACGATCCCGATCGGCCGGGCCTGGCCGCGATGGGCGTCGCGTTGCACGACCTGCTGAGCGATCCCGAGCGGCGACTCAACTATTTCGCCGACTTCTACGACTACTCCGTCGAACGCTGCCTCGACGGCGTGTCGAGCCGGCTCGCCGTCCTCGGGGCGGCGCACTGAAACGCACGGAAAACGCACCCGCATCGAGATCAGGGACAACTGATCCTGGGCTGCGGGTTGTACCGCACCGTGCGGGTTTCCCGGCGGACTTCCCGGTTCGTGCCGGCCTCGCGCAGCACGCGGGTGTCGGAGGTCGTGAAGCCGGGCGCGCCCGCCGACGGATGACACTTCTCGGCGGGCCCTGGCCGCTCCGGCGGCTCGACGGGGGCGGTGCGTGACCCCGGGACCGACTCGACGTCGTAACGCTTGGTACCCCAGATCCGCACGGTGATCGACGACGGTGTCCAGCTCGTCTGGATCGCCACCGCGGTCGGGGCGTCGTTGGTGAACCGCAGGTCGATCACGCTGGTGCCGCCGGGATTCTGGAAGACCGTCGCTTCGCGCGCGGCGGGATACCGGCTGATGTAGTAGCTGTGTTCGCGGTGCCCGGCGTCTTTCAGCCCGGCGAAGTACGAAGCGTTGTACAGCGTGGTCGCGAACTGGGAGATGCCGCCGCCGATTTCCCGCGCGGGCGCGCCGTTTTCGATGACGCCCGCTTCCACGTACCCCTGCGCCACGCCCCGCGGACCGGTGAAACCGTTGAGGCTGAACGTTTCCCCGGCTCCGACGATCGCACCGTCCACCCGTCGCGCCACGGTCGCGATGTTCGCGCCGGAGTCGGCCGCGAATCCGCCGGTGGTGAATTCGCCGATGACTTCGGCGATTCCCCACCGGTTCGCCTGCTCCGTGGTGAGCTTCGCGGGGATGACCCGGTATCGGGCGGTGAGCACGCGGTCACTCGTCCGCTTGAGAATGTCCGGGAGTCCGGCCAGGGTGGCGTCCCAGTCCACGACCTTGCCCTCGACCGACGGGACGATCGACGGGCGCCCGCCGGAGAAGGCGACGCGCGCGTCGGCGGCCTCCCGTTCGGTGGACTTCAGCTGCGGCCCCGCCGCGGCGACCACCGCGGCGTGGTCGACCTGGAGTTCCAGGCGGTCACCGGCCGGCGGGAAGCTCAGCGCCGCGGCGATCGCGGGCGGGTCCAGCCGGGCGTCGGCGCCTTCGCCGTGGATCACGACCGGGCCGGACACCGCCGGGCGGGCCAGGCCGTCGAGCGCGGCGCGCACCGCCTCCGTGGTGATCGCGGCCGGGGTCGTGCGGACCGGCAGCTCGATCGGGTTTCCGGTGGCCCAGTCCGCCAGCACCTTCCTGGTCGCTCCGGGCACGTCGAGGTGCTGCCCGCGCCGCGGTTCGACGGCGACCGGACGGGCACCCTCGAAGCGGATCGTGCCCTCCGCCGCTTCCCGGTCGACGCGGCC
>DASSAD010000200.1:0-5034 GCA_035685725.1 Amycolatopsis sp. | reverse complement strand
CGGATCAACATCAATTCGGATATGGGCGAGGGTTTCGGGCGGTGGCGGCTCGGCCCCGACGAGGAGCTGATCCCGTTGGTGCCCACGGTCAACATCGCCTGCGGTTTCCACGCCGGCGACCCGCGGATCATGCACCGGGTCGCCGCCGCGGCGGTCACCGCGGGCGCGGACATCGGCGCCCACGTGGCACTGCCCGACCTGCGCGGTTTCGGCCGCCGCCCACTGGACATCGCGGCCGAAGACCTCCTCGACGACGTGCTGTACCAGATCGGGGCGCTGGACGCGTTCGTGCGCGCCGAGGGCGGCACCATGCGGCACGTGAAGCCGCACGGTTCGCTCTACGCCATGTGCGGCCGCAACGAGCACTACGCCCGGGCCCTGCTCGAAGCGGTCTCCCGTTACGACCGGAGCCTGATCGTGATCGTCGGGCAGGGCTGGCCGGAGCGGCTGGCCGGTGAGTACGGCCTGACCGTGCGGCATGAGGGCTACATCGACCTGGACTACCAGCCGGACGGCTTCCCCCGGGTCGAGCCGGCCAAGCGCGCCTGCGACCCCGAGGACGTCGCCGAGCGCGCGATCACCCTGGTCAAGGAGCGCAAGGCCAAGACGCTGGACGGTTCGTGGATCGAGGTGGACACCCCGACCCTGTGCCTGCACGGCGATATGCCCAACGTGCTGGAGGTGGCGGTCCGGCTCCGGGAACGCCTCGCCGAGGCCGACATCGAGATCGTGGATCTGGCGACCGCGATCGGCTGAGTCTCCCGGGAAATCCGGAACTCATGGCCGGCGGGGCCGGGTCCGGGGTTCGCTGTCCCGGAGCCGCCCGCGTTCCACCGCACCGCGGCGGCAATCCCGTGTGGGTGGGGCGGGAGGGAGATCTCCCGCCCCACCCACACGGCTCACGTCGGCCAGGCGACCGTCAGCCCGCCGTCCACCACGAGGGATTGCCCGGTGACGTACCGGGCCTGCTCGGACAGCAGGAACGCGACGACGTCCGCGACGTCCTCCGGCTGGCCCGGCCGGCCCAGCGGGATGCGCGCGGCCGAGGCCGCCACGCCGGCCGGGCCACCGGAGTTGACGGGGTCGAGCGACTGCGGTGACTCGATTACGCCGGGCACCACCGCGTTGATCCGCACCTGGCGCGGCGCGAGTTCGAGCGCGGTACTGCGGACGAAGCCGAGCACGCCCGCTTTCGCGGCGGTGTAGTGACTGTTGCCCAGCCAGCCGACGGTGCCGCCCGCGATACTCGACACGCAGACCGCCGCCCCACCCCGCGGCAGGTGCCGGCCGGCGGCGCGCACCGTGCGCATCACGCCCTTGAGATCCACGTCGAGGATGTGGTCCCAGGTTTCGTCGGTCAGTTCGGTCAGCGGCGCGCGGCGCACCAGGCCCGCGTTGGCCACCACCGCGTCGAGCGAGCCGAATTCCTCGACGGCCCGGGCGCAGGCCGTCTCCAGCGCGGCAGTGTCGCGCACGTCCGCGTCGACCCGGATGGCGCGGCCACCCGCGGCGGCCACCTCGTCCAGCGTGCCGGTGACGTCGTGCGGATCCTCGGCGAAGGTGCCCGCCGCGACCGCGTAGCCACGGCGGGCGAGGGTGATCGCCACCGCTTTTCCGATCCCGCTCGCCGCGCCGGTCACCAGGACCGTCCCGCTCGTCATGGCATCACGTCCCCGCTGTTCGGACCGAGTGTCTGCCCGGTGTAGAGGTTCCCGCCGGGATCGCCGGCCAGCAGCACCGCGGTCGGCGCGATCTCCTCGGCCTGGCCGAACCGGCCCAGCGGCAAAGCGTCCTTTTTGGCCTTTGCCGCATCGGACATTCCTTCCGCCAGGCGGGTTTCCACCGGTCCGGGTGCGATCGCGTTCACCGTGATCCCGTCGGCCGCCACTTCCCGCGCCAGTGCCTTCGTCAGGCCGAGCACACCCGCCTTCGCCGCGCAGTAGTGCGCGATCAGCGGGGCGCCCTTGAGCGCGAGCTGCGAGGAAATGTTGATGATCCGGCCGTACCGCTGCGCGCGCATCGCCGGCAGCGCCGCGCGGCAACACAGGAAGACGCTGCGCAGGTTCACCGCCAGCATCTGGTCCAGCAAGGCGACCGGCATGTCCTCGACCCGGGATTCGGTGATGATGCCGGCGTTGTTCACCAGCACATCGAGGCCGCCGAAGGTGTCCATCGTGGTTTCGAAAGCGGCCTGGACCTCCGCCTCCTCGGACACGTCGGCCACGGCGGTGACGACCTCCGCCCCGGCCTCGGCGCACCGGTGGGCGACCTCGGCCAGCCGATCCCCGCCCACCTTGTCCACAAGGGACACTCGGGCACCCGCCGCGGCGAAGGCGACCGCGATCGCGGCGCCGATCCCGCTCGCCGCTCCGGTGACCAGTGCCCGGCGACCCGTCAGCAGCTTCGTGTCGTTCATGCGGCCCTCTCTTTCAGGTGTGCCCCCGGTCGTCCGGAAAGATCGGGGTGCGCGGACGGGGCAGGGATGGTCGTCCTGCCGGCCTCTCCTGTTTCGTGGGCAGCCAGGATCGATCGACTCGCCGGCACTCCCTTCATCGCGCACCCGCCAGACCGAACAGGCGGTTCGCGTTGCCCGCCAGCACCAGCTCGCGGGCCGCCGGATCGGCCAGCGCCCGCGGGCGGAGCAGCTCCATCCGCGGTTCGAGCACCGGCGCGAGCGAGCCGTAGCAGAGCCGTTCCGGGCCGAGCTCGTCGACCACCGACGCCAGCCAGTCCTGCCGGTAGACGCCGCTGGTCAGCACGTGCAGATTGGGCGCGGAACGCAGGGCGCGCAACGCCGTCGTGCCCGACAGCCCGCTCATGTTCATGTGCCCGCCGCGGGTGCCCACGACCGGCACCTCCGGATGCCGGGCGGCCAGATCGGCCAGCTGCGCCGGTTCGGCGAGCCAGGGCCAGCCGGCCTCGACCACGACCGGACGGCCCGACAGCGGAGCGAACAGCGGGTCGAGCAGTCCGTGGTCGTTGACCCGGAAGTGCTCCTCCCACGGGTTGAGGAACAGACCCGCCGCGCCGGCGGCCAGCGCCCGCTCCGCCGCTGAGGCGGCGCCGGGCTCCCAGGGATCGATCCGGGCGAGCACCACGAGACGAACCGGCAGACCGGCCTCCGCCCCGGCCGCCAGCAGACGGTCGGTGGCCGCACCGAGATCCCGGTCGGGTGGCAGCGCCGGTGCCACGACAAGGGTACCGATCCCGAGTTCGGCGGCCTGGGACACGGCGTCGGCGAGTTTCAGCCCGCCCCCGAACCGCGATCGTCCGACCAGAACACAGGCGTCGACGATTTCCTCGCTGCTCATGCTCGTTCCTCCACGGGTTCGCGCGCGCCCGCGGTCCCGTCAACGGGGCGCTGATTTCGGGGTGATGTCGTGTTGTCGGTGGCGACACCCCGCCGCCGCGATCGCGGGGTCCGGTAGGCGGGGTGTGCGTGGTGCTCGCGGTGGTCGCCGCGGCGCGACACCAGACTGCTCATGCCGCCTTCCCGTCCAGCAGACGCAGGGCATTGCCGCCCAGCACCAGCTCCAGTTCGTCCTCGGTCAGCCCGGCCAGCCGGATCTTGGCCAGTTCCAGCGGAGCCGGGCAGCCCGGCGCATCGGAGGCGAAAAGCACCCGCTCGGGTCCGACGCGCCGCACGGCTTCGGCGATCGCCCGCGGGTAGGGCATGGCCGACGTGTCGAGGTAGACGTTCGGCAATGCCTCGGCCACCGCGATGGCATCCTCGGTGTGCCCGTAGCCGCCGGTGTGGGCCAGCACGATCGCCGCCTCCGGGACCGCGCGCGCCGTGTCGGCGAGTTCCAGCGGGGTGGTGAACGGGTCGTCTCCGCTGTGGAACATCACCGGCACGTTCCGCTCGGCGGCGATCCGCACCAGCGCCAGCACCGGTTCCTCGCCGGGATGGGCCAAAGTGGACACTCCGTGCAGCTTGACGCCGCGGAAACCGAGTTCGTCCAGCGCACGCTTCAGCATCGCGGGTGCCTCGGCGTACCAGGGATGCACGCGGGCGAAGGGATACAGGCGGTCGCCGGTACAGGCCTGCGCAAGCTCGTCGAGCGCGTCGCGGCGCAGCGCGGGTGCGTCGATGATGGTCATCACCACCGCGCGGTCGATGCCCGCCTCGTCGAGTTGGGCGAGCACGGAGCCGACCGGCATGTGCCAGCCCAGTGCCGGTACCTCGTCGACATGGGTGTGGAAGTCCACGATCACAGGGATTCTCCTTGGTGAGCCACAGCGTGGATCCTGACGGTGAGCCGCGGGGGACCTCAGACCGCGGAGGCCGTGGCCGGTGCGGCCGGGACCGGCACACTCGCGTTGGACTCGTCCAGCCGCGCGATCCTGCCGTTGAGCAGACGCGCGGTGACGACGTAGCCGATCATCGTGAGCAGGATGCACGTGACGTTCTGCACCGAGGCGGTCGGCAGCGCCAGGTAGATCACGAAGCCCACCACGGTCCAGCCGATGGCGAGCCAGTTGAAACCGGCCCAGTACCAGTAACGCCCGCCGCGGACGAACAGGGCACCGGTGTCGATGCCCATGCGCTTGCAGAACACGTAGTCGGCGATCAGGACCCCGGCCACCGGCGCGAACAGGTTCCCCATCGCGGTCATCAGGTCGGTGTAGCCGTTGACGAGCGAGGGGAGCAGCGACAACGCGACCCCGACGACCGCCAGTCCGGCCGTCGCCCAGAAGCGGCCCAGCCGCTGCACGATGTTCACCAGGGAGAGGCCGGCGGTATAGAGGTTGAGCACGTTGATCGTCCAGTTGTCCAGGACGATGTAGAGCAGCACCAGACCCAGCAGCACCGGATTGCTGGTGATCTTGGAGATGACGTCGAAGGCGTTGGCGTCCCCGCCGGATGCCGCCGCGGCGTAGCAGCCCACCAGCGAGGCGATGAGGGTGCCGACCACGGCGGCGGCCAGCGTGCCCGCCCACATGTCGGCCCGGCTGCGGGAATAGCGGCAGAAGTCGCTCGCGTCGGTGATCATCGACAGCCAGGCCGAGGCGACACTGTTGAGCCACAACGCG
>DASSAD010000199.1:0-16330 GCA_035685725.1 Amycolatopsis sp. | reverse complement strand
GCGGGACAGCACCGGGCAGGGCGGACACAATTGCACTATCCGTGGCGACTAGCCAACGCCAACCACTTGACCCGCGGCGGCGCTCACCTTGTCGGCGATGCCGGCGGCCGCGATGGCGAAATTGATGTTCACCAACGTGTTGATGTTGATGTCAAGCGCCTCACGGGTAGGCAGCAGTTCGGCCTGTTCGCGGTCGAGCTGGGTAAGCGGCAGACGGTTTTCCTTCACGGAGATCTCCTTGATTTGGTGGACGATCACGGGCCGCCGGCGGGTTTCCACCGACCGACGGCCCGCAATCAGTTAGTGATCAATGTGTCATTTCTGGAGCACCACGATGGTCTGCGTGGCCTTGGCGATCGCATCGCCATCGCCCTCTGCTTCCGCGATCGCGACGTTGACCGCATGGACAAACGCGAACGAGTTCGAATCAAGCGCCTCGCGGGTCGGCAACATGTCGGCGTCCTGCAGGGACAATTCCTGCATCGACACTTCGATCATTGTCCGTTCTCCTCTCGGGAGCGTTTCTCCTGGTTGTGCTCGGCGGTAACCGTGCACGCTGACCAGTAGGCACTCCCGGGGTCACCCCATCGTCACGAATGGGTGTAAACCACTCAGGATTTCCGAGACGCCGTCAAAGAATTCAGAAACCGGCGATCGGCTGCTGGCCGCCGTGGTAGAGCACGCCGGGGTGGCTGGCCGGGACGGTGGAACCGGACTGGGCGGCGGGCACGTACTGCGAGCCCAGCGCGGTCTGGAGGGTGTTGAGGATCATGTCCCACGGACCGGTCTGCAGACCTTCACGGGCCGGCAACAGGTCGGCCTCCTGCACGGCGAACTCGGTTGTCGAAACGCGCATTTGGTTCTCCTTTCGATTTCTTTGCCAGGTGCGTCGGATGCCGCACAGGAAAAGTAAGGTTCTTGGCCGTCACCAAAGCGTCACGAGGCCCCCGAATTGAAGACGATGGATACCTACCCTGGCTCCATCTAGTGAATCCCGCAGCCAGCGGTTCCTTACAGCGCGAGCATTCGCGTCCGTCGAGAGGTGTACCGATGTCGCGGATCGAACCGAACACACACCAGTCGAACGATGTGGGCGGGGGCGGGACGGGGGGCACGGACACCACGTCCAACGGTGTCCTGGTCATCCGGTTCTGGCGGGAGTACCCGGGCCCCGGTGGCTTTCGCGCGAGAGTCAGCAGAACCGCCGACATCTCCCGCAAACCACGCAACAACAACCTGGTGTCCTCCGTGGAGGAGGTGCGCCGCCTGGTGGAGGCATGGCTGCATGAGTGCGCCACCCAATGACCACGCCGGCAACGCCGCGTGGGGGAAGCGGATCCCATCAAAAGGATGAAGTCGCGGCCGGCCCGGCGGGCGGCGGTCCGGACCGTTTGAAGCGTGCCGACCGGAGAGGTAGCGTGTTAGCCGGGTATTACTTCGCCGGAAAGCTTCCCCCGATGTGGCAAGGAATTTCGGCGGCAAGCACCGTCCTGGACCTCGACAGTCAGCCCCAGCACATAACAGTGCCAACCGGCGACGCGAGGGCGGTATGCGCTTCAGTTCATGTCTCCAGGGAAACACCTAGGGCGATGAACGGCGCGCCGGCCCGCCACTGCGCCGTCCGGCGAGGTACGGCCGGCGTCCACCGTGGACTCCGCTCGAATCTTTCGCCCCCCGTCGCGGCCGCCTGTCACCACACGTCATGGAAGGAAGACAATGACACGGATTCCGAGTCAACGAAGCAGATGGCCGAGATCCGACGGGCCGGTCGAGGGATTCCAGCTCACCCTCCTCGGGGGATTCACGTTGCGGCACGGCGGTTCGACGGTCCGGCTCGCACCGAGCGGGCAACGTCTGCTGGCCTTCCTCGCACTGCACCAACGCCATCCGCGCGGCTATGTCGCGAGCATGCTGTGGCCGGAACAATCCCAGGAACACGCGTTGGCCAGCCTGCGAACCACGCTGTGGCGGGTGCGCTCCCGGGCACCGGAGGTACTCTCGCCGACCCGGCACGACGTCGCGCTCCATCCCGACGTCGCCGTGGATATCCAGTTGCTGGCCGAGATCGCGCAGTACTTCCTCGACGGGAACGGGCCGAGGCCTCCCGTCGATCCGCACGCGGTACTCGACGTTCTCGCCTCACCCGGCGAGTTGCTGCCCGGCTGGTACGACGACTGGGTCCTCATGGAACGTGAACGCGTCCGGTTGCAACACGTCCGTGCGCTCGAGGCACTCGCCGAACAGTTGCTGAACCATCAACGGCCCAGCGACGCGCTGCGAGCGGCACTCACCGCGACCACGCTCGAGCCCTTCCGCGACAGCGCCCACACCGTGGTCGTGCGCGCCTATCTCAGCGAGGGCAACACCGCCGAGGCGATCCGGCATTTCCGGCACTACCGGTCCCAGTTGCTCGAAGAACTCGGTGTCGAACCGTCACCGGCACTGCAAGAACTCATCCACCCCCATCTCACGGGGATCGTCGGGTGAGGCCGCGCGCCACCCGGCTCCGCTGACCTTGGCGGCGCCGGAACTCAGTGTTCGCCGGGTGTGGCGCCGCTCTCCTTCGCTACCGTGGGCCCGTCGGCCAGTTGCCTGAGCATCGCGTTGTATGCCGAGAGATCGGCGTCGCCGCTGGCCTCTTCGCGACGGTCGTTTCGCCGGGCCTCACGGTCATCGGCCCGCGCCCACTGCACGAGCAACGCGATGAGCACGAGCAGCACCGGCACCTCACCTGCGGCCCAGGCGATCCCGCCGCCCAGCCGCTGGTCGGCGAGCAGATCGGGAACCCAGGCCAGGTGCAGCGACTGGTAGAACTCGGAGCCGATGACGGTCTGCTTCGACATCAGGATCACGCCGAAGAAGGCGTGGAACGGCATGGCCGCCAGCAGCAGGCCGAGCCGCCCCAGATGCGGCAGGCGGCGAGGCGCCGGGTCGATGCCGATGACCGGCCAGTAGAAGATGTACCCGATCAGCAGAAAGTGGGCGTTCATCAGCAGATGCGCCCAGTGATAGTTCAACGCGACGTCGAACAGACCGGAGAAGTACAGCACGTAGAACGAACCGGTGAACAGCGCCAGCGCGACGACCGGATGGGTCAGCACCTTCGCCAGCGGCGACCGGACGAAGGCGAGCAGCCATTCCCGCGGGCCCGGCGGTGCGTCCTTCCCCGCCACCGGAAGCGCGCGCAAGGCGAGCGTCACCGGACCGCCCAGCACGAACAACACCGGTGTGACCATGTTCAGCAACATGTGGCTGCCCATGTGCACGCTGAACATGGCTGGTGAATACCGACCGATTCCCGACGAAGTCGCCAACAGCAACACCGCGCATCCGCCCAGCCACGCGACGGTCCGGCCGACCGGCCACGTGTCGCCCCGGCGGCGCAGCCGTCGCACACCGGCGACGTACAGCACCGCCAGCACGATGGCGGCGGTTCCGTAGACGAGGTCGAACCGCCAGTCGAAGAGCAGTCGGAGCACGGTCGGCGGGCCCGACAGGTCGTACCCGATGAGCAGTTCGGTGGTGGAGGGCTGGGCGGCACCGTTCTGCGGCGGCGGGGTGCGGGAGAGCGCGGTCGCGATGCCGATCGTGACGAACATGATCAGCAGCTCGACCGCGGCGAGCCTGAGCAGGCCGGCGCCACCCTTCCCCTCGGTCAAGGCACGGACACCGTGCGTCCGTTGCTGCTGGCCGAACACACCGAGCACGAGCAAGGCGACGATCTTGGCGAGCACGAGCAGGCCGTAGCCGGTGGTGAGCAGGTCGGCGGGCGGCATCCGGACCAGGGCGTTGAGCACGCCCGAGACGGCCATGACGATCCAGCAGACCAGTGCGAGCCGGGAGAACCTGGTCGCGGCGAGCGGGAGGTGGTCCCCGCGGCGCCGCCCGTGCGCGAGCAGCGCGAACAAGCCGCCGACCCACAGCGCGGCGGCCACCAGGTGGTAGAGCAGGCTGTTGGTGGCCAGATCGTGCGAGCCGCCGCTGGCCGAGTGGCCGGTCACGGCGACCGGCACCAGTCCCACGACCGCCACGAAGAACAGCACCACCGTCCAGCCCCAGGACAGCGCCACCCGGCAGCCGATCGCGATCACCAGGGCGATGACCGCGGTGATGAGCCACGCCTTCGGCTGCTCGATCGCGTCGACGAGGGCGAGCAGCACCTGCGGCGAGAACAGCTGAGTCACCGGCTTGCCCGCGCCGTCCGCGGCGGTGAAGAACACCGAAGCGATCGCCGAGACGAACCACACCCAGGCCGCGACCCCGGCGGTGCGCAGCGCGGCGTACCCGTCGCGGGCGAGCACGCCGGAGGATTGGGGCGGTACGAGGAAGGCGGCCAGCAGCAGCGAGCCGATGCACACCACCGACGCGGCTTCGGCGAGCACCTGGACCACGCCGATCCCATAGCTGGTGAGGATTCCCGGATCGGGCAGCCCGGCGATCACGTAGGTGGCCGCGCCGGAGAGCGTGAGCAGCGCGACCGCGACGATCGCCGCGAGGAGCACGCAAACCCACAGCAGCGGGAGCACGCCGGGCTTGCGCCGGGTGGATCGATCGGTGGCCACGCTACGAGAGTAGGCCTCGCTTACCCACCGGTTCCGGGGCGGTGAGCTCTCGGTGACGTGCACGACCCGCGCCCGCCGCGGCGAGCGCGATCGACGCCGCCAGCAGGCCCACCACAATGAAAGACACCGACAACGAGGTCACCTGGGCGATACCCCCGATCATCGGGGGACCGCCGACGAACCCGCCGTAGGCGATCGCGGTCACGAAGGCGATCTCTCGTTCCCCACCGGTGTCGTCGTCGCGCTTGCCCGCGGCTCCGGCCAGGCCCAGCGCGATCGGGAAACACGCCGCCAGGCCGACCCCGGCGAGGACGAACCCACCGAAGGCGAGTCCGGCGACCGGGGCGGTCGCCGCCAGCACGAGTCCGGCGCCGGCCAGCAGCGCACCCACCGCCAGGGTCGGGGTGGCGCCGAAACGGGCTTGCGCCCAGGCACCGCCGAGCCGCGTGATCGCCATCGCCAGCGAGAACCCGGCGAACGCCAGCGCCGCGGCGCCCTGCCCGATGCCGTGCTCGCTCACCATGAGCAGCGCCGACCAGTCCGAGCTGGCGCCTTCGGCGACGGCCGACAGCAACGCGACCATCGCGAGCAGCCAGAGCACCGGACGGCGGGCGGGCGCTACGCGTGCCGTGACCGCGGCCCGCTCCGCACGCGGGACCGCGCGCGGCAGTCCGGGCAGCACGACCAGCAGGGCGACCGCGATCACCACGGCGGCCACGCCGAAATGCCATTCGAGCGGGATGTGCCGGGCCGCGGCGAGCCCCGCGGCGGCGGAACCGGCAAGCCCACCGAAGCTGAAACCGGCATGGAAGACGGGCATGATCGGCCGGTCGATCCTGCGCTCGACACCGACCCCGGCGATGTTCATCGACACGTCGAGCGCACCGTTGGCCGCGCCCAGACCGATCACCGCGACCCCGAACCAGATCACCGAGGTCAGCCCGCCCAGGACCGGCAGGATCAGGCAACCGAGCGCCACCGAGCCGACGATCATCGCGCGCGCGCCGAACCGTTCGGCCAGCCGCCCGGCGAACGCCGCGGCGGTCAGCATGCCGGCCGTCATCGCGAACAGGGTCAGGCCGAGTTGTGCGGGACCGGCACGCAACTGCTCGCTCAGCGCGGGCACCCGGGGCGCCCAGGTGCCATAGACCGCGCCGTTCAGGCCGAACACCACGAACACCGCAACCCGGTCGCCGATCATGTGCCTCCCCTTCCGGCCAAGAAACCCACAGTCGCCCTAAGCACAATGACTTAAGCGCTTCAGAAAGTCCACCGATTAGACTGCGCGGATGAGCGGTACTCGGCGGCGGCCGACGCTGGACGACGTCGCCAATGACGTCGGGGTCTCGCGCGCGACGGTGTCAAACGCCTACAACCGCCCCGACCAACTCTCCGCCGACCTGCGGGAAGAGGTCCTGCGGGCGGCGAAACGCCTCGGCTACACCGGACCGAACCCGGTCGCACGCAGCCTCGCGACCCGGCGCACCGGTGCGATCGCGTTCATGCTCGACACCGGACTGTCCGCGGCGTTCTCCGATCCCGCGTTGTCGATCACGCTCGACGCGCTCGCCGCCACCGTCGATCCCGAGGGACACGCGCTCCTGCTGATGCCGGGCGGGCACGACGGCGGTCCGCGCGGCGATCGCGTGCTGACCGCGCAGGCCGATCTCGCGGTGGCCTACTCGCTGGCCGACGGCGCACCCGCGCTGCGGGCGGTGCGCCAGCGCGGGCTGCCGCTGGTCGTCATCGACCAGCCGGTGGTCGCCGGGGCGGTGCGCGTCGGCATCGACGACCGCGGGGGTGCCGCCGCGGCCGCCCGGCATCTGCTGGAACTGGGACATCGCCGGTTCGGCATCCTCTCCGCGCAGTGCCTGTCCGAGCCTCGGGGCGGCCCGCTTTCCGCGACCGAAGCGCTGCGTTCCCGGTTCCGCTACAACCGGGAACGGCTGTCCGGCTACCTCACCACGCTCACCGAGGCGGGCATCGAGGCGCTCGAGGTGCCGATCTGGGAGACCTCGGGCCTTTCCCGGGACCATGCCATGGGCGGTGTGCGTGCTCTGCTCGACCGCGCGCCACGGCCGACCGCGCTGCTGTGCATGTCGGACGAACTCGCCTTGGCCGCACTGGCCGTGGCCCGGCAACTCGGTCTCGGCGTGCCCGCCGATCTGTCCATTGTGGGCTTCGACGACGCCCCGCCGGCGCGCTGGGCCGAGCCGGGACTGACCACCGTCCGGCAGGACCTGGTGCGCAAGGGCCGGCTCGCCGGTGAGCTGGCGTTGAGCCTGCTCCGCGGGGAACGGCCGGCCAAACCGGCCACTTTGGACGTCCAGCTCGTCGTCCGGGGCTCGACGGGCCCGGCGCGATAGCAGATCTTCGTTTCACCCGCCACCGGGTTTCGTCGAATTGTGGACAACCCGCGTCCGATGGAGCGGCCATCGGAGGTTTGTCCACAGCTTCGAAAAGGTGGGGTGACAAGCTTGCGCCGACCCGGCATTGTCATCCCTGTGAGGCAAACGCGGCCCGCCCGGCCGCGCCACCATTCTCAGGGGAGTCGAAAAACCATGATCTCGAAAGCGCGTTCATACCTACCCAGACTTCTTGTCCTGACCATACTCGGCCTATGGGGTGGGGCCGGGATCGCGCAGGCCAGCCCCGCGCCACCGACCACCGGACGGCCCGAATTCTCCTGCGAACAAGGCGAATTCTGCTTATGGACAGGAGAGTTCTACAGCGAGACGATGCAGCGGCTCGACCTGCGAGTCGCGAACCCCGAGGAATGTCTCGTGCTGCCGAACGGCATCGAGGCCAGATCATTCGCCAATCGCCTGGATCGGGACGTCACCATTTATCAGGATGTCGAATGCAGCACGGAAGGTGATTTCGTCACCTATCCGGGGCACGATACCTTTGTGCCCCGCTCACCCTTCGTAGTCCGCGCCGCCAAGATCTGGAACTGAATCGCCGACGGCACACCGACGTCGAGCACGGCACCGGCCGGCCCTTCCTGGGGAGGCGGCCGGGCGCCGGGGGGTCGTACCGGTCGACCCCACCCGCGGGCGCGCCACCGCCCCGATTCCTGGCGCGCCCGCGGGACCCGGAAGACCCAGCTGGCACCCGGATGGCACAGTCGCCGGGGTTCGCACGGAGTCGAGTGCCGATGGCGCCAGACAGAAGACGTCGTGCCGATGGTGCCTTGCCGGTTTCGTCGTGGCGATGCGTCATGCCGATGTACTTGCGCGAGGGTGTCGTGCCGACGTTCTCCCTCGACGGGAATCGGTCGCCGACACAGCGTCGAGGGACACCAAGGGCACAATGATGTCGCCGACGTGGAACACGATCTCGCGAGATATCGACATGGCGGTCGCGGTGCTGCCAGGGTGATCGACGTGACAGCCGGGCTGGCGAAAGGCCATGAACGGACAGGGTTCCCGGCCGAACCTTGATCGCCCGGCGGGCCAGGGGCTCGCCTCCGTCCTCGCGCTTTTTCGTGTCCCCGCGACGGCTTCGATTACGGCTTCAGTTGTCGCATGAAGACCTTCGCGAAGGGCGGAGAGCGGCGAGAGCAGGTGCACCCACGTCTCTCAGCAAGCTCAGCCTGTCCACCTGGACGGACTTCCCCCGCGAACACGGTGGCGGTGGCGTTTCAGGGCGACAGCCACGAAGGTGCTGCCCTTCGGGACTCTTATCGAGGTCGCACCGGGGATCCACGGACTGCTCCCCCGGTCCGACCGGTTCGCCCGTCCAGGAGCCGGCCCGACCGTCGCGGTCCGAATCGCGAACCTCGAGGTCGAGAACCGGCGGATGTGCTTCGTTCCGGCCTGACGGACGAATTCACGATATGCCGATCGTGCGTGGGGCAGGTCCGCGCTGCCCCACGCACCCGAGGTCGTGCCACCATCACGGGCTCGGGGAAGTGAGGATTGCCGGCTTGCCCGTGATCCGGTTTCCCGGTGCGCGACCGAATTCGGGCAGCCCGGCCGCGACCCGCGGCGTTGCTCGCCTTCCCCGGTAGGTGGGCTACCTCGCCGAATCCGGAGCCTTCGGGACCCGCGCGCCCCGGGTCGCCCGGACCGGAAACACGGACTTCGCCCGTCGCCCTAGTCCGCCGGCGCCGCGGGATCCGCTTTGACCACGTCGATGACGAGGCAGGTGATGTTGTCGGGTCCGCCACCCGCGTTGGCCAGTTCGACGAGTCGCTGGACGGCCTCGTCGGGGGCCTCCTTGACCGTCAGCACCTCGCGGATGTCCTCGCGCGGCACCACATCCGACAGACCGTCCGAACAGATCAGATAGCGGTCGGAGACGTGCGCCTCGACGAAGAACAGGTCCGGGTCGGCCTCGCCGCCGCTCTGCAGCGCCCGGGTCAGCACCGAACGGCTCGGATGCGTGGCGGCCACCTCGGCGGTGATCCGCCCCTGGTCCACCAGTTCCTGCACCACGGTGTGGTCGCGGGTGATCTGGTCGAGCTCACCATCGCGAAGCAGGTAGGCACGGGAGTCGCCGACGTGGGCGACGGCGAAACGGGCCCCGTCCCAGTGCAGCGCGGTGAGGGTGGTCCCCATGCCACGCAGCGCGTGGTCTTCCTCCGCGAGGGCGGTCAGCCTGCTCACCGCGTCGCGCACGGCCGCGAACAGTTCCTCCAGCGGGTCGGCCTCGTCGGTGAGGCGCTCGTCGAGGTCGGTGATCGCGGCGATGGCGGCCGAGCTGGCCACTTCACCGGCCACGTGCCCACCCATCCCGTCGGCGACGGCGAGCACGCGCGGACTGTAGTAGACCGAATCCTCGTTCGCGTCCCGCCGCTGCCCGACGTCGGAAGCCACGGCGTACCGAAGCGTCAGTTCCATACGTGAAGTAAAGCAGTGGCCCGGCGACGGCGGCACGGCATCACCCCACCGACGCGCCCAAAGGTTCGATGACCTCGACATTCGCCCCGCGCGACGCCGGCGGGAAACGGCGCCCGCGCGGTGAGCGCGAAGGGCGTGACCCCGGCACCGGCGAGTTCCGGCATGGTCGCCCGGGTCCGCCCTCGCCGGCCCGGCTCGCCGCGCTGGCCGCGCTGCGCGCGCGGCCCGGTAGTCCACGGGGAGCCGCACCGACCGGGTGATCTCGGCCGGCAGCGCGCCGCTCCTGCGGAACACATCCGAACTCGGCGACGCAGTGCTCCTGCAGAAGACGCAGTGCTCCTGCCGGACACGTCCGTGTTCGGCGCCGCGGTGCTGGTACCGAACACGTCCTCGTTCGGCGACGAACGAGATGCCTTGCGCGCAGGGCCGCAAGCACGACACGCCCCGGATGGCGGTTCGTCGCCGCCCACCGGCGGGCGCCGGCTGGCAGACTGGGCGGGATGCTAACGGCGACCGCGGCAAGGGAGCGGCGATGACAGTGGTCGTGGTGGGGGCGGGCCAAGCGGGAGTGCAGGCCGCGGCGTCGTTGCGGGGCAACGGCTACCCGGGCCGGATCACGCTGGTCGGCGACGAACCGGGCGAGCCATACCAGCGGCCCCCGCTGTCTAAGGCCTATCTGGAGGGGACGGTGGGACCGGAGCGGCTCACCCTGCGCGGGTCGGCCTTCTTCGCCAAGAACGAGATCGACGTTTTACCCGGCCGGGTGACGAGCATCGACCGGGAGCGTAACCAGGTTCGCCTGGTCGACGGCGAAGAGCTCGGGTATGGCCACCTCGTCCTGGCCACCGGCGCGCGCAACCGCGAACTCCCGATTCCGGGCGCCCGGCTGGACGGCGTGCTCGGTCTGCGGACTCGCGGCGATGCGGACGCGCTCCGGGAGCGGCTGCGCGCGGCCGACGACATCGTGGTGATCGGCGCCGGATTCATCGGCCTGGAATTCGCCGCGGTCGCCGCGAAACTCGGCCGGTTCGTCACGATCGTGGAAACGGTCGACCGGGTGCTGGCGCGCGTCGTCTCGCCGGCCGTCTCGGCACATTACGCGGCCCTGCACGAAGCACACGGAAACCGGATCATGTCCGGCAGGTCCGTTACCCGGCTGCGGGGCGATTCCTCGGTGACCGGGGTGGAGCTTTCGGACGGCACGGTGCTGCCGGCCGACCTCGTCGTGGTCGGCATCGGCGTGCGGCCGAACGTCGAACTGGCCGCCGAAGCCGGCCTCGCCGTGGACAACGGCATCCTCGTCGACTCCGGCCTGTCCACTTCAGACCCGGACATCTCGGCCATCGGCGACTGCGCCGCCTACCCGAGCAGGTTCGCGCCCGAGCCGGTGCGGCTCGAATCGGTACAGAACGCCGTCGATCACGCGCGCTGTCTCGCCGACAAGCTCACCGGCGGCTCCGCGCCCTACGCTTGCGTGCCGTGGTTCTGGAGCGACCAGTTCGACGCCAAGCTCCAGATCGCGGGCCTGGCCACGGGCTACGACCGCGCGATCGTGCAGGGAGAACCCGGTGCCTTCTCGGTGTTCTGCTTCCAGGGAGACGATCTTCGTGCGGTGGAGTCGGTCAACCGGCCCGCCGACCACATGGCCGCACGCCGCCTGTTCACGGCCGGAGCCACCCTCCACCCCGACGACATCGGAGACGGTTTCGAGCTCAAGCGGCACCTGGCGAGCGCGGGATGATCCGGCCCGCGCGAACCGGCGATCTGGCGCTGCTGCGCGAGATCGAGGTGTCCGCCGGAGAGAGCTTCCGCGCGCTCGGGATGGACGCGGTCGCGGACGGCGAGCCGTTCTCGGTGGCCGAACTCGACCGCCACCGCCGCAGCGGCCTGGCGTGGGTCGCCACCGACGCAGCGGAACGCCCGGTGGGCTATCTCGTTGCCGAACCGGTCGACGGTGCGCTGTATGTCGCCCAGGTGTCGGTCCGAGCGGCCAACGCGCGCCGTGGCATCGGGCGTTCGCTCCTGGAGCACCTCGCCCGCCACGCCACCGAAAACGCGATCCCCGCAGTGACTCTGACCACCTTCGCGGAGGTGCCGTGGAACGCGCCCTACTACGAACGTCTGGGTTTCCGCCGCCTGCGAACCGAGGAAGTGACGCCAGGGCTGCGCGCGATTCGCCGCGATGAAGCGGCAGCCGGACTGGACCGGTGGCCACGGGTGTGCATGCGGCGCGACCTTCCCGTGGATTGAACGCCGACCGCGAAGCGCTGCCCCGCAAGGACCCCCACGCCCAGCGACCGCGAAACGGCGCGACACCCGGACCCGCCCGCCTGGAAGCGATCGACGGGAAACCGTGCCACACAAGAAATCCGCGGGCCCGCTGACGTCGAACCCCGCCCCCTGCCGAGGCGCGCTCGCCGGACGCCCGGCCACCACGAGGCCGCCACAGAACCCACGGCGCCCGATGGCGGAGCACCGGCCGAGCGCCTACGGGCTGAGCGACACCGCACAGGCACAGGCACAGGCACAGGCACAGGCACAGGCACAGGGTCGCACCGGCGTCGTTCCTGGCGGTTAGGCTGCCGGGGTGCTGGTGTTGCTGCCCCCTTCGGAAACCAAGGCGCCTGGCGGCGACGGCCCGCCGATGGACCTCGACGCGTTGGCCTTCCCCGACCTCACGCCCGTTCGGCGCAAACTGGCTGAAGCACTCGTCGACCTCGCCGCCGACGTACCCGGCAGCCTGCGGGTACTCGGGCTGTCGCTCCGCCAGGAGGACGAAGTCGCTCGCAACGCGACGCTGTGGTCCTCTCGAACTCTGCCGGCGCTGGAGCGCTACACCGGCGTTCTCTACGACGCTCTCGACATCGGCGGTTTCACCAAGGCTCACCGTGAGAAAGCCGGACGCCGGCTGGCGGTCGCCTCCGCGCTGTTCGGTGTCGTGCGCGGAGACGACCGCATTCCCGCCTACCGGCTTTCCGGCGGCGCCTCCCTGCCCTCGCTCGGCACCCTGCGCGCGCTGTGGCGCCCGGTGCTCGAACCGGTCCTCGCCACAGCCGACGAGCTGATCGTCGACCTCAGGTCCGGTGCCTACGCGGCGCTGGCGCGTATCCCGGAAGCGGTGACCGTGCGCGTAGTCACCGAAGGCGGGAAGACGGTCAGCCACCACAACAAGGCCGCGAAGGGAAGGCTCGCCGCAGCGCTGGCGACCGCGGGTCGGGAGCCGTCCTCCGTGGAGGGGCTCATCGGCACGGCCGCCCGGGCCGGAATCCGCCTCGTCCGCGTGGGCGAGCGGGAGCTGGACCTGATCACCGCGCGCTGAAGCGGCCGGGCCGTAGCGGCGTGGCGTCCATGGGCGGCTTTTCGCCCAGTGCCAGGGCAGCGACCACCGCGCCGGCGAACGGCGCCACGGTCAGGCCGGTGGGACCGAATCCGGTCGCCACCAGCACGTCTGGGTAACCGTCGAGCGGGCCGAGCAACGGCAGACCGTCCGGCGACGCCGGACGGAACCCGACGCGGGTCTCCCGCAGCGTGGCGGCGGCGAGTCCCGGTGCCACGCCGAGCGCGTGCTCCAGCACCTCGTGCTGTCCGCCCGCGGTCACCCGGTAGTCGAAGCCCGAGCCGCTTTCCCGCGTCGCCCCGGCCACCACCCGGGAGCCGGGGAAGGCCAGGAGGTAGTGGCTGGACGGCGGCAGCACGACGGGCCAGGCGCCGGTGTCGACGTCGGGCAGCTCGAAATGGCTGATCTGCCCCCGCTGGGGCGCCACCGGGAGGTCGACGCCGAGCGGCGCCAGCAGCCGCGGGCTCCACGCCCCGGCGGCCACCACGATCTTGTCGGCCTCGTGCGTCGCGCCGGCGACGACGACGCCCCGGCCGCTCAGTTCCGCGTGTCCTTCGATCATCCGGACGCCCCGCTTCGACGCGCCGGCCAGCACGGCCTGGCGAAGCCGCCGCCCGTCGACCCGGCCACCCCCGGATACGTGCACGCCGGCGAATTCCGGAGCCAGCACCGGGAACAACTCTCGGGCCTGCGCGGAATCCAGCCGGGTGACCTGCCCGGCCTGGGGAGCTTCGGCGGCGCGCGCCGCGACCCGGCGGTAGGCCTGATCGAGTTCGCCTTGCTCCGCCGACACGACAAGCGCCCCGACCTTTTCGTATGAGGTTTCCGGTGCGCCATCCTCGGCGAGTTGTGCCAGGAGTGTGGGGTAGAAGGCGGCGGCCAGGGAGGCGGTGCGAACTTCCTCGTCACTGCGTCGCGACGACCAAGGGCAGATGATTCCGGCACCCGCCGAGGTGGCGACCCCCGGTTGTGCGACGTCGACCACCGTCACTTCGGCGTCCCGGCGCGCGAGCTGGTAGGCGGTGCTTGCTCCGGCGATTCCCGATCCGATCACGATCACACGCATGCCGCGAGTCTGCCCGGACGGGCGGCCCGGTGCCTAGGTGCGCACAGCCGTTCGGGTCAGCGCGTCGGAGAAACGGCGGGGACCGGCCGACGGCGGCCGCGATCTGAGGGCCGGCGTCGACGTGGACGGCGACAATTCGGTTGCGGCTTCGCCGGTTTCCCGAGCAGAATCGGGCCCTCACGGAGGAAAGGAGGTGCGCAATGTCGACGGCTGTCACCGATGCCATGGATATCCCAGGTGTCGCGGATGTCCCTGTCGCGGATGTCCCTGCGCCGCCCTGCTTCGCCCCTCCATCTGCTCCACCCGGCTGACGCCATCGGCGCCCGGTGGAGTCCTTGTCAAGGAGAACACCACCGTGCGTGACGAACCCATGCGCCGCCGCCGGCCGCGTAGCAACACGAAACACCAACCGGCCCGCAGCGGCCGGCTCACCGAATCCGAACGCGCGCGGCTCACCCGGCTGCGCGAGGACGACTCCACCGGTTCCGCCGCTCCGGGCGGCGCCGACCGCTACAGCACCTGGGACACCGGAGAACGCGGTCCGCGGCCCTACCCGGACTGGCTGATCACCGAGCTCGCCGCCGTGGACTACGACCTGGGTGTGCTCAAGACCGGCAAGGAAGCCGACGTGCACCTGCTCCGGCGCGCGCTGCCGGACGGTTCCCGTTCCTGCCTGCTCGCCGCGAAACGCTACCGCTCCGACGAACACCGCCAGTTCCATCGGGATGAGGGCTATCTGGAAGGCAGGCGGATGCGCCGGTCCCGGGAGACGCGGGCGATCGAGCACCGCACTTCCTTCGGCCGCAACCTGATCGCGGAGCAATGGGCGGTGGCGGAGTTCGCCGCGTTGAGTCGATTGTGGACGATCGGCGCGCCGGTGCCCTATCCGGTGCAGCGCAACGGCACCGAGTTGCTGCTGGAGTTCCTCGACGACGGTGCGCACACCCGCGCCATCGGCGGGACCGGCCACGACGCCGGCGAACTCGTTGCGGCGCCGCGGCTGGCTCAGCTGCGGCCCGGCGAGAACGGCCTGCGCGACCTGTGGGACCAAGCCGTGGCCGCGCTGGAGTTCCTCGCCGGGGAAGGACTCGCGCACGGCGACCTGTCCGCCTACAACGTGCTTGTCCGCGACGGCCGCCTCATGCTCATCGACCTTCCCCAGGTGGTCGACGTGGTGGCGAATCCGGGCGGCACCGGGTTCCTGGACCGGGACGTGCGCACGCTGGCCGGCTGGTTCACCGCGCGCGGGCTGGACATCGACGTGTCGGAGGTGGCCGGGCACCTCCGAAAACTGGCCGGTCTCCGGTGATCGACCGCACGCCGTGACCGGGCTCGGTCCCGCGACAGTGGACCGCGCCGCACACGCCCGCACCAGGCTCGGCTACACTGATCACAGACCGCAATACACGGCGTGGGCAACAGGCAGTTTTTCGTGGCCACGTCCCGCGGTAATCGACCCCCCAGCAGTGGCGCACAACGCGTCGGGTTCGTCCCTGTGAGAACGCCCACGGACACCGTTTCTGCCTGCCTGTGCGCCGGCAACCCGGGCCTCCTTGTGACGTGCCGCGTCCGAGAGGCATTGAGTGAGCATCACCTTCGAGTCCAGTAAGTCCGCGCGTCCGTCCCGCAAGCCGCGGCGAACGACGCACATCGAGCGTGTCGAGGCGGCCCCGTTCGTCCCCACGGCGAAGTCCTTCGCCGAGTTCGGCCTGCCGGACTCGCTGGTACGGGCGCTGGGAGACGCGGGCATCGCCGCGCCGTTCCCCATCCAGGCCGCGACCCTGCCGGACGCGCTGGCCGGGCGCGACGTGCTCGGCCGCGCACAGACCGGTTCCGGCAAGACGCTCGCCTTCGGGCTCGCGCTGCTGGCCAGGCTGGGCGGCGGCAAGGCCCGGTCCAAGCGCCCGCGCGCGCTCGTGCTGGTACCCACCCGCGAGCTGGCGATGCAGGTCGCCGACTCGCTGACCCCGCTGGCGAAGGCCATGGGCCTGTGGTGCCGCACCGCCGTCGGCGGCATGGCCTTCACCCGCCAGGCCGATGCCCTCCACCGCGGCGTCGACCTGCTCATCGCCACGCCGGGACGGCTGTCCGACCACACCCGGCAGGGCACCTGCGTGCTCTCCGACGTGAACTTCGTCGCCCTCGACGAGGCCGACCAGATGGCGGACATGGGATTCCTGCCGCAGGTGCGGGAAATCCTCGACCTCACCCCGCCCGGCGGCCAGCGGCTGCTGTTCTCCGCGACCCTCGACGGCGACGTCAAGAAGCTCGTCGACGCCTACCTGACCGACCCGGTCGAGCACTCGGTCGCGCCGGTCACCGCGAGCGTGGAGACCATGGATCACTACGTGTTCCAGGTGTCCCACCAGGAAAAGCAGAACATCGTGACCGAGATCGGTGCCCGCGAGGGCCGCACGATCATGTTCGTGCGGACCAAGCACCACGTCGACCGGCTGGCCGAGCGGCTGCGCGCGAGCGGGGTGGCGGCCGGCGCGCTGCACGGCGGCAAGACCCAGGGGCA
>DASSAD010000198.1:0-10381 GCA_035685725.1 Amycolatopsis sp. | reverse complement strand
CGGTGGGAACGAAGCACGGATTCGTGATGGCCGTGCGTGTAGATCGGCATGACCCCACAGTAGAACCAGCCACCCGTGCCCGCGGAAAGCGGATCTTCCCCCACCCCCCGACTTCTCCCTTCCCGCCGCCGACTTCTCCCTTCCGGTCCCCGTGTCCCCTCTTCCGGTCCCCGTGTCCCCTCGTCCAGTCGCCGTGTCCTCTGGTTCAGTCGCCGTGTCCCCTCTTCCGGTCGCTGTGTTCCCTCGTGCGGTTGCCGAGTTCTCTCGCGCGGTCGTCGAAAGCCGTCGTGGGGTACCCGGGGTCCGCCCGGCCAAGCGGACTCCGTTTCCTCACCGCCTGCGCCAGGTCAGCGCGATGCCCATCGACGCCAGCCAATCCGCCAGCCGGTAGCCGTGCGCGGCCAGGCCCGCCACGGTGCGGTAGACGATCTCCAGTGCCCGCTGGGCTTCCTCCGGCGTGATGAGCCCGGCCCGGGACGCGGCGAGCAGTTCGTCGGTGTCCAGGACGTCCAGGCCCCGCCCGTCGCGCAGGGCCAGATCCAGGTACCAGTCCCTGGTCCGCCAGACGTCGTGGTCCACCTCGATGCTCACGACGTCGAAGTAGAAGTCCTGATCCCGCTCGTGGCCGGGAGTGAACCAGAAATCGGTCAGCCGCAGCCCGAGCCCGGGCAGCAGCCAGGATTCGAGGTAGTCGAACTGCACGCGTCCCGGAACCGGCCGGGCTAGGTAGAGCCCGAACGGTGCGACGCGGTACTGCTCGACCTCGCGAGCGATCCCCTTGGGATCGGTGTTGATCCCGGCGGTGATATCGAACTCTTCCGTCTTCGGTGGGTGGATCGCTGTCATAACCGTGATTGTCCCGGTTTACAGCGCGAAAACGAGTGTCACGCCGGTAGGGTGATCTTGTGGTGGAGCAAGCCGTCGTCATCGAGCAGGTCAGCCGGATCGCCGCGGAGCTGCGCAGCCGTGCCGACGAGCTGACGGCCGACATGGTGTCGTTGTACGCGCGAGAACTGCCTCACCTGGTCGAGGACGACGAGACCGTGGTCAGCCTGCTTTCGGCGAGTCTGTATCAGAACGTCGACACCGCGTTGCAGATCTTCCAGCACGGCATCGACCCCAGTCGTGTCGAGGCGCCCGCCGCGGCGATGGAGTACGCCCGCCGTCTCGCCCAGCGGGGCACCCCGGTGATCGACCTGATCCGGGCCTACTACCTCGCGCAGAACGCGATCCTCGAGTATGCCGTCGAGGCGGCCGGGCGGGAGATCTCGGCCTCGGACGTGATCGCCGCGATGATCACCCACGCGCTCAGGGTCACCTTCGCCTTCATCGACCGCGTGATCCAGCAGGTGGTCTCCGCCTATCAGGAAGAGCGGGATCGCTGGCTGCTCAACCGGAGTGCGGCGCGGGCGTCGCGGGTGCGGGCTCTGCTGGACGACGGGTGTGCCGACCTCGACGCCTGCGAGGCCGACCTCGGCTACCGGCTGCGGGGGCTGCACGTCGCGATGATCGTCTGGTGCGCGCCCGGGTCCGTGGCGGGCAACGCGCTGTCCCGGCTGGAGGCGGTGGCCACGGAGGTCGGCGCCCACCTCAGCGGCCTCGGCGCGCCGTTGTTCGTGCCGAACGACGAGCTGTGCGCGTGGGTGTGGTTCCCGCTGGACGCTCCGGCGCTGCCGGACGAGAAGGACGTCGCGCGGGTACTCACCGCGGCCGAGCCGGGACTGCGGCTGGTGCTGGGCGAGCCGGGCCAGGGCGTGGAAGGCTTCCGGCGCAGCCACGCCCAGGCGCAGCGTGTGCGTGCACTGGCGCTCGCGGCGGGGGAGCACTGCGACCGCGCGCTGACCTTCCGGGACGTGGGCGCGGTGGCGCTGATGGCCGCCGATCTCAACGCGGCCAAGCTGTGGGTGCTGGACACGTTGGGCCGGCTGGCCGCCGACGACGAAGCGCATGAGCGCCTGCGCGACACGCTGCGCGTCTTTCTGTCCACCGGCAGCAGCTACACGGCCGCGGCGGGCCAGTTGACCATGCACAAGAACTCGGTGCAGTACCGGGTGCGCAAGGCCGAGGAGACGCTCGGCCGCCCGGTTGCCGACAACCGGCTGGACGTCGAGCTGGCACTCAAGCTGTGTCACCGGCTCGGCCCGGCCGTGCTGGCGCCGAAGTCCGCCTGATTCCGTTCGGGGCGTGTCCGTAATCTGCCGTTTCAAGCCGTTCGTGCAGGGTTGTGACGCGGTTCTGATCAAAGTCGTGATTATTTTCGGTCTCCTGCACCAGACCTGGCGATGATCGTTGGGTCGCGGGCACGAAGAGTTCGCGATTATTCCGGGTTTAAGGTTGGCGTATGGGGAACGTTGTGTACGCCGAGCCCACCGAAGTGATGGCGGTCGTCCGCCTGCGTCGTGGGATGGTCGGCGAGAGCAGAAGGGTCTGCCACATGGTGCCGGTCCCGGCCGGCGGGCCGGTTCCCCACGAGCTTTTCGCTGTGTGCGGGGAACCGATCGCGCCCGGGCAGGCCGAGGTGCTGGACAGGATCTGCGGAATGCCGTGCGAGGCCTGTCTGATGCGTTCGTCCCGACCGCGCTACCGCGCGCTGTACGAGTAGGCGATCGCGTGCCGGGTCCCGGCTGGATCCGGCACGCGAAGGCGGAAAGACCTTTCCCGATTATCACGATCGTTTCCACGGTGGTCCGGCCGGTCCGCGCGCCAGGACCGGCCCGCGCCCGGCGATCCCGGATGTACGCGGAGCGCCCGGAGCAGGTCGGCGATCTGCTCCCGGTGGCATCCGGGGCCGATGGTCCGGCGGTGTGCAGCCCCCAGACACCGCCGGTCCCCACCGCGGAAACCTCTCCCGGCCGGGCGGCGGGCGGCCTCCCCGCTTGCCGCCCGGCCCGAAAATGTCGGTGGGCAGGCCTACCCTGGTCTCGTGGCTTTCGCAACCGAACACCCCGTGCTCGCCCAGTCCGAGTTCCGCCCGGTCGCCGACATCCCCCGCAGCGACGGGCGGTTCGAGGTGGTCAGCGAGTACCGGCCGGCCGGTGACCAGCCCGCGGCGATCGACGAGCTGACGCGGCGGCTCGGCGCGAGCGAGAAGGACGTCGTGCTGCTCGGCGCCACCGGCACGGGCAAGTCGGCGACCACCGCCTGGCTGATCGAGCGCGTCCAGCGGCCCACGCTGGTCATGGCGCCCAACAAGACGCTGGCCGCGCAGCTGGCCAACGAGCTGCGCGAGCTGTTCCCGCACAACGCGGTCGAGTACTTCGTCAGTTACTACGATTATTACCAGCCGGAAGCCTACGTTCCGCAGACCGACACCTACATCGAGAAGGACTCGTCGATCAACGACGACGTCGAGCGGCTGCGGCACTCCGCCACGATGAATCTGCTGTCCCGGCGGGACGTCATCGTGGTCGCCTCGGTGTCCTGCATCTACGGTCTCGGTACGCCGCAGTCCTACCTCGACCGCTCGGCGAAGCTGGTGGTGGGCGGCGAGGTCGAGCGGGACACCTTCCTGCGCGCCCTGGTCGACGTCCAGTACACCCGCAACGACCTGGCATTCGCCCGCGGCACCTTCCGCGTGCGCGGCGACACGGTCGAGATTATTCCGGCGTACGAGGAGCTGGCGATCCGGGTCGAGTTCTTCGGCGACGAGATCGACAAGCTCTACTACCTGCACCCGTTGACCGGCGAGATCATCCGGGAGGTCTCCGAGGTGCGGATCTTCCCCGCCACGCACTACGTGGCCGGGCCGGAACGGATGGAGAAGGCCATCCGCGGCATCGAGTCGGAGCTGGCGGAACAGCTGGCCAAGCTGGAGAAACAGGGCAAGCTGCTGGAAGCCCAGCGGCTGCGGATGCGCACCAGCTACGACATCGAGATGATGCGGCAGGTCGGGTTCTGTTCCGGCATCGAGAACTACTCGCGGCACATCGACGGCCGCGCCGCGGGTTCCGCGCCCGCCACCCTGATCGACTACTTTCCGGAGGACTTCCTCCTGGTCATCGACGAGTCGCACGTGACGGTGCCGCAGATCGGCGGCATGTACGAGGGGGACGCCTCCCGCAAGCGCACGCTGGTCGACCACGGCTTCCGGTTGCCGAGCGCGCTGGACAACCGGCCACTGACCTGGGAGGAGTTCAGCGACCGGATCGGCCAGACGGTGTACCTGTCGGCCACCCCGGGTCCCTACGAGATGGGCCAGACCGCCGGCGAGTTCGTCGAGCAGGTCATCCGGCCCACCGGCCTGGTCGACCCGGAGGTGATCGTCAAACCGACGGAGGGCCAGATCGACGACCTGGTCCACGAGATCCGCGAGCGCGCCGAGAAGGACGAGCGCGTGCTGGTCACCACGCTGACGAAGAAGATGGCCGAGGACCTCACCGATTACCTGCTGGAGCTGGGTATCCGGGTGCGCTACCTGCATTCCGAGGTGGACACGCTGCGCCGCGTCGAGCTGCTGCGGCAGCTGCGCTCGGGCGACTTCGACGTGCTGGTCGGCATCAACCTGCTCCGGGAGGGCCTCGACCTGCCCGAGGTGTCGCTGGTGGCGATCCTCGACGCCGACAAGGAAGGCTTCCTGCGCAGCGGCACGTCGCTGATCCAGACGATCGGCCGGGCGGCGCGGAACGTGTCGGGCGAGGTGCACATGTACGCGGACAAGATCACCGATTCGATGCGGTACGCGATCGATGAGACCAACCGTCGCCGGGCCAAGCAGGTCGCCTACAACACCGAGCGCGGGCTCGATCCGCAGCCGCTGCGCAAGAAGATCGCCGACATCCTCGACCGCGTCTACACCGAGGCGGAGGACTCCGAGAAGGAGATCGCGGTCGGCGGCTCGGGCCGCAACGTCTCCCGGGGCAAGAAGCCCGAGCAGGGTGGTCGCGGCCGCAGTTCGGGCGTGCTCGTGGACCGCGACGTCGCCACCATGCCGCGCGCCGAGCTGGCGGACCTCATCCAGCAGATGACCGACCAGATGATGCAGGCCGCCCGCGACCTGCAGTTCGAGCTGGCGGCCCGCCTGCGCGACGAGATCGCCGACCTCAAGAAGGAGCTGCGCGGCATGGACGCCGCCGGCATCAAGTAACACTCACCCCATCGCCGAGTTCTCCGGTCGGTGAGTCCTCCCGTCCGGTGGCTGAGTCCTCCCGTCCGGTCGGTGAGTTCTCTCGTCTGGTTAGCGTGTTTCTCGCTTCCCTGCCGCGTGGTTGCCGCGTAGCGCTCGGTCGCCGAGTAACGCCCGGGCTTGCCGGTACCACACGATTGCGGCGTAGCGCGGGGGCGTGCCGGTCGCGCGTGGTTGCCGCGTCAGGCCGCGGCGCGGCGCTCGTGGACGCGCAGGTGCAGGGTCGCCACGTCCAGCAGCGGGGTGTCGACCGACAACTCCCGCGCCCGCGACACCAGGTCGCCGAGGATCTGCTCGACCTCGGCCGGCTGCCCGGTCACGAGATCGCGGTACATCGACGCCGTGGCCGGGGAACCCTCCTGCGTGAGCAGGCTCGTGGTGGCCGCGAGTGCCTTGGCAGCCAAGGGAAAACCGGCCGCCGCCACCACTGCGGCGGCCTCGGCCGCGATCGCCCGCCCGAATTCGGCTCCGCCCGCGACGGCGACGATGTCGCCGACCGAGCCGCGCATCAGGCAGGTCGCCGCCGCGAGTGAGGCGATGAACGCCCATTTGTGCCACATCTCGGCGAGAATGTCCGGCGACAGCGTGAAGTCGTAACCCGCGACGTCGAGTTCTTTGGCCAGTTCCTCGGTGCGTGGCGATGTTCCACCGTCCGGTTCGCCGATGAGGAGTTCCCCGAGCGGACCGAGCCGGACGATGTCGCCGTCGCCGTTGACCGTGGTCATCACCTTCACCACGCCGCCGAGCACGGATTCCTTGCCGAACTTCGTGGAGAGCGTGTCGAGGTGCGCCATGCCGTTGAGGAACGGGACGATGACCGTCCGCGGTCCGACCGCGGGCGCGAGATCATCGAGGGCGCGCTCCAGCGCGGTCGCCTTGACCGACAGGAGCACGAGATCGTAGGGCTCCGCCAGCTCGGCCGCGGTGACCAGGTTCGGTTCGAGGACTTCGTCCTCGCCAAGGCCGGTGATACGCAGTCCCCGCTCGCGCAGCACGGCTGCCCGGCCCGGCCGGACGAGGAACGTCACGTCCCGGTCGGCGCGCACCAGCCGCGCCCCGAAGAAACCACCGGTGGCCCCGGCGCCGACAACGAGAATCCTCATGCCCCACGTCCTTTGCTGCGCTGAACATCCTCGATCCGGCCGCCAGGCAAGATCTTCCAGCCGACACCGTATCGCGCGGCGCGAAGCCGTGAGCCGTGCTGTTCGCTACACGCTGCTTCACGTCACATGTGCGTGCGTGCCGACCAGAGTTCCGGGAACACGACGCGTGCCAGGCTGCGTTCCAGCCAGCCGATCCCGGACGAACCGCCGGTACCCGGCTTGGCGCCCATGGCGCGGCGGACCGCGTTGAGGTGGTGGTAACGCCAGTCCCCGAACCGTTCCGCGACCTCGGTGAGTGCTTCGCCGAGCATTCTCAGGGTGTTGTCGGGCCGGTCGTCCCGGTAGATCGCCACCCACGCGGCCTCGATGGCCGGATGGGGCTCGTGCTCGACGGAGAAGTCACGGCGCGACACCTCGGCCGGCAGGTCGTGGCCATGGCGGGCCACCACCGCGATCACGTCGTCCCAGATGCTCGGTTCTTCCAGGGCACAGACCAGTTCCCGGTGGGCCCGCGGATCGCGCTTGAACGGCCGGATCAACGTGGCGTTGCGCAACCCCAGCCGAAACTCGAGTCGCCGGTACATCGCCGACTGCAACCCCGAGGCCTCGCCGAGCAGGTCACGGAAGCGGTTGAAATCGGCCGGGGTCATCCAGCGAAGGCCCTGCCAGCTCGCGATGAGCCCGTCGAGTTCGAGAGCGGCGCGACGCAGGGGCGCCAGCGACCCCAGCACATCGTCCGTGCGCAGCCGCCGCTGTGCCTGTCCGAGTTCGAAGTCGATGAGCTGGAAATACAGCTCCATGATCTGGGAGATCATCAAGAAGGACATCTCGCCGGGGTCGTCTCCGCGGGGCCGTTGGAGACCATGCAGGGAGGCGGCCGCGACATAACGGTCGTAGGGCACGCGCCCGTCGAAGTCCAGGATCAGCATCTCGTCGCTCGGTTCCTCCATGCCTGCCCTCCTGGCACCATCATCACGCGGGAGAACGAGGAAAAGGAATGCCGATTCAACGGCCTTTGCCCGGCTACGCCGTGATTCCCTCTGCCTACCCTCCCAATGACTTGACGAACGAGAGGCCGGCCTGATGGACGAGATGGACTGGAAGATCCTGCGGGAACTTCAGGACAACGCGCGACTGTCCTTCAACGAGTTGTCCCGGCGCCTCCACCTGTCGCCGCCCGCCGTGGCCGAGCGCGTCCGCAGGCTCGAGACGACCGGCGTGATCACCGGCTATCACGCCGGGATCGACACCGTCCGGGTCGGCTGGACGGTCACCGCCTTCATCCGCATGGCGTGCTACGGCTCCCGCTGCGTGCTGCGTGATCCGGACGTGCCCGGCTGGCCCGAGATCCGCGAGATCCACCGGGTCACCGGGGACGCCTGCAGCATCCTGAAGGTGACGGCCGAATCGATGGCGGCCTTCGAGGAGCTGATCGACCGCCTGGCGGGATACGGCCGTCCGTCGAGCACGATGGTCCTGTCCACGCCACTGTCCCGGCATTCCCTTGACCCGGGCACTCCTCGCTCCTGACCGGGCCCGGCCCGGCGGATTCCCACTTCAGCCCGTCGCCTGGGCTCCGCGGGGAGTTCGGCGTCGCGACCGCGGAACTCGCCGACCGCAAGCGAACTCGCTGACCGGAAGGAGGACACGGCCGCAGGAGGGGAGGACACGGCGACCGGACGGGAGGACACGGCCGCCGGCGAGCGCACGCGCTGCGTGACGACCTTTCGCTACGCGGCGGTCAAATCGCTTTCCAGGACACCGAAGATGTTGCCCTCGGTGTCCTTGCAGTAGGCGTGCCAGCCGACTCCCGGGATCGGGCTCCGCGGCGTCACGACTCCGCCACCGGCCTGTTCGACGCGCCGGGTGATGCGGTCCAGGTCCGTCACGTCGAGCGTGACGGCGAAGGCGTTCACCGGTGCTCCGTCCGGGGGCGGTGGGCCGTTGCGGGGCACCAGGCCGCCGTCGATGCCCGGTCCGTCGCCGGTGCTGATCAGCCAGTAGGGGTTCTCTCCCCAGCGTTCGAAGCACCACTCGAAGACCGTGACGTAGAAGGTGATGGCCCGCTCGGGATCGGTCGCGTGGACCTCGAAATGGACCGGACGAGGCATGGTGTGCCTCCTCGATGGGGACGGAACTGGGTGCGGGCCCGGGTTCAAGGCGGATCCCGGCACGACGCGGCACCGGTCAGGGACGCGGCTCCAGCCGGATCGCCGCCAGGTGCTCCCGCGGAACCGCGTCGGCGACCTCGGCGGCGGTCGGCTGGCGGGGAACATTGATCTTGATCCCGATCTGTCGTTCCGCGCCCTTCAGGCCGAGTTCGGCGATCCGGCGGGCGTAGATCTCCCCGATGCGCGCGGGCTCGCGCAACCCGACCGCGCGCATCGAAGAGGTCTGCCCGTCGAGCGTCACCTCGACGTCGCGGGCGTCCGCGAAGTTGTGCTGCCATCTGGCGCCCGTCAGCACGTACAACTCACCCCCCGACCGGTGGGCGCCGAGCGGGATCTCGTAGTGGTGCCCGGTCTTGCGGCCGGTGAAGCCGAGGACCAGCATGCTGTGCATCCGGCGGCCGACCGGGGTGCGCAGCAAGAAGCGCATCACCGGGTTCACCACCTTCAACACCATCTCGGGCGGATGGGACGACTCGATGACTGATGTGTTCTGTGTCACATCAGCAGTGTACGGCCGTTCCGTTTCAGCTGGTGATGTCCTTGGTCGCGAACCGGCGGGCCGCGAGCAGGAAGAACACGGTGCCGTAGACGACGGCCGAGAGGATGCCCGCGGCCATGTTCGTCCAGTCGACGTCGGTCGCGATGAGGTCCATCCAGGCGTACGAGTAGTGCGTCGGCAGGTAGTCGCGCAGCGTGCCGAGCGCGGTGATCTGGTCGAGGATCTGCGACAGGATCGCCACCAGGACCGTGCCGCCGACGGCGCCGAGCGGCGCGTCGGTCAGGACGCTCAGCAGCAGGCCCAGTCCCGCGACCCAGGCCAGCTGGAGCACGATGTACACGGTCGACATCCCGATCGCGATCAGGCTCTGCCCGAACGGGATCGCGTCGCCGGTCGGGCTGATCGCGTCGCCGGAGCCGTACCAGATCAGGCCCACCACGAGCGAGACCACCGGCAGCAGGATCAGGGCGAGCAGCGACAGCAGACCGGACGCGACGGCCTTCTGCCGGAGCACCCGGTGTCGCGGCACCGGGATCGCCAGCAGGTACTTCAGGCTCGACCAGGACGACTCGCTCGCGATCGTGTCGCCGAAGAACAGCGCCACGATGGTGGGCAGCAGGAAGCCGCCCGCCACGAACAGCGCCAGCACCACGAAGTTCGGCGCGCTCGCGGTGGCCAGATCGACGAACCCGCCGGAGCGGCGGTTCGGGCTCGACTGACCGATCTGGAACGCCAGCACGAGGATGAACGGCAGCACCACCACGAACCCCAGCAGCAACTGGGTCCGCCGGCGGTGGAGCTGGCGGCGCAGCTCCACGCCGAGTCGCAGCGTCCGGCCCGGCCGGTAGCCGAGCACGCCACCGTCCGGACCCACCTGCGCCGGCTCGTGCTCCGCCGCGTCGCTCAGCTCGTCGAGCGCCGCGGGGTCGGTGTGCACACCGGTGTCGATCGCCGCGTTCGCGGCCTGGTCCGCAGCCTTACTCATGCGCCCGTCTCCTCCTCGACCAGCCGCAGGAACGCGTCTTCCAGGCGCCGCCTCGGCCCGGCCTGCTCGACCGCGACCCCGGCGCGTACCAGCGCCGCGACGGCCTCGGCCCGGGGCAGTCCGTCGAGGTCGGCGTGCACCACGTCGCCATCGACATCCACTTGGGACACGCCTGGCTGAGCGCGCAGGGTGTCCGCGGCGGTGTCCGGGCTGTCCACCCGGAAGCTCGCCTCGCCGCCCGCGGCCGCGATGTCGCCGACCTCGCCGGCAGCGACCAACGCGCCCCGGTGCATGACGACCACGTGCGTGCACGTCTGCTCGACCTCGGCGAGCAGGTGGCTGGACACCAGCACCGTGCGTCCGGTGGCCGCGTACCGCCGCAGCACCTCGCGCATCTGGTGGATCTGGGGCGGGTCGAGCCCGTTGGTCGGTTCGTCGAGCACGAGCAGCTCCGGCAGGCCGAGCATCGCCTGCGCGATGGCCAGCCGCTGCCGCATGCCC